>JAZUJU010000033.1:0-9113 GCA_045642985.1 Bacteroidaceae bacterium | reverse complement strand
TCATCCTGTCAGCTTTTTCCATATCTTTGCAGATTAAAATGGGATAAGCCGTACTATTATGGAATTAGCAAGCAAATACAACCCTGCAGAAGTCGAGGGAAAGTGGTACAAGTACTGGGAGGACAACAAGCTCTTTCATTCAGAACCGGATGGGCGCGAACCGTTCACAATCGTAATTCCGCCACCAAACGTTACCGGTGTGCTTCATATGGGTCACATGCTCAACAACACCATTCAGGACATTCTGGTGCGCCGTGCCAGAATGACGGGCAAGAACGCCCTTTGGGTGCCGGGAACAGACCATGCATCAATCGCCACCGAGGCCAAGGTCGTGGCAAAGCTCGCAGCTCAGGGTATCAAAAAGACAGACCTTACCCGCGACGAGTTCCTGAAACATGCCTGGGAATGGAAGGAAGAGCACGGAGGCATCATCCTCAAGCAGCTGCGCCGGCTGGGATGCAGTTGCGACTGGGACCGTACCGCCTTCACTATGGATGAGACACGTTCCGAAAGCGTCATCAAGGTATTCTGCGACCTGTACAGAAAGGGGCTGATTTACCGCGGCGTCCGAATGGTCAACTGGGATCCCAAGGCCAAGACCGCCCTCAGCGACGAGGAAGTCATCTACAAGGAGGAGCACAGCAAGCTGTACTATCTGAAATACTACATCGCCGATCAGGATCAGGTTCAGCCCAAGAACATTGAGGGCGAGGTCCTGCACAGGGACGCCAAGGGCTGGTACGCTGTCGTGGCCACCACCCGTCCGGAGACAATAATGGGCGATACCGCTATGTGCATCAATCCAGCCGACGCCAAGAACCGCTGGATAAGCGGCCATAAGGTTATCGTTCCGCTTGTCGGACGAGTCATTCCTGTCATCGAAGACGATTACGTCGATATAGAGTTCGGTACCGGCTGTCTCAAGGTCACCCCGGCCCACGATGTGAACGACTATATGCTCGGCGAGAAATATAATCTCAAAACCATCGACATATTCAACGATGACGGTACTCTGAGCGAGGCCGCCGGACTGTATGTGGGTCAGGACCGCTTTGAAGTCAGAAAGCAGATTGCCATCGACCTTCAGGAGGCCGGACTGCTCGAGAAGATGGAGGACTACACCAACAAGGTGGGATACAGCGAACGCAACTCTGACACCGTAATCGAGCCCAAGCTCTCGATGCAGTGGTTTCTCAGCATGAAGCACTTTGCCGACATGGCACTGCCTCCTGTAATGAACGACGAGCTCAAATTCTACCCTGCCAAATACAAGAACACCTACCGCAACTGGCTTGAGAACATCAAGGACTGGTGCGTGAGCCGTCAGCTCTGGTGGGGTCACAGAATACCGGCTTATTATCTGCCGACGGGCGGATATGTAGTTGCAGAAACCATAGAGAAGGCCGTGGAACTTGCCCGCGAAAAGAGCGGAGACAGCACTCTGACTGCAGATGACCTGCGTCAGGACGAGGATGTTCTCGACACATGGTTCAGCAGCTGGCTCTGGCCGATAAGCCTTTTTGACGGCATCAACAATCCGGATAACGAGGAAATCAGATACTACTACCCGACCAATGACCTGGTCACCGGTCCCGACATCATCTTCTTCTGGGTTGCCCGAATGATAATGGCCGGCTACGAATACAGAGGCACGATGCCATTCCGCAACGTATACTTCACAGGAATTGTCCGCGACAAGCTGGGACGCAAGATGAGCAAGTCTCTCGGCAACAGTCCCGATCCCATCGGTCTGATTGAGAAGTACGGCGCCGACGGCGTACGTATGGGACTCATGCTCTCCGCTCCGGCCGGAAACGACATTCCATTTGACGAGGCGATATGCGAGCAGGGAAGGAATTTCAACAACAAGATTTGGAATGCATTCCGTCTGACTCAGAGCTGGACCGTTTCGGCGGACATCAGCCAGCCTGAAAGTTCGCGTCTGGCCGTCGAATGGTTTGATGCCATGCTCTCAAGGTCCGCAGCCGAAATCAGTGACCTGATGTCAAAATACCGCATCAACGAGGCCCTGATGACCGCATACAAACTGTTCTGGGACGAGTTCGCAAGCTGGTATCTTGAGATCATCAAGCCTGCATACGGACAGCCTATTGACAGACAGACTTACGAATCCACTCTCGACATGTTCGAAAAGCTGCTGCTACTGCTCCACCCGTTCATGCCGTTCATTACAGAAGAACTCTGGCAGAACGTCCGTGAGCGCAAACCGGGCGAAAGCATTATGAACCAGTCAATTCTGGAAATTGACCACGGATATCTTGAAACGGTAATCAGCGATTTTGAGAGCTGCAAGGCCCTCGTCACTGAAATCCGTTCCATCCGCAAGCAGAAGAACATCGCCATGCGTGACGCTCTGACACTCGAAGCCATCGGCTCATACCGTCTGCAGCGTCTTGACAGCATCATCAGGAAGATGGCGGCTCTCGACGAAGTCGTAACTGTCGATGCTAAAAGCGACGGCACAGCATCGTTCATGGTCGGCACCAGCGAATACGCCGTGCGTCTGGGCGGTCTGATTGACGTCGATGCCGAACTGGCAAAGCTTGATGCCGAGCTCGCTCATCTGGAGGGTTTCCTGAAGGGTGTGATGGGCAAGTTGAATAACGAGAACTTCATAGCTCACGCTCCGGCTGCTGTTGTGGTGATGGAACGCAAGAAAAAGTCCGATGCCGAGCAGAAGATTGCAACAATCAAGGATAACATGCGCCGTTTAGGCCGTAACTGCTAACTGATATGAAAAAAGGTATAATCATTCCGATACTTGCCGTCCTGGTGCTGGCAATAGTCGCACTTGTGTGGCAGCTGCGTCAGAAGACAGTAGAAAACGAGGAGATGACACAGCTCTTCGAAATTGAGAAGGAGGAGATGGAGAACGAATACTCCAGTTTTGCCGTACAGTACGACGAACTGCAGGTTCAGATCTCGAACGACTCGCTGGTACGCCAGCTTGAAAAGGAGAAGATACGTACCCAGCAGCTGTTGGAGGAACTTCGCCAGACCAAGGCTACCAATACGGCCGAAATCACCCGTCTCAAGAAGGAGCTGGCTACCGTCAGACAGGTCATGCGCACATACGTGGCACAGATTGACTCTCTCGACCGCATCAACAAGAAGCTTGAGAAGGAGAACACTCAGGTCAGGGAGCAGTTCAAGGCTGCCACACAGACCATAACAGTTCTTACCGAGGCCAAGGAGAAAGCCGAGGAAATCGTACAGCTCGCATCGCAGCTGGACGCTGTCGGCGTCACCGCAGTTCCACGCAACAAACGCGACAAGGAGGAACACAAAATCAAGAAGGTGACGAGCATCACCGTCAGTTTCACCCTGGCCAAGAACATCACCACCAAGACTGGAGAAAAGAATATATATGTACAGCTGATGAAACCTGACGGAGAAATCCTCAAGAAGGAGGACTCCGGCACATTCAGCTACGAGGACACCACACTCGAGTATTCAATGAAGAAACTCATCGAATACGACGGAGAACAGCAGGAAGTATCAATGTACTGGCCCGTGGAAGAGTTCCTTTACGAAGGTACATACAATGTGTTCGTCTTTGCCGACAAGGTAATGATAGGCGAAGGATATTTTGATCTGCAGTGATAGAGCGGAATGAAGAGCTTTGAGGAACTGGGAGTCAGGAGCGATATACTGAAGGCAATCGAAGAGATAGGCTTCAAGTATCCGATGCCGGTGCAGGAGGCTGTAATTCCCTGTCTGTTAGGCAATCAGGGGGATCTTGTAGCACTTGCACAGACAGGCACCGGAAAAACCGCCGCATACGGTCTGCCGCTGATACAGCAGACTGATGTCAGCTGTTCCGACGCTCAGGTTCTGATTCTCAGTCCCACCCGCGAACTGTGCATTCAGATAGCCGGCGATCTTGCCGACTTTTCGAAATACATCGACGGTCTGCACATTATCCCTATGTACGGCGGTACATCAATCGAAAACCAGATTCGCAATTTCAAACGCGGAGCACACATCATAGTAGCGACTCCGGGGCGTCTGCTAGATCTGATGAACCGTAAGGTGGTAAGGCTTGACTCCATCAGGACCCTGATTCTTGACGAGGCTGACGAAATGCTGAACATGGGTTTTGCAGACGATCTTGAGGCCATCGTATCGGCAGTGCCCGAAGGACGTCAGACACTGATGTTCTCGGCCACGATGAGCAGGGAGATTTCCGCCATCGCCGCCAAATATCTGCACGATGCTCAGGAAATTGTGATAGGCACGCGTAACGAAGGCGCCGAGAATGTGAACCACATCTATTATATGGTGCATGCAAAGGACAAGTACCTGGCGCTGAAACGCATCGTCGACTACTATCCGAGCATATACGCAATCATATTCTGCCGCACCAGGCTCGAGACCCAGGAAGTGGCTGACAAGCTGATACAGGACGGCTACAATGCCGATTCACTCCACGGAGAGCTGTCTCAGGCACAGCGCGACCTGACCATGCAGAAGTTCCGCAAGCGTCAGCTGCAGCTGCTCGTCGCCACCGATGTGGCAGCAAGAGGACTTGATGTGGACGACCTGACTCATGTCATCAACTACGGTCTGCCTGACGATACCGAGAACTATACCCACCGCAGCGGCCGTACCGGTCGTGCCGGCAAGACGGGAACTTCCATATCCATCATCAATCTTAGGGAGAAGGGAAAGATACGAGTCATCGAAAAGAGCATAGGCAAGCAGTTCACGGCCGGCGTCATGCCGTCAGGAGAGAAGATTTGCGAGAAGCAGCTGTACAAGGTGATGGATGACATCGAGCGCTTTCAGGTTGACGAGGAACAGATTGCTCCGTTCCTTCCGGACATTCTCCGCAAGCTGGACTGGCTAGACAAGGAGGACATCATCAAGCGTGTCGTAGGCCGAGAGTTCATCCGCTTTGCCAGCTATTACAGCAACGCGCCCGAACTCGAGGAGGTCGTCGTCCAGAAGAGCGATGAGCAGAAAAAGGAGAAGAAAGAGAAGAAACGTATAGCGCGTGACGGATTCAAGCGAATGTTCATCAATGTCGGCAAACTTGACGGAATCAGGCCGACCAACATTATGGAGATGATCAACAGACGTCTGCCCGGCCCGCGCATCGACATAGGCCGCATCGACCTGATGAAGAGTTTCTCGTTCTTCGAAATACCCGAAGAGTTCGAAGAGGAAATCATCGAAGCCTTCGCCGGGGTCGTGTACAAGGGACGCGAGGTTCATGTCGAAACAGCAAGTCAGGAGCGCAGGACCGATGACAGTGACGAGAGCCGCAAGGACAAAAGTCCCAGGAAGGAACGTCGCAGAGACGGCAATCGCCGGGACGACAATCGCAAAGACGGCAATCACAAGGACGGGAGCCGCCGTGAGGAGCGTCATAATGAAGAGCGTCGCAAAGATGAACGCACTAAGGAGACTCGCAGAAGCGGGCGTGGCAGTAAAGAGAATGACAGCAGGGAAAAGACTGTCCAGGAAAGGAACGGCAGAGAGGAACGCGGAAGGAAGCGCGTCGAGGAACGTGCCGCTGCAGCAAAACTCAGCCGGAATGAGCGCCATCAGCCCAGGCATTATTATGACGACTTTGATGATTCCGGTGACGGCAGTGACTGGCGGCAGTTCTTCGAGAGTGACGACAATTCCGGGAAACGAGGCAGTAAAAAGAGAAAATAATAAATTTCAAATATTGCAATTATGAAAAAGATTGACTGGTCAAATCTTTCATTCGGTTATATGGAAACCGACTGGAACGTACGTATCGCGTACAAGAATGGAGCATGGGGCGAAATTGAAAGTTGTGATACTCCCTTCATTCCAATCCACATGGCAGCGACCTGTCTGCATTACGGACAGGAGGCATTCGAGGGACTGAAGGTATTCAAAAGCAAGGAGGGCAAGGTACGCATTTTCAGAATGCAGGCCAATGCAGAGCGTCTGCAGAGTTCCTGCCGTGCCACTCTGATGCCGGAGCTTCCCGTTGAGACATTCTGCAAGATGGTCGAGAAGGTCGTACGACTCAACAAGGACTACATTCCGCCTTACGAAAGCGGAGCATCGCTCTATGTAAGACCACTTATGATAGGTACAGGTCCTCAGGTAGGCGTACGTACAGCCACAGAATTCCTCTGCATCATGTTCACAGTACCGGTAGGTCCGTATTTCAAGGGCGGTTTCGCAGCCACTCCATACGCTCTGGTACGTTCGTATGACCGTTCTGCACCTCTCGGTATGGGCAAATACAAAGTCGGAGGAAACTACGCAGCTGCTCTCCGCGCAAGTAAGCTCGCTCATGACATGGGTTACTCCAGCGAGTTCTATCTTGATTCAAAGGAGAAGAAGTACATCGACGAATGCGGCGCAGCCAACTTCATCGGCATCAAGGGAAACAAGTACATCACCCCGAAGTCAGAGTCAATCCTTCCGTCGGTAACCAACCGCTGCCTGATGCAGATTGCCAAGGACTTCGGAATGGAGGTTGAGGTTCGTCCTGTACCGCTCGAGGAACTTGAGGAATTCGATGAGGCAGGTGCTTGCGGTACCGCAGCCGTAATCTCCCCTATCGAGCGCATCGACGATATCGAACTGGGCAAGAGCTATGTTATTGCCAAGAACGGCAAACCGGGTCCTGTCCTCGAAAAGCTTTACAGACAATTCCGCGGAATTCAGTACGGTGCCGTTGAGGATCCGTACGGCTGGGTAACAGTCCTTGACCTCTGATGGGCAAAGGCAAACTGGCCAAGTTCGCAGACATGCGGACATTTCAGAACGTCTTTGAACCGCAGATTTCATTCAAGGACGATGTCCCGTTTGAAAAGAAGGGCTGTTGGAACAGCTCTTTTTTCCACAACGGCAATCCCATTGTGCTCGAATTGGGCTGCGGACGCGGCGAATATACCGTAGGTCTGGCCAGGCAGTGTCCTGACAGGAATTTCATCGGCATTGACATTAAAGGAGCCAGAATGTGGACCGGCGCGAAGATGGCGCTCGAAGAAGGCCTCACGAACGTTGCGTTCCTGCGCACCGAAATCGGGCTCATAGACCGTTGTTTTGACAGAGCCGAGGTAAGCGAAATATGGCTCACATTTCCCGACCCGCAGATGAAGAAGGCGACCAAGCGTCTCACTTCGACGCGCTTTCTTGAAAGCTACCGCCGGATTCTTGCACCGGACGGCATCATCAATCTCAAGACCGACAGCAATTTCCTGTTCACCTACACATCGCTGCTCGTTGACAGAAACGGACTGCACAGCGACATCCGCATCAGTGATCTGTATGCTTCGGAAAAGGCCGATGACGCCGTTCTGTCCATACAGACATACTACGAGCAGCAGTGGCGCGAGCGCGGCAAGACAATAAAGTACATACGTTTCAGCCTGCCACAGGAAGGCATCCTGACCGAACCTGATGTAGAAATCGAAATGGACGACTACCGCAGTTACGGCAGGTACAGGCGAAGCGGAAACACCACATCAAAATAGACAGCAATGGCACTATATCCGAATTTGATCAAGGAGGCCCTCAGTACGGTCCGATATCCGGGCTCCGGCAAGGACATCATAACTCTGCAGATGCTCGAGGACGACATACGTATCTGCGACAATACCGTTTCATTTTCGCTGATTTTCGAAAAGCCCACCGACCCGTTCATCAAGTCGATAGTCAAGTCGGCCGAGGCCGTTATCAAGCAGAAGGCCGGCAAGGATGTGCAGGTCAGCATCAATGTCAAGACAAGACAGCAGCCAGTCGAGGCCATGCCTGTTCTTCCGGGTGTGAGGAACACTATCGCAGTGGCTTCGGGCAAGGGTGGCGTAGGAAAATCGACGGTAGCTGCCAATCTCGCGGTAGCGCTGGCCCAGCAAGGATATAAGGTCGGACTTCTGGATGCAGACATATTCGGTCCGTCGCAGCCAAAGATGTTTCAGGTTGAAGATGCCCGTCCTTATGCGGAGAACATAGACGGACGTGACCTCATCATTCCTGTCGAACAGTACGGCGTCAAACTTCTTTCAATAGGATTCTTTGTCGATCCCGGGCAGGCTGTGCTTTGGCGCGGAGCAATGGCAAGCAATGCCCTCAAACAACTCATCGAAGAGGCAGACTGGGGAGAACTGGACTATTTTCTGATAGATATGCCACCCGGAACAAGCGACATTCACCTGACTCTTGTCCAGACTCTCGGACTTACCGGTGCAGTTGTCGTAAGCACACCGCAGGAGGTAGCACTTGCCGACGCTCGCAAGGGAATAGATATGTTCACCAATCCGAAGGTTGATGTTCCAGTCATAGGACTCGTGGAGAACATGTCCTGGTTCACACCTGCAGAATTGCCAGAGAATCGCTATTATCTGTTCGGCAAGGAGGGTTGCAAGCGTCTGGCCGAAGAGCTTGACGTTCCACTGCTCGGGCAGATTCCGATAGTGCAGAGCATCTGCGAAGGCGGTGACAGCGGCCGTCCTGTTGCGCTTGACCGCTATTCGATCGTAGGACGCGCATTCGATGCGCTGGCATCTGCTGTCGTTGAGAGCACCGCACGGCGCAATGCGGAAAGACCGGCTACCAAAGCAGTGGAAACATCACGTTAGGTAATTTACGATATGGAAGAGGAGCAGAGGAGTTTACGACAGGCTGACGAACAGTTCGAAAGGAAAAAGAGAACGGTCACATTCCTGACATTGGGAATAATACTGTATCTCTTTGCTGACATCATCGGCAAGTGGTTCGTCCCGGCCGGGGCGGATATTCCCAAGTTATTCCTTGCTGTCGTATGGTGCATATCCATTCTTCTCGGCTTCGTCATTTTCTACGGAAACCGCAAATGCCGGAACCGGGCTGTAAAGATTGCGGCCGGAACCGTTTTCTATTTGGTATATCTGGCGCTTCTGCTTGTGTGCAGACTGTACAGCTACGACAACTCTGCGCTGACTGGTTACAAGATTTCACTCTCCCTGCTTCCGGCCATCGGAATGTGTCTGGTTCTATTTACCGGTAAGTTCATCAACTGGTACGGAGCCACCGTAAAAAGGATTTTTCATCTGGAAAAGACCGGTTTCGGATGGTTCCTCGGCGCCTTTGCCATTCTCGCAGCCGTCATCATACTGCTG
>JAZUJU010000032.1:0-22711 GCA_045642985.1 Bacteroidaceae bacterium | reverse complement strand
TTTTTCATTCTCACCGATAGCAATTATGGCTTTGCTGATATTTCTGTCCTTGATAATTTTGCCCAGTTCTTTCACATCTCCGACTGGGGTGAAAGCATCTGCGGGCTCTGAATCAGGCAGCTGATAGCTAATGCCACGGTCTATCAGAATGTTAATTACATTTTCACTGTCTATGTCATCCGAACTGGTAAGCGGCTGCTGCGTGGCGGCATTCGCCTTATTTCCGCAGAGCAGTGACATCACTCCGATGACCGGAATCACTGCAAGGAGATACAGCATCCTCCTTTTCATTGTCTTATCTTTCTTCATCATAATGATACGTTGTTTAATGTTCAAATTGAAAGAACTTGCCAGCGCATAGGCCTCTGCACCAACGGTTCTCATTATCAAAAGTCTCTGGTAATCCTTTTCTACTATTCCGAAACGATTGATCACTTCGTCATCGGCCTCATATTCGTGGACTATCTTTATTTCCTTCATTATCAGCCAGCATACTGGGTTGACAATGGTACAGGCAAGCAGGAACACCAGGTCGGCGTAGTGACCGAGCCTGATGTGCGATATCTCGTGACGGATACTGGCGCGACGTGCAAATCCGTTCTCAGCACGTGAGATGACGATGTAGTTCATCCAGCTGAACGGGCCGAACTGTTCATCGTGCGATACCACGCGGATGTGTCCCAGTCTGTGCACAGTCTTGCCTTTCAGGAACCGTCTTGTCTTGATGATGGAGCGTGTCCAGCCGATTATCAGTACAATGACATATACTGCCCAACAGCCCACAAGCAGCCAGGCCCACGTGAATCCGGATGTCGCCTGAACGGCCTCTGCTGCACTGGCGGCATTGCCGTAAACGGTCACTTCCTGAAGGGTCTGGGCAAAAAAGGTTTCGTGAATGGGGACAACCGCAGTCTGCGGTACGGAAAGATGCGTCAGCGGAATGATTGCTGACAGCACTGTCGCGCCCAGCAGGTAGCACCTGTTGAAACGGTGCAGAGTAGTGCCGCTGAAGCAGAGCTTATAGACTGCCAGCAGCAGGATGAGCGTCATAGCCCACATCAGAACAAATAGGAATGCATTGCCCATCGCGCGTTATTATTTGTTTTCGACCATACGGATCAGTTCCTTCAGTTCGTCAATGCTGACCTCCTGCTGTTCCACCAGGCAGGAGATGAAGTCCATATAAGAACCGGCAAAGAGTTTGCTCACGCTGTCGCGATTCAGCATCTCGGCATACTTCTCCTTTGTCATAGCAGCTTCGTACAGGAAAAACCTTACGCCCAGTTCCTTGTGGCTGACCATACCGCTGTTCTCCAGACGGCGGACAAAGGTCGATACCGTATTGAAATGTGGTTTCGGTTCCGGAAGTTTCTCCACTATGTCCCGCATTGAAAGTGCCTCGTTCTCCCAGAGCACGTTCATAATTTCCAATTCCTTGTCAGTGAGCTTTTTCATCTTTTTGCAAATTGATTACGGCGCAAATAAACTACATATTGTAATTACCACCAAACGTTTTTAAGTTTTTTATGAATTTTGTTGTAGTTATAAACACATCAGGTCGGCTCCAATTCGCGGAGAGCGTTTCTTCGCCGTAGCCTCTGGCTTCGATTCACCGCAGTCATAGACTTCGATTCTGCACCGCAGACGCAGGCGTTGCCCGGATGCGGGCTAAGCACGCTTCGCGCCGGCTCGTACGGTCTGCAGCCCTATGCCATGAGAACTCGCTACGCTCAGACACTCATGGCATTTGACGGTCTGCAGACCTGCTCGCTTTTCGGCTCTCCGCTCATACGCCCGCATCCGGGCAACGCCTGCGTCTGCTCCGTTTATCGAGTTTAGGATGGTCGGAATTTGGATTGAAGGGAATTGCCTGCCTCGTGTTGTCAGGTATCTACAGTTTCGTAATCTGAGGTTCAGCAAAAATCGGCCAGTCTGCACGGGTGATGCTGTCCGGTTCTGTAGAATTGTCGTACATAAAGCCGGTGATGCGTATGTTTATCGGCGAGTCCGATGCACTGCATCTTATTCTGGCCGACTGATTTATTATGCCGGGCCATTTGTCCGCAGCGTTGTATGTTACTGTTATTGTTGCGGAATCGCCCGGAGTCACGCAACTGTCGGAGAGTGATACGGATGTGCACGAGCACGATGTATCAGTACCGTATATCTCCAATGTGGCGGTGCCGATGTTGTGCAGTCCTATGCTGAAAGTATGTATGGTGTCCGTAGAACTGAACAGCCCAATGTTGCAGACCGCACTGCCGAAGTCAGCAAGTGCGGCTGCATTCACCTTTGTGTCAGGGGCTGTATTTGCGTGACCGTTCCCGTAAACGGATAGGGCAGTCATTATCAGCAGGGTGGTCAGGGCGTGTCTTACTGATGTTCCAGCCATTGTCCTGTATGTCAGTACACGATAAACTTGCTGCTCAGAGTTTCTGAACCTGCGCACATCGTGCACAGATATGTGCCTTTACCCGGGAGTTCGCATAGACGGACATTGTGGCTGCCGGCAGAATAGCGGCTTCTGTCAGTATGACCGACGATGGCACCTGATATGTCGTGTACCACAAATTCCACATCACAGTCACTGGCGGTCGTAAACAAGACCGTCGCAACATTGCCGTTATATAATACAGTCATAGCTGCGGGTTCGGCTGCAATCGTCCCTGTTACTGAAGACGGGTCATACGGAGAGGTTACATCGCTCCATGCGCTGAACCATTTCTCAGCATCGGTGTTCTTGAAATTGGGTGCTATGCAGACCTGAGTGTCCGCATCGGTATCGTCAAGCAGGAATCTTCTGATGAAATTCCTGACTTCGGTGTATTGCGTAGTGGGCAGAGAGCAGTGTCCGTGACCTCCGACAATTGAATAGCCCATTCGCTCTTCTATGCCGAAACGCCTCCAGACTTCGCGTGCGGCCACACTTGAAATGTACCCGGACTCGTCGGCCAACCAGATGTAATCGGGGTTTCCGAGAACCAGGACCGCACGCGGACAGCACATCGCAATAAGCTCGTGGTGGTCGTACGGCAGTTTGTAGCAGTTGCTGCCGGAGAAATTGTTCTGGAAACCTTCTCTGAACCAGTTCCCGTCGGTGGCTCCAAGCTTCTCAACATCGTTCATTCCTTCAGAAATACGCCATGCAGCTGCACCTCCGCCTCCCGGTTCCTGGGCTATCGTCAGGCATATACGTTCGTCCATAGCTCCGGCGAACAGGGCCATCTTGCCGGCGTATGAACAGCCTGTTACTCCGATGTGTGCCAGATCAATGCCGGTTTCATCTTCGCCTAACTGGTATAATCCGTCAATGAGGCGGCTCACGCCCCACGCCCATTCGGCGTATGCTCCATTCGACTTCAGTTCTGGATATAGCTTGTCGAAATTATAGTTGCCGCGCCCTGAAGGTGTTCCGCCTGCCTGAGTGTAGTTGTTGACCTGTGCCTCGGAGAATGTCATAGTGGCTATGCCGTTCTCGCTGAAGAAACTGGCCGGAAGCGAATTCATACTGGTACCTATCATCAGCGGGCATGGATTGCTTGCTGACTTGGGAAAAGAAATGGTCGATGTCAGCGTAAGTGAATTCTTGCCGACTGTTACCACCACCTTGAGAGTATTGCCGGACATGCTGGCCGAAATCTGTTCAGGCGTTACCGTCGGCTTGGTGCCGATTTCGTAATTCTGTATCTCCTTCGAAATCTCGTAACGGCGTTTTGCCCAGTCCTTGAAGTATTTCACAGTGTCCTGACCATCGGAATATACAAATGGATCCGGCAGCATCCGATACGATGTCAGCTGGTTTACTGCAGGCAGGTACGGTGCAGGTTGGCCTGCGCATTCCTCTTCGACGGGGTAGTAATAAGGTATCTCATCACCTGGCACTGGTGTGGGAGCCGCAATCGGTTTCAGGACAATCCTGTCAATAACGATATCTGCTGTTCCGTTTGCAAAATTGAAATACAGGTATTCTGCGCCGGCGAATGCCGTTTCGAACTTTACGGACTTTTTTGACCATTCGCTGTTCAGAGTGAAATTCTTTCCGCACATATCGCCTGCCTCCGGGTCCTCACAGCGGCAACCGAATTCCAGATGACTGCACTCTTCGGATGCCCTGGCGTAGAATTCAAGACGGTAATTGCCCTTCTCAAGTGGCGCGTTCAGCTTCAGTTCAACCTTTGCACTGCTGTTGTCGGCGTTCTTCGAACTGTTGTAAAGGTGCATACATGCGGCGCTCCTGCCGTATCCCGGGGTGATTGGGGCTGCGCTTGCAGCACCGGAATTGTCATGACCGGCAGGCATGACCCATTGCCCGATCGTGCAGTCGTTGAAGTTGTACGAGGCATCATCAGTTATCAGATTTCCTTCAACGTTCGGCTCTTCAATCGGCGGGTTCATGTCAAGCAGTCTGATGTTGTCCAGATTTATCATGCCGTTGAATTTCCCGAAATTGAAGAACATTCGTGCCACGTCGCCGAATTCCATTGAAAAGTCAAGCGTCTGCAGAGTCCAGGTAGTCGTCAGGTCAAAATAAATCCCTAACTTTTCACCGTCCTGGTAAGCATTCTTCTGATATCCGAATTCAAGACGGGTCGGCGAACTGGCCTTGGCGTAGAACTCGAGTCTGTATTTTCCTGCCGGCAGGGTGGGTGAGAATTCGTATCGCACCTGAGCTTTCCAGTTGTCCGATGCTGCGGCTGTGTTCTTAAGCAGCAGGCAGTATCCGTTACCGCCGTATCCGGGGAAATGAGTTGACAGGCTTGCCTTGCCGCCGTTGTCATTGCCGTTGACGAATGCCCACTGCCCAATGCCATGCTCAAACGTACTTGAATTGATGTCGGAAATCAGATTTTCCGAATTGTCGAATGCTTCAGCTCCTATTGTAAAACACACGCATATTATCAGACTACTGATTTTTCTGAAGAATCCTGTCATATAGCTCGTTTTTTGTTTCCTTTCTGTCAAAGATAGTAACTTGTTGCATATTATCAAAATCGAAATGTTTTTGAACGCAAAATCCGAAAACAGATTCTAACTTTGCCGTGGTATGGAACAGTTTGACAGATACGGTGTCGTAATTGAGCGTCAGGAGCAGCTGGAGAGACATATCAGGCAGGTGGGCTTTATGCCGTTCTTCAGAAACTGCATCGACGGCTTCTCCATTGAGGAGATGACTCCGCCGGAACTGCTGTTCGGAGATGATACTTCTGACGGACCCTGGCAGTGGAAGGGACCCATTATATCGCACTGGGAATCGGCATACGGCAAGTTCTTCAAGGGCAAGGCAGGGTATGTCAGTCTGGAGTGGCTGCCTGATTTCATGAATTGGAGGCGCTCATTATTGCCTTTGACGGGTTATGATGACGATGCGCGGAACATTCATAGGGTACTGGTCGAAAATGAGTCGATGCTTTCGAAGGAGCTCAAGAAGGCCAGCGGTTTCAGTCTGAGCCGCAAGCGCCGCATTGTCAGTCCGCAGAACCCGGATGAATCGGTTGTCAATGAGCATAACGGTATGGCGTTCGACTCGCTTATTGCACAGCTGCAGATGGGCACGCACGTTTCGATTGCCGATTTCGAATATCTCGTGTCGCGCAAGGGGGAGACATACGGCTGGGGTGTGGCCCGCTACTGCACGCCCGAAGCTATGTACCCCGAACTGTTTCCCATAGAGCGCAGCGTTGACGGCCGCACACCGCAGGAATCGCGCGAGCGCATTGTCAGACACTTGTGCGGACTGCTGGCAGATACAGACAGACAGAAGGTGGAGAAACTGATTTGAATCGCTTTCGCTTGTTTATTTACTCCACATCTTGTAATTTTGGAGGTAGAAGTGAAGTTATGTCCGTTCAGATCAAAACAGTCAGAACACGAAGGGAACTGAGGCGTTTCATCTTTTTCAACGAACGCCTGTATAGGGGTAATCCTTACTCCGTCCCCGGTCTGTACAGCGATGAGCTTGATTGTCTGCTGCCGTCACGCAATCCCGCCTACAATTTCTGTGAGGCTGAACTGTTCCTGGCGTACAAGGATGGCAAGATGGTCGGCCGTGTGGCTGCCATAATAAACCACAGGACTAACCGTGATTGGAAAGAGAAGGCTGTCCGTTTCGGATGGATTGACTTTACGGACGACATCGAGGTGTCATCGGCTCTGATAGATAAAGTGACGGAATGGGGCCGTGAACGTGGTATGACAGCCATTCACGGACCGTTGGGTTTTGTCGATTTTGACCGTGAGGGTATGCTGGTGGACGGCTTTGACCAGTTGGCAACAATGTCGACCATATACAACTATCCCTACTATCCGGAACATATGAAACGTCTCGGATTCGAGAAAGAACTGGGGTGGATAGAGATGCACATCAAGGTTCCGGAGGGTGCGCCCGAACGGCATACCCGTATGTGCGAGGCTGTTATGAAGCGCTACGGCCTTAAGGTGTTCAAATCGCACAGCATACGCGAGATCAGAAACCGTTACGCTGCCGATGTGTTCCGTGTGCTGAACGAAGGATACAAGGACATACACGGCTATTCTGCATTGGATGACAAGCAGATAGAGTGGTATATCAACAAATATTTCAGCATACTTGACCATAGGATGGTGTGTGTGATAACCAACGGGGAAGACCGTCTGGTCGGCATCGGCATATCGATGCCATCGCTTTCAGTCGCACTGCAGAAAGGTCGCGGACGAATGCTTCCGTTCGGATGGTGGCATCTGCTCAAGGCTCTGCTGTGGAAGCGTTCCGACACGCTCGATCTGCTGCTTGTGGCTGTGGCGTCGGACTACCGCAACAAGGGTGTGACTGCCATAATGCTGTCCGATCTGGTGCACCACTATATTGATATGGGATTCAAGTGGGGGGAGACTACGCTTGAACTTGAGGACAACAGCCAAGTACAGTCTATGTGGTCGATGTACGAACATGAGATTCACAAGCGCCATACATTATTCAGGAAGGAAATCAGATAAAAAGCTATAGACGAAACAGATATGGATGAAGAGAAGGTAATGGACCCATTGTTCGATAATCAGGAACAGCCGCAGTACAACGAGGACAATATCCGGCACATGAGCGATATGGAGCATGTGCGCAACCGTCCGGGAATGTACATAGGAAAGTTGGGCGACGGTTCGCAGAGCGACGATGGAATCTATGTTCTGCTCAAGGAAATCATTGACAACAGTATTGACGAGTTCCGCATGAACTGCGGCCGTCGCATCGAGATAGAGCTTGAGGATAACCACAGGGTCAGAGTCCGCGACTATGGCCGTGGCATCCCCCAGGGAAAGCTTGTCGAGGCTGTCAGTGTGCTGAACACCGGCGGCAAGTTTGACAGCAAGGCTTTCAAGAAGAGCGTCGGCCTGAACGGTGTGGGCGTAAAGGCGGTCAATGCGCTCAGTTCGCACTTCGAAGTGAGCAGCTTCCGCGACGGCAAGGTGCGTACGCTTGTGTTCGAGCAGGGCAATCTGCTGTCGGACAGTACCGAGCCGAGCGGCGAGGAGCATGGAACGCTCATCCTGTTTGAACCGGACAATCTGAAGTTCAGCGGCTATGCCTTCCAACCGGCCATCATCGAGACGATGCTGCGCAACTACACATATCTGAACACTGGTCTCACCATAATGTACAACGGTCAGCGTATGATGTCCAAGGCGGGACTGGAGGACCTGCTGAACGAGCGTATGAGTGCCGAGAGCCGTTATCCCATTGTGCATCTCAAGGGTACTGACATCGAAATTGCGTTCACGCACACCGGCCAGTACGGTGAGGAGTACTATTCATTTGTGAACGGTCAGTACACTTCGCAGGGCGGTACGCACCAGAGTGCATTCAAGGAACATATTGCCCGAACCATAAAGGAGTTCTTCGGCAAGCCGTTCGAGGCCTGCGACATCCGCAACGGAATGGTCGCCGCAATTGCCCTGAATGTCGAGGAACCTGTGTTTGAGAGTCAGACCAAGATCAAACTGGGCTCGACCACCATGACTCCGAACGGCGGAATGTCGCTGAACAAGTTCGTCAGCGATTTCATCAAGAAGGAGGTGGATGATTTCCTGCACAAGAATCCGCAGATTTCGGATGTGATACTGCAGAAAATACAGGAATCGGAGAAGGAGCGCAAGGACATTGCCGGAATGACAAAGCTGGTGCGCGAGCGCAACAAGGAGAGCAGTCTGCACAACAGCAAACTGGCCGACTGCCGCATTCACTTTACCGATACGAAAGGTGACCGTCAGGAGGAGAGCAGCATATTCATAACCGAGGGACTTTCTGCAAGCGGTTCAATCACTAAGAGCCGTGATGTGAACACTCAGGCTGTATTCAGCCTGCGCGGCAAACCGCTGAACTGCTTCGGTCTGACCAAGAAGGTGGTTTACGAGAATCAGGAGTTCCGTCTGCTGCAGGCCGCTCTGAACATTGAGGACGGACTGGACGGACTGCGCTACAACAAGGTGATAATCGCGACTGATGCCGATGTGGACGGAATGCACATCCGTCTGCTGCTGACTACATTCTTCCTGCAGTTCTTCCCGGAACTTATCAAGAAGGGGCATGTGTATATTCTGCAGACACCGCTTTTCAGGGTCCGCAACCGCCGCCGCAGGAAAGGCAAGCCGAATCTGTCTGGCATATCGGGTGTGGTGACTGAGAGCGGTGATTTCGAAACAATTTACTGCTACAACGAAGAAGAGCGCCGTACTGCTATCGACAAACTGAGCCCGGATCCGGAGATAACCCGTTTCAAGGGCTTGGGTGAGATATCGCCCGACGAATTCAAAAACTTTATCGGCGCCGATATGCGTCTGGAGCGTGTCACGCTGCAGAAGACAGACGCTGTGGCTGACCTGCTGTCGTTCTATATGGGCAAAAACACAATGGAAAGGCAGAATTTCATTATTGACAATCTTGTGGTAGAGCAGGATCTCGTCGAAGAAGAGGTCGAAAAATTCTGAAGACTATGAGACTTTTATTTCCGGGGTCGTTCGACCCGTTTACTGTCGGACATGCCGATCTGGTGGAAAGGGCGCTGGCCGTGGCTGACAGCATAGTGATAGGCATAGGAGTAAATACTGCAAAGAAACCGATGTTCCCGGTGCAGGACCGTCTGGAACGGATTTCACGATATTATAGCAGCGAGCCGCGGGTAGAAGTGATGCAGTACGATGGGTTGACGATGGATTTTGCTCATCGCGTCGGAGCGGATGCCATACTGCGCGGCGTGCGCAGCCAGTCGGATTTCGAGAATGAGACGCTTTTGGCTGACGTGAATCTGAAAACAGGTGGAACGGACACTCTGCTGCTTGTGGCTAGAGCCGAATTCCAGCATGTCAGCAGCAGCATTGTAAGAGAGTTGTCAGCTTTCGGCCATTCTGTAGATGATATGGTCATCAGCACCTTCAAATCGGACGCAAAGTGAAAAGATTCCTGCTTGCGGCAATACCCGCACTTGTAGGTTTGGCCTGTTCCGCGCAGACTATAAAGCTGGACGGGCAACTTCAGAAACTGCTTGTGGCGCAGACTGCTATTTCGTCGCTGTATGTTGACGAAGTGAGTGATTCAGTCATTGTAGAGGGCGCAATACGCGGCATGCTTGAGGAACTGGACCCGCATTCCACATTCCTGACTGCTGCCGAGGTCCGCAAATCCAACGAGCAGCTGGACGGTAACTTCGAAGGCATAGGCGTGCAGTTCAATATGCTTGAGGATACGCTTTTTGTTGTCCAGCCCATTCCCGACGGTCCGTCTGAACGTGTGGGAATAATTGCGGGGGACCGTATCGTCAGCGCAGGAGACACGATAATAGCCGGCGTGAAGATGTCAGACACCGATGTGATGAAGCATCTGCGGGGACCAAAGGGCACTCACGTGCGTCTTGGAGTGTGCCGCCGCGGCATTGACGGAATCATATATTTTGATGTGGTCCGTGACAGAATTCCGGTGAATACTCTAGATGCCTACTATATGATTGACCAGTCTGTAGGGTATATCAGGCTCTCGACATTCGGGGCTACGTCGGACGCTGAGATGCGCAAGGCGATGGACGCTCTCAAGAAGCAGGGGATGCAGTCGCTTGTGCTTGACCTTCAGGGGAACGGCGGCGGCTATCTGGTGGCGGCGGCTGATATAGCAAACGAGTTTCTGGAACGAGGGAATATGATTGTCTATACCCAGGGCAGGGTGGAACGGCCTGCGCAGTTCAGGGCCGACGGTTCCGGACAGTTCCGCGAAGGCAGGCTGGTGGTGCTGGTTGACGAGTATTCCGCATCGGCCAGTGAAATCGTATCGGGTGCCTTGCAGGACTGGGATCGCGCTACGGTCATCGGACGGAGAACCTTCGGTAAGGGACTGGTTCAGACACCCGTCGAATTTCCTGACGGTTCTATGATTCGCCTTACAGTTGCAAAATACTACACCCCTTCGGGCCGCTGCATACAGAAACCTTACGGGAATGATGTTGACTACGATGCAGATATTGCCGAACGGCTCATGAGCGGGCAGCTGGTCAGCGCCGACAGCATACATCTGGCCGATTCCCTGAAGTACAGCACTCTGGTCCGACATCGTACCGTCTATGGAGGTGGCGGTATCATGCCCGACATATTCGTTCCCATAGATACCACCAGAACGACAAAGTGGTATCGCGAAGTCGCTGCCAGAGGCGCCGTCCTGCAGTCGTCTCTCGAATATGTTGAGGCCAACCGCAAGTCTCTGTCAAAAAAGTACAGGACACTGGAATCCTACATTCAGGACTTCGAGGTCGGCGATGAATTGCTTGAACTGATGCGCCGCAAAGCCTCAGATGCGGGAATTGAATACGACGAGGAGGGCTGTGCCAAGATGCTCCCCTACATAACGGTGCAGATGAAGGCGCTGGTTGCCAGAGGAATCTGGGGGATGAACGCTTATTACAGGATTATCAATCAGTTGGAACCGATTTATGTCAGAGCGCTGGAGTTCCTGTCGTCCGGGACGGAATCACCTTTATAAAAAAGCGGGTATCCTTGTTATTTCGGCAACTCTTATTAACTTTGCGGCTAGGCCGCTTACAGAGTCAATTAATCATTATCGAACCAATTATATTTTTATGAAGAAAATCGCATTTCTGTTCTCCGTCGCAATTTTGGCAGGGACAGCAGCGTTTGCCCAGAACCCTATCGTCAAGGGTATGTTCTCGGCAGACCCGTCAGCTCTTGTAGTTGGCGACCGTGTTTACGTGTATCCTTCGCACGACATCAAGGCTCCGGCAGATTACGCCCGCAAGGACTGGTTCTGCATGGCCGACTATCACGTCTATTCATCGGACAACCTCACCGACTGGACTGACCACGGTATGATTGTTGACCAGTGGACTGCTCCCTGGGTCAACGAGAAGGGTTATTCAATGTGGGCTCCTGACTGCAAGCCTCATAACGGCAAGTACTATTTCTTCTTCCCGGCAGGAGCAAAGCCACAGCCAAGTGCAAACGGACGTCGTGGTATGGGCGGTAACCGCGTAGGTATCGCCATCTCCGATTATCCTGAAGGACCGTTCATCCCGCAGGAGACTCCGCTGGATAACGTAATGGGCATTGACCCGTGTATCTTTGTCGATGACGATGGTACCGGCTATCTGGTAATGCCCGGCATCACCATCACCAAGATGAACGATGACTGGCTTTCAGTATCGACCGATCCTGCAGACCGTCACCGCGTGGAGGAAGTCCCGACCAAGGGACTTGTCGAGGGCCCGTATCTGTTCAAGCACGACGGTCACTACTATATGACCTTCCCGTGGGCTCGCGATGTCGAGGAAGTTCTGGCATACTGTATGGCCGACAACATTTTCGGCCCCTACAAGTTTATGGGCGTATTCTTCGAGGAGCATGCAAACAAGTGCTGGACCAACCACCACTCAATCATTGAGTACAAGGGCCAGACCTATCTGTTCTATCATCACAACGAGTATTCACCTGAATTTGACAAGAACCGTTCAGTATGTGCTGACAGTATCTTCTTTGAGCCGGACGGCACCATACGTATGGTCAAGCCGACCCTCCGCGGTATCGGTGTGACCCAGTCGAACACAGAAATTCAGCTCGACCGTTACAGCGCACTCAGCCAGAGCGGCGACTCAATCGCTTATCTTGAACCGAGCAACTACTTTGCCGGTTGGAAGACCGTATTCTTTGAGAAGGGCGCATGGGTACAGTACAACACCGTTAACTTCCAGAAGGCTCCGAAGAGTGTGAAGGTCAAGATTGTTCCTCCATCGGCAGGCAAGCTTGAGATACTTCAGGATGACAAGGTAATCGCTACTGTAGATGTTCCAGGCGACCGTCAGACCATCGAGGCAACGGCCAAGGTTACCGGTGCTCTCAAGGGTATCCATCATCTCAAGGTACGTATGGCTACAGAGGGTAAAGTTCAGGTTGACTGGCTTACCTTCGAATAATCCGGGTTTTCTTTTACGGTTATGAAGAGTCATAAGACTATATTTTCCATCGTGCTGGCTGTCTTTATGGCAGCCAGCATTGGTATTGCGTATGCCGCCGATGTAACAGAATGCATCAATCCGCTTACATACACCGATATCCCCGACAACGATGTGCTCCGCGTCGGTGATGACTACTATATGGTCAGCACAACGATGTACTACTGTCCGGGTGCGCCGATAATGCACTCCCGTGATCTGGTACACTGGCAGATTGTCAATTATGTGTACGACTGTCTGAACGATGACGACATCTACAATCTGCGTGACGGCAGGAATGCGTACGGCAAGGGACAGTGGGCTGCATCCCTCAAGTATGTCGATGGCACCTACTACTGCCTGTTCATAGCCAATGACCAGAACAAGACCTACGTTTACAGGACAAAGGATATTGAATCCGGCAAATGGGAACGTTCTGTCATTGATCGCGCATTCCACGATGCAGGTATGCTGTTCGAGGACGGCCACCTATATATAATATGGGGCAATGGCGAGTTGCGCATTACCGAACTTGAGCCGGACGGTTCGGCGGTTAAGGAGAACGGCATAGACCAGTTGCTGATTGAATCCCCGCGTCAGGGGTATAATCTGCGTGCCGAAGGTTCGCATTTCTATCATATAGGCGACTACTACTATGTGCTGGTCATTGACTGGCCGTCAAACAGCGTCCGCACTGAAACCTGTTGGCGTTCAAAGAATCTGCTCGGTCCGTACGAAAGCAAAACCGTTCTTCAGGGTGCATTCGACGGACGCGGTGACGGTGTGGCGCAGGGTGCGATTTTCGACACTCCTGCCGGTGACTGGTATGCGATGATGTTCCAGGATCATGGTGCAGTGGGTCGTATCCCGACTCTGCAGCCTCTCAAATGGGTTGACGGATGGCCGATTATGGGTGACAATACCGTACCTGTCAAGAAGTTCGATGTCAAGCTGAAACCGTCCGGCGAAAACTATGTGTTCGCTTCGGATGAATTCGACAGCGGGAAGAATGAACTGGCCTTAGTCTGGCAGTGGAACCACAAGCCGGACAATGCGCTCTGGTCGCTTACCGAGCGCAAGGGATGGCTCAGACTGAAAGCCGGGCACAAGGCAACAAGCATAATGGATGCCCGCAATTCGCTTACACAGCGAACTGTCGGTCCGCGCTGCTACAGCGAGGTCCTGCTTGATGTATCGGGTATGAAACCGGGTGACAATGCCGGCATCTGCGCCTTCCAGAGCAACTATTGCCGCATCGGAGTGGAAGTCGCCCCGGATGGCACGCGCTATGTGGTCGGTGCGATTCGTGTCCCACCCGCCCGACGTTTCGGGATGTCCGGTCAGAACCGTCAGGAACAGCCCCAGGGCAATGGTGAGACTCCGGTGCTGCGTGTTCCGCTTACCCAAGACAAGGTCTGGCTGCGTATTTACTATATTTTTACACCGCAGGAAGGTGACAAATACGGTGCTGACACCGCCTTCATATGTTGGTCGCTTGACGGGGAGGGCTGGTTCCAGATTCCTGAGACCTTGCAGATGCGGTTTACGCTTGACCTGTTTACCGGTTATCGTACTGCTCTCTACTGCTATCCGACATCCGAGACCGGCGGATATGCCGATTTCGACTATTTCCATCAGGCAGTATACTGATTGCAATTACGGCAAAAGACAGAGGGTGACCGGATGGCCATCCTCTTTTTTTGTTGTGGAAACCGGCTTTTGCACTTATTGACATTTAGTTGTAAATTTTGAAATATGAATTAAAATTCCTTAATTCGCTGAAAATTGTAAAAACATCAGAATATGCGTAAATATCTGACCTTAATTGTGGCTATTCTGGCCGTATCTTCTATCAATGTCAGTGCTGCCGGCCTGACCAAATCGCTTGTCATTAACGAGGTGATGCAGTCAAACATCACTGACAGTCCCGACGCCCTGAACGAGTACCCTGACGGCTGGGTGGAATTGTACAACCCGAATAATACATCCGTCAAGTTGACCGGTTACGCGATAGGCAAAAAGGACAAGTTTTCCAAATGCTATGTCATCACCAAGAAGACCCAGAAGAATGAATGGTTCGGGAATGTTTTCTGGAACGAAACCAACGAGGATATATATGTGCCCGCTCACGGCTATGTTGTAATTTATTGTGATAAGGAGAGCCGGGTGTTCGGCTCGGAAATTCACTCCGATTTCAAGCTCCCAAACGACAAGGTGGGAACGGTCTATCTGTATGATCCTAGCCAGAAAATGGCGGATTCGCTGCAGCTTCCTGTGCTGGCAGCGGTAAATGTGGCATACGGTCGCGAGACTGACGGCTCGGACCAGCTGGGCTATATGCTTACACCGACAAAGGGAAAGAAAAATGCCGGAGGTCTTGCCGAAATGGTGCTTGGCGATCCCAAGTTCTCGTCGGACAGCCGCGTGTTTGAAGAAAGTGACGGCAGTGCGTCTCCGCTCGAACTGACCCTTTCCCTGCCGAAAAGCTCCCCGACGGATGCTGTTATCCGCTACACTCTGAACGGCGAGGAACCGACATCGTCGAGTCCCGTGTATGACGCTCCGCTTTCCATTTCCAAGACTACAATAGTCAAGGCGGCAGTCTATGCTGACAAGTGCATCACCCCGCCTGCCGCAACCCGTACATTCCTGTATCTGGGCAGAAAACTCTCTTTGCCGATTGTATCGCTGGTGACTTCGGACAAGAATCTGTATGACTCCAAACTCGGTATAATAACCAACAACAAATCGTCCGATGAAAAGGTTGACTGGCGCCGTCCTGCAGTGATGTCATTCTTCCCGGCGGGCAAGAATGAAGCCGCCTTCGACCAGCTGTGCGAGATGAGGGTAGGCGGCGGCTATTCCAGGGCAAACACCCAGAAGTCGTTTATGGTTTACGCGAATGCCAGATTCGGTACGAAGGACTTCTTCAAGTACAAGTTCTGGTCCGACACCAGACCCGACACTGAGAAGAATCCGTCAATCAGTCTTAGAAATGCCGGAAATGACTTCAACCTTGGACAGATGCGTGACGGAGTGATGCATATGCTCTTCGGTATGAACACAGATGTTGACTGGCAGGCTTTCCAGCCGGCTATTGCGTTCCTGAACGGCCAGTATTATGGCATTCTCAATATCCGTGAGCGCTCTAACGAGGACAATATTTGGGCTAACTACGACAAGCTTGAGGACATCACTATGGTTGAGAATCCGTATTGGGGACAGGATGGTCTCAAGGCCGGCGAATGGAGCCAGTGGGAGGAGTTCAATGGATTTCTACGTCAGGGTGGCGTTGCGAACTACAGTCAGTACGCCGACAGAATCGATGTGGAGGAATTTGCCAATTTCCTCATTGCCAATGTATATGCTTCGAACACCGATTTTCCTGGTAACAACCTCGTGATGTGGCGACCGACAGAGGATGGCGGAAAATGGCGCTTCTTCCTGAAGGACATTGACCGCAGCTTCGGATTCTGCTATTATCACGGAGAAAGCAGCAACAAGGCCGGCGGAGCCAGCAATGCCGAGTATCTGAAATGGATTCTGAGAGATCCGTACAATGTCTTCCCTAACAACTACGAAGGGGCCAACTCCGAAGATGCAACCCGTCTGATGTGTCGTATAATGCAGATCCCGGAGTTCAAGAAACTGTTCATTGACCGTTTCACAGTATATCTGGGCGATTTCCTGTCAGCTGACAATGTCGCGTCTGTGTTTGATGGTGTAAAGGATTTGATGCAGTTGGAAATGACTTATCATAAAGCACTTTACGGCGGTACTGTCTCTGACTGGGAGAAGGAAATTACCACTATGAAGACCTGGGCCAAGGAGAGGAACACGAGTCTGTATTCCCAGTTCTACTCATATTTCAAGTTAGGTGCCCCGATACCGGCCAGAATTGAGAACGATCCCGCAGAGACAGGTATTGACAAACTGCAGATCAACGGAATCCCACTGACTACAGGTAAGTTTGACGGTAAGCTTTATACCGCCCGCGAATATGAGATCTCGGCCAAAGGCAACAGTCTGGAATCCGGCGAGGAGATTGCATGGAGAGTGCTGTGTACGGACAGCAGAGGCAGCGTGCTGCGCGACGAAGTGCTGAATTCCGAGTCCTTCAAGCTGACTCCCGCATCCGGGACGGCGCTGATTCGTCTGATTCCGACGACCGGCGCTCCGTCAGGGGTGCAGCCAGCCGATGCGACTCCTACGGAGATATTGTATTACAATCTTCAGGGTGTCGAATCTTCTGTGCCGTTCGAGGGTGTGAATATGGTCAGGTATATTTTCCCTGACGGCAGTTCGCTGACCGAAAAACTTCTGACCGAATAACCATTTATTTGATGTTGTTTTTTGCATTTTTTTAAAGTTTTGCTTGGCAATTAAATATTGTTTAGTACTTTTGCGTGTTAAAGAATGAATTTTTAATAAAAACAACATTATATGAAAAAGAACATTTTTTCGAAAGTGTTTGGCAAATGCCTGCTCGCGACAGCGCTGTTTGGTGCTATGTTCTTCCAACAGGGTTGCCTTGAAGAGTATGCTCCGGGTCAGTATTATACCTTCTCGGGTAATACTGTGGCCAGCTTCCTTGAAAATGGCGGCAAGAATGGAGACATGAACTTCAGCATCTTCATCCACGCTCTTAAGACGGCCGGTATCTGGGGAGAAATGCGTACTTATGGCGAATATACCTGCTTTGCTCCGACAGACGAAGGCTTTGTAAAGTATTTCGCTGACAGAGGTATCACTTCGATTGACTCGCTTACCAAGGAGCAGTGCGATACCATTGCCTTCACCCATATTCTTACCCATCAGTTCTACTGCAAGGATCTTTCGGACGGTGCTCTGCCATATTCAAATATGATGGACCGTTACCTTGTCTATGTTACCGACTCGGCCAGAACGGACGATGGCAAATACAAGGTCGTGTACAGAATCAACCAGTCTTATATTGAGGAAATGGACGATTCAGTCCAGAACGGTGTGGTTCATGTCATCGCTCAGGCTTTGAATCCAAGTAACAAGTTCCTGCCTGATGTAATGGAGGAGAACGAGAACATCTCCATTTTCGTAGAGGCCATGAATCTGACAAAGATGTCAGACTCACTCGCCGTCTATAAGGACCCGAACTATTCGATTTCAGTTGACTCTGTAGTATATTCAGCACAGCACTATTATGGAACAAGTAGTGAAACAGACTACTGGATATTCCCGGAATTCAGATATTTCAAGTTTACCGCGTTCGTTGAACCGAACTCGGTTATGGCGGCGAACGGCATCAATAGTCTGCCGGACCTTATTGCATATGCTGAGAGAATCTACGGATATGAGGACGGTTGTGCAAAGGATGATTACACCAACCGCAATCACCCGCTGAACAAGTTTGTGTCATACCATCTGCTCCCCGAACAGCTCCACTACAACCAGTTCAACATTGTGGAATTTGCCGAAAGGCCTGACTATAAGAACAGTTTCGTACAGTGGCCGGCAATTGACGTCGAGGACTTCTTCGAGACTATGATGCCTCACTCTGTAATGCGTCTCAGCTCGCCTCAGACAGGTGGTAAGTTCATCAACCGCAAAGGCGCACCTGGCGATCAGTTCGAAGGTGCAGGTATGATTGAGGGTGTTGAAATCCAGAAGACGGTCGAGGATGGCAGCATTGATAACACTGCAATCAATGGTGTATATCATTACATTGACAAGATGCTCGTTTATGATGATCAGACACGTCAGAACGCTCTGAACTGCCGTATGAGAGTCATGTGTTCAACGCTTTCTCCTGACTTCATCAACGATGGTGGACTGGGCCGTTACTATAACAGTTCAAGCGGTGGTATCACCTATGGTCATAAGACTGATTTCTGCAAGAACGTGCGTCGCTCCGAGCAGACCCAGGCTTGGGTCCGTTATACAAATCCGGATTTCACTATCTTCAGAAGCAACGAGGTTACAATTCGTGGTTCCTACGATATTTCGTTCAAGATTCCACCAGTACCTGAAGATGGTATCTACGAACTGAGAATGACATACTGTACTCTTACTGACAATGTCGGTATGACCATTTCGAAGAGTGACCGTGGCGTTGTCCAGATTTACCTCGGTGTTCAGGAGGACGGTTCAGACAGCATTACCTACACTGCCTGCGGTATCCCTGTTGATTTGAGCACCAAGCCGACAGAAGATCCGAAGATCGGTTATATTACTGATGACGACCTGCGTGAGCAGGGTATGACCGACGAGGAGTGGGAGGCTGCTATCGCTGCAAACGACAAGGATATGCATAACCGTGGCTATATGAAGGGTATGGATTCCTACAATGCACAGTGCGGTAATGGTAGTAACATGCGTACAGGTCGTACTGACTTCCTTCGTAAGATTCTTACTACAGACTATTTCTCTGCCAAGAAGAACTACTGGTTCAGAATCCGTCTGGTTACCAATGACGATCCGTCAGGTTCGGTATGTGCCTTCAACTGTATTGAGGTTGTTCCGAAGAGTGTCTATGCTAATGACCTTTTCCCAGAAGACCGCCATTAATCAAAGTTGATAATGTAATAGGCCGGTGGAGCGATTTTCCAATCGTTCCACCGGTTTTATATATCATTTTTACTATCTTTGAAACTTAATACGCATTAATGGCAAATTTTACAAAAAAATATTACTTATGTATTTGTTAGGTTATGATATTGGCAGCTCCTCAGTGAAGGCCAGTTTAGTTGATGCTACTACCGGCGCATGTGTCGCCACATCGTTTGCTCCCAAATCCGAGGCCCCGATAAAGGCCGTGAATCCCGGATGGGCAGAACAGAATCCTGATGACTGGTGGAGTTATCTCAAGCTCGCGACATTTGATATCATGAGCATGAGTGGAATCGATGCCAAGTCCGTTTCCGCCATCGGAATTTCCTATCAGATGCACGGACTTGTCTGCGTTGACAAGAATCAGCAGGTACTCAGACCGGCTATCATCTGGTGCGACAGCCGTGCCGTACACATCGGTGAGGAGGCTTTCCAGAATCTGGGCAATTCTATGTGCCTTACACATCTGCTGAACACTCCGGGCAATTTCACGGCTTCGAAACTTGCCTGGGTCAAGAGAAATGAACCGGAAATTTTCGAGAAGATTGACAAGATAATGCTTCCCGGTGACTACATCGCAATGCGTCTGACCGGCGAGGCTTGCACTACTGTTTCCGGTCTGTCTGAGGGTATGTTCTGGGATTTCCAGACGGGCGATATCGCTCAGTTCCTTCTCGACTATTATGGAATTCCGCGCTCGTTCATTCCGGAAATCAGACCGACATTCGCTGAACAGGGCCGTCTGACACAGAAGGTTGCCGATGAGCTCGGACTTGCTGCTGGCATTCCTGTCACATATCGTGGCGGTGATCAGCCGAACAATGCTCTTTCGCTGAATGTTTTCGAACCGGGCGAGATTGCATCTACCGCAGGCACTTCGGGTGTAGTTTATGGTGTGAACGGTGAAATCAGCTATGACCCGAAATCAAGAGTCAATACTTTCGCTCATGTAAATCACGAGTTCACCAAGACTCGTCTGGGCGTTCTGCTATGCATCAACGGCACAGGTATTCTTAACGCCTGGATGAAGAGAAACATAATGTCCGAGGGGTACAGCTACAATGAGATGAACGAACTGGCTGCAAAGGCTCCGATCGGTGCCGGTGGCGTCAGCGTCCTTCCTTTCGGTAACGGCGCTGAACGTGTCCTTGAGAATCGTGAAGCAGGATGCAGTTTCCACGGCATCAATTTCAATATTCATAACCGTGCTCATCTTCTCAGAGCTTGTCAGGAGGGTATCGTTTTCGCGTTCAAGTACGGAATTGACATTATGAAGCAGATGGGTATGCCTGTCAGCAAGATTCACGCTGGACGTGCGAATATGTTCCTGAGCCCTATATTCCGCAATACTCTTGCCGGAGTAACGGGTGCTACCATCGAGCTCTATGATACAGACGGTTCAATCGGCGCTGCAAGAGGTGCCGGTATGGGCGCAGGCATCTACAAGGATCATAACGAAGCGTTCTCCACTCTTCAGAAGATTGATGTCATCGAGCCGAGCATTGCCAATAAGGATGCCTACACCGAGGCTTACGAGCGTTGGAAATCGTATATTAATCAGTAATTCTCACTAACCAATACTTTGCATTGTATGAAGCTTTTCAAATTTACAGCATTGTGTCTTTCCGCTCTGTTGCTTTTCGGCACTCAGGCAGTTGATGCCAAGAAGATGACTCCTTGGAAAAAAGGTGCAGCCGTTACTGGCAAGTACCGTAACTATTTCAAGGAATTGGGATACAAGCAGGCTGATATCGACGCCAAGATTGCAAATGCTTACTACCAGGTGTTCGAGAGCCCCACACGCGCATATTTTGACGTTCAGGTTGACGGCCAGATGATGGGATATATCTCTGACGTGAAGAACCGTGATGTCCGTACCGAAGGTATGTCGTATGCTATGATGGTTGCAGTTCAGATGGACAAACCTGAGATGTTTAACAAACTGTGGCGTTGGGCAAGGCATTTTATGCGTCATAACGAGGAGGGGCCTTCCCACGGTCTTTACGCTTGGTCATGCCGCGTTGACGGCCGTCGCAATTCTGGCGGCTCTGCAAGTGACGGCGAGCTGTATTTCGTAACCGACCTTCTGCTTGCTTCACGCCGTTGGGGCTCATTCGAGGAGTTTGACTATCTGGCTGAGGCTCAGGAACTGCTGAACGACCTGTTCTCGAAGGACGGTACTGGCGGTGTCACCAACATCATCAATATGGAACACAAGCTCATCAACTTCTGCCCGGACAGACGTTCTAACGAATGGACCGACCCGTCATATCATCTGCCTGCATTCTACGAGGTTTGGGCTGAACTGGCACAGGATGGTCGTGAAGACCTGTATCGTGAGCTGGCTGACAATGCCCGCAAGTATCTGCATACTGCCGTAAATGAGGAGAGTGCAATCAATCCTGATCAGGGCCAGTTTGACGGTACTCCTAACCGTGGCTCGGAATTCCATTATGATTCTTGGCGTGTTCCTATGAATATAGCAATGGATTTCAATCTGTACAATAAGGATTTAGAGTGGCAGAGTGAGTATGCCAACAAGTTCCAGCACACTGTAGCTGCATTCGGAATTCATGAGTTCCCGGATCAGTTCGGTCTGGATGGAAAGGAGCCGAAATCAATTATGGGCGCCGGCGGTTTCCGCAAACTGCGTCACTCAATCGGTTTTGTCGGTACAACGGCTACCACCAGTCTGATGGTTGACAGTGAGTACAGCCAGGATCTGGTTCGCGAATTCTGGAATATGGAAATGCGCCCTGACATGTACGAAGATGGTTACTATGACGTATATTATGACGGCCTGATCAATCTGTTTGCTCTGCTTCACCTGAGCGGCAATTACAGAGTGACCTGGTAATCAGATTTTTTAAGTGCTAATAGACTCGCCGCAGTTGTTCTTCAAAGCACACTGCGGCTGTTTTTGAATTATTCAGAGAATGAAAAAACTTTTATTGGGTGATGAGGCTATTGCCCAGGGTGCAATAGATGCAGGGCTTAGTGGCGTTTATGCTTACCCGGGTACTCCTTCTACAGAAATTACGGAGTATATACAGGGCTACTGCAAAGCTACTGGAGCAAATATTCACAATCGCTGGTGTACTAACGAGAAGACTGCGATGGAGACAGCCCTCGGCATGTCGTTCGCAGGCAAGCGCTCTTTGGTCTGTATGAAACACGTCGGTATGAATGTTGCTGCCGATCCGTTCGTGAACTCTTCTATTACTGGAGTCAACGGTGGCCTGATTGTCCTGGTGGCAGACGATCCGTCGATGCACTCCTCTCAGGATGAGCAGGATACCCGTTTCTATGGCAAGTTTGCGATGATTCCTGTTCTTGAACCTTCCAGCCAGCAGGAGGCCTACGATATGATGTCGTTCGCATACGATATGTCGGAATCGCTCAGGTTGCCGGTGCTGATGCGTACAGTAACGCGTCTGGCTCATTCCCGGGCTGTCGTTGAACTTAGGCCGAAGCGCGAGCAGAATGCGTTGAATCCTGTCAGCGGAACCCGTGACTGGGTGCTTCTGCCTGCCATCGCCCGTCGTCGCTATGCCGGACTGTTGGAGAAACAGACTGAAATCCGGAAACTGGCCGATGAGTCTCCGTTCAATTTGTTCAAGGCTCCGGCAAAGCGTTTCGGACTTGGTGCAATAGCCTGCGGCAACGCATAC
>JAZUJU010000031.1:0-19356 GCA_045642985.1 Bacteroidaceae bacterium | reverse complement strand
CCGTCAATAGTCTATACCCGCATTCTGAAGGAACTGTTTCCGGATGTTCCAGTCGTGCTTGGAGGCATCGAAGCTTCAATGCGCCGTCTGACACATTACGATTACTGGCAGGACCGGCTGCGCCCGAGCATACTGGCAGACAGCGGTGCCGACTGGTTAGTTTACGGGATGGGCGAGAAGCCGGTAGCGGCCATCGCCGATGCCATAAGGCGCGGCCATCCCGAAGATATCCAGTCCCTACCTCAGATAGCCATTATGTGCAAAGAGGTTCCCGATGGTATCAAAGCGGATGACATCAGACTTCATCCACATGCCGAATGTCTGAAAGACCGTTTCGCACAGGCCGATAATTTCAGGCGCATAGAAGAGGAGTCAAACAAGATAGTCGCCTCACGCATTGTACAGGAGACTGACGGAAACTTTGTCGTCATCAACCCTCCGTACGAACCGATGACCACAGCCGAACTGGATGCAGTATACGATCTGCCGTATACACGTCTGCCCCACCCGCGCTATAACGGAAAAAGAATTCCGGCATACGAGATGATACGCCATTCTGTCACCATACACAGGGGATGCTTTGGAGGTTGCGCCTTCTGCACAATTTCGGCGCATCAGGGCAAACAGATTGTAAGCCGAAGCAGAGAAAGCATACTCAAGGAGGTGAAAGCCATCACGCAGATGGAGGATTTCAAGGGTTATGTATCCGACCTGGGAGGACCGTCGGCCAATATGTACGGTCTGGGCGGCAGGAATAGGGAACTCTGTCGCAAATGCAAGCGTCCCACCTGCCTTCATCCCAGTGTATGCCCCAATCTTAATACAGACCTGCGTCCGCTGACGGCACTGTACAGGGAGGCTTCAGCCCTGCCCGGTGTTACCAAGATATGTATCGGAAGCGGAATCAGGTACGATATACTGCTGCACGCGTCGGATGACAGCAACGTTAACCGTTCACACCGCGAATATACCCGACAACTCATTGCAAATCATGTAAGCGGCAGGCTCAAGGTAGCTCCGGAGCATACGTCCGATTCGGTACTGGACATAATGCGCAAGCCGCCATTCCGTCAGTTCGAACAGTTCAAAAAAGAGTTCGAGAATGTCAATCGCCAGTGTGGACTGCGCCAACAGCTTATTCCTTACTTCATAAGCAGCCATCCGGGGTGCAGCACAGAGGATATGGCAGAACTGGCAGTTATCACAAAAAGACTGAATTTTCACCTGGAGCAGATACAGGATTTTACCCCTACTCCAATGACTCTCAGTACTGAGATATTCTATACCGGTATAAACCCGTACACTATGAAGGCAGTATACACAGCTCGTTCGCCGCGTGAGAAACTGGCTCAGAGGCAGTTCTTCTTCTGGTACGAACCAGGACAAAGGGCAGCCATAATCGCCGAACTGCGCAGAATAGGGCGACAGGATCTTATCGGCAAACTCTTCGGATAACAGACAATCATACAATAACAAGACAAGCGGCCTGAAAAGGTCGCTTGTCTTGTGGGTGAAGATGGATTCGAACCACCGAAGTCGAGAGACAGCAGATTTACAGTCTGCCCCATTTGGCCACTCTGGAATTCACCCGTATATCAGTCAGGTCTTACTTTGAGCTAAGACGAGTAATATAGCTTTCTGCAGCGGCACCCTCGCGTGATGCGGGATACTCGCTCTTAATCTGCTCGTACAGTTTGATAGCCTCTGCATTCTTACCGAGCTCCTCGTAGATAAGAGCAGCGTTACTCAGGTAGTACGGAGTAAGAAGATCATTGTCAGCCTTCTTGGCAGCCTTAAGGAAAGACTCGACAGCTTTGTCCAACTGATTCGTCGAAGCGTAGCAGTTTGCAAGAGCACCGATAACTGACGGGCCGACAATCTGATCCTTACCGTTGAATTTTGACAGATACGGGATAGCCTCCTCGAACTGATCAAGCTGTGCAAGGCAGAGACCTGCATAAGCGCCAGCCAGTTTGCCGGCCTTTGTTCCGCCGTAAGTCTCAGCTATTTCCTTGAAACCGATGTAGCCGTTCTCATCACCATTGAGAGCCAGTTCATAGTTCTCGGACATGAAATAGTTCTCACCCGGGTACAGATACTCAGAAACCTTGATTTCGCGAGGCGCTACGACCTTGACCTTATAAAGAGCAATACCGGCAACGATTACGATAAGTGCGATAACGCATGCTACAACCAGTTTACCGTTCTTTTCAAAGAAAGCTTCCCAGTTGTTGAGTCTGTCCTCAATAGTAACCTGCTGCTCCTGTGCAGACTTAGTCTCATTTTTTTTTGTATTCTTCTGTGCCATAACAGACAATATCTGAGTTCTTTGTTTATAAGTGACTGCAAAAGTACTCTTTTTTTGACTAGTATAAAACAAATGAGACATTTTTTACAGAGAAATTGGTTAACTTCGCTGAAAATTAGCACCCTGAATGTATCTGGAACGACTTTTCCTGATGAATTACAGGAACATATCACAGGCTGAACTTCAGTTCTCTCCGAAGATAAACTGCCTGGTCGGCGACAACGGAATGGGCAAGACCAATATCCTTGACGCCATACATTATCTGTCCTTCTGCCGCAGTTCGCTCAGCCCGACCGACTCTCAGACCATACTGCACGATTCAGGCGGCATGATGCTCAGCGGCACTTACCATTCAGACGTCAATGCGGACTCAAGCGAGTCATTCACAATAAGCAGCAGCCTCAGGACAGGCGGACGCAAGCAGTTCAAGCGGGACGGCAAGGACTACCGCCGATTCTCGGAGCACATCGGACTCATTCCGTTGGTGATGATATCGCCCGATGACAGTATGCTCATTTCGGGAGGCAGTGAGGAGCGTCGCAAATTCATGGACATCGTCATATCCCAGTACGACAGGAATTATCTGGAACACCTTATTAACTACAACAAGGCCCTGTCCCAGAGAAACGCACTGCTCAAATGCGAGCCCGAGCCGGATTCCGGACAGTTTGAGATATGGGAGATGATGATGGCAAGCAACGCTTCGTTCATATACGGCAAGCGGAAGGAGTTCATCGACACGCTCATCCCATACTTTCAGGAGATGTACTCCGAGATTGGAAATGGCAGCGAACAGGTCGGTCTTTCGTACAAATCCCATCTCGACGACGGCCCGCTGGACTTGCAGCTGGCAGACATGCGTGCCAAGGAGCGTATCGTCGGATTCACTCTGCACGGCATACACAGGGACGAACTGGAGATGACTCTCGGCGGCTACCCCATCCGACGCGAAGGCTCACAGGGACAGAACAAGAGTTTCCTGACTGCACTTAAACTTGCGCAGTACAAGCATCTGGCCGAGTCGTGCGGCAGGCGCAAGCCTCTGCTGCTTTTGGACGACCTGTTCGACAAACTCGACTCAAAACGCGTAGAGAACATACTCAGACTTGTTTCCGGAGACTGCTTCGGCCAGATTTTCATAACCGATGTGAATCGCAGTCACCTGGATCAGATTCTGGAACTCCTGTCAAGCGATTTCCGCATATTCACCGTCACAGGGGGAGAAGTGATATGATCAGAACCGAGGGAGAAACCGTACGTGACGCAGTGTACCGCTTCCTGCGCGAAGAGGGGCTCGAAATGCCGCTGAACGAATTCCGCATGATTCAGGCGTGGAACGTCATCATGGGTAAGACTGTTTCGCGTTACACCCGCGACCTGCAGATTCACAACCAGACACTGTTCGTCACAATGTCGTCGGCTGCTCTCAAGAACGAGATAGTCATGCGCCGCAGCGAACTGGTCAAAGCCCTGAACGACTATGTCGGGGCCCAGGTGATATGCAGGATAGCTGTAAAGTGATCCTTCGCCGAAGCGCTGTGATCAGTTCTGTTCCTTCAAAATCTCAACTGCCTTCAGTACCGTATTGTCCAGAGTATTAATGTACGCTGTATACTCCTCTAAATCAAGCAGATCATACATTATTCCAGAGCGGACAAGGCGTTTCAGCTGTTCCACTATCGAAGCGGGAAGCGATGCAGGCCTGCTCACGCCCTCGGCTGCAGCGTAGCTGATGAAGTCCTCGTACAGACCATTCCTGTCGACATAGTCCACCACACTTCTCCAGTCTTTGAGGTCTGACAGTTCGGCACGGTGCGAATCCACATACTTCAAGGAATATTTATTGACGAGGCTCCTGTTCATTACCGCAACATAATACGCATTGTAGGCTATCGTATCCTGCGGGACAAACACGTCAGGCATAATTCCGCCTCCGCCATATACCTTACGGCCGCCTTTAGTGGTAAACACCTGATTCTCATCAAGATGCACGCTATCGGCCGAGAAGAACTCGCCGCGTTCCCAGCGGTTGATAATATCCATCTCGTACTCCTCCTCGCTGCCGCCGTATGGTTTCTGGATGCAGCGGCCAGCTGGCGTATAATAGCGGGCGATGGTCAGTCTGATGCAGGAGCCGTCGCTAAAGTCGATTGGTTGCTGAACCAGTCCCTTTCCGAATGAGCGGCGGCCTACGACTGTTCCGCGGTCATTGTCCTGAATGGCGCCTGAGAATATTTCGCTGGCCGATGCGCTGATCTCATCTATGAGCACTACCATCGGCATGTCCTGGAAATAACCGCGCCCGTTCGCATACTCTGCGGCGTATTTGCTGTGTACACCCTGGGTGTAGACTATCATCTGTCCCTTCGGCAGGAATTCATTGGCTATCTGGATTGCCGAGCCAAGATACCCCCCTGTATTGCCGCGCAAATCGACAATCAACCGCTCGCAGCCCTCGCTCTTCAGTTTGGCAAGCCCAGCAAGCATTTCGGAATATGTGGTCTCTCCGAATTTGTTGAGTGCGATGAGACCGATATTGTCCTCGACCATATAGGCTGCATCAACGCTCTTGACCGGAATGGGGCCGCGTTCTATCACAAAGTCAATGATGTCATCGCTGCCCTGGCGTTTGACACCCAGTTTCACTTCGGAACCTTCGGGACCCTTGAGCAGTTTGACCATGTCAGTGTTCTTATAACCCTTTCCCGCATACAGAGAGTCATCGATATAGAGAATCAGGTCTCCCGCCAGTACTCCCACCTTTTCGGATGGACCGCCCTTTATGACACTATTGACATGGATGGTGTCGTCTGGCATCGAGAACTGTATGCCGATGCCGGAGAAGCTGCCGTGAAGTTCGTCATTGCTCTCCTGAGCTATTTCAGCAGGATAGTACTGAGAATGAGGATCAAGTTTCTGGAGAATCACCGGCAGAGCCGCTTCTACCAGGGTATCGACATCGACAGAATCCACATACAGCTGGTCTATCGCACTTATCAGCGTGTTCACTTTTCCGCCCCGCCCTGTAACCTTTAGAGCATACTCAAGCTGCACAGTCTGTCTGCGCCATATTCTCGACATAATGTTGCTTCCGGCCGCAAAGCCCAGCAGCAGGAAAAACACCGAGAGCAGCACTACATATCTCTTTTTCATTCTTCGTCAGATGGATTAAGATAAATCACCTCAACTCCGGCACGGCGCAGAAGGTCGATGCCATCCGTAAGGCGATACTGTTCCGAATAAATCACCCGCTTGATTCCAGCCTGAATTATCAGTTTGGCGCACTCAATGCAGGGCGATGCCGTGCAGTACATTGTAGCGCCGTCGCTGCTATTGTTCGAACGCGCCAGTTTTGTAATTGCATTGGCCTCAGCATGAAGCACATAAGGTTTCGAGGCATTGTTCTCATCCTCACAGATATTCTCGAATCCGGTTGGAGTGCCGTTGTATCCGTCAGATATGATCATCTGATCCTTGACCACCAGCGCACCGACCTTACGGCGTTCACAATACGAATTCTCGGCCCATATCCTTGCCATCCGTGCGTAGCGGACATCCAGCCTGTGTTGCTTTTCGTTATCCATACCTATTTATAATAGTTCAAGAGACGGGATGTCAAACCCGCCGCGTTTAAGCGATATTACATTGTCGGCAGCCATCTGATTCAGTGTCCTCGACACATTCAAGCGGGTCTCTCCGAGAATTTCAGCCAGATCCTCCATCCTGACACGAATCTCACGGTAGCCCTGCTGTCCTTCGGAGAGCCTCTTCATCAGCGCGACTATGCGTTCCCTGATTGTGGTTCCATGAATATCCCAGCGTTCATTTTCAGAAGACTGAATGCGTCCGCTGAGCATATTCAGCAGATTCATTCTGCAGATGTTGTATTTGTACAGTTCCGAATATAGATACTGCTTGTCAAGTCTGAGAATGCTGATACTGCCGCTGGCTGTGTAGCTCTTTCTGAACAGGGGATGCATTCCGAACATAGAATACGGTTCCAGCAGCGCAGGTCCCGAAAGTAGTTCACCGAACGAAAGACGGCCGTCCGCCGAGTTGCAACGGGACATCACACAGCCGCCGAGCAGGAACACGAAACTGTCGCATACGTCTCCGGCCTTTATGAATGTATCCCCATCCTGAACAGACGAGAAATCGAAACGGACCTTTGCAAGAACGTCTTCAAGTTCAGTTTTGGAAAGTCCCTGCAGCAGGGGTAGTCCCAAAAGGGTGTCGTACATCGAGAAATCCATCAGTCTGTCAGGCTGCTATATCTCTGCAAAAATAGCAATTACTCCGCAAAGGAAATCCGCGCACGGGTAAAAAAAACAAATATCGCCACCACCCATTCCGAAAATATACCAATATGTCAAAAAAAAAGTGCCTGTCCGTTGCAGATTGAAGTAAAAAGTATAAATTTGGAAAAACAAAGTTAACTAAGAGTATACGATATGATAGAATTTTTAAGTTCTTTGGACACCCCGCTAAGAATTTTCTGGGTGATTGCTATTGCAGCCAGTGCTGTATTTCTGATTCAGGCAGTAATTACCTTTGCCGGTGTCGGTGCCGATTCCGACTTCTGTACAGTCGATGATGTCGATTCTGGCGATGCCGGTTACGGCGGTCTTTTCTCTTTCCGCAACCTGATTAATTTTCTGTTGGGTTACGGATGGTCAGGAGTCATCCTTTACGATCACATCCAGAGCCGCTTCTGGCTGTATTTTGTCTGCATTCTGATAGGTCTGCTCTTTATCCTCGCCTTCGTGCTGATGTTCAAGGCCATGCTGGGTCTGGCCCACGACGGCTCCTTCTATCTGGAGAGCGCAATCGGAAAGGCTGCCGATGTCTACCTGCGCATTCCGGCCGCACGCGCAGGCAGAGGCAAGGTCCAGGTCAGCGTCAACGGCTCGGTTCACGAAATTGACGCAGTGACCGACGATGCCGATGAAGTACCTACCGGCGGCAAGGTTCAGATAACCGATGTGATAGGCGATGACTGTTTTCTGGTAAAAATCATTAACAAGTAAATAGCATTATGGGAGATGTTTCAATTATTCTGATGATAGCGATAATACTGCTGTTCATCCTGTTTGTAACCATCATCAGACGGTACAGACGCTGTCCGTCCGACAAGATTCTGGTAGTTTACGGCAAGACTGGAGGCGGTTCGGCCAAATGTATCCACGGCGGCGGCAAATTCGTATGGCCTGTCATTCAGGACTACGCATATTTAAGCCTGACACCTATTTCTATCGATGCCAATCTTACAAACGCCCTGTCCCGTCAGAACATCCGCGTTGACGTACCTTGCCGTTTCACGGTAGGTATCTCGACGGAATCCGACAGTATGAACAATGCCGCCGAACGTCTGTTGGGGCTGACAGCCGAAGAGATTCAGGAACTGGCACGCGATATTCTGTTTGGCCAGCTTCGTCTTGTCATCGCCACTATGTCCATCGAGGAAATCAACAGTGACCGCGACACTTTCCTTGAGAAAATCGCCAAGAACGTCGAGGTCGAACTCAAGAAAATCGGCCTGCGTCTCATCAACGTGAACGTAACCGATATCAAGGATGAGTCCGGCTATATCCAGGCTCTCGGCAAGGAGGCTGCCGCCAAGGCCATCAACGAGGCCAAGGTCAGCGTTGCCGAACAGGACAGAAACGGTGAAATCGGTAAGGCCGATGCCGTCAAGGAGACACGTATCCGTACATCGCAGGCCAACGCCATAGCAGTACAGGGTGAGAACAACGCCAAGGTCGAAATTGCCAACTCCGAGGCATTCCGCCGCGAGAAGGAAGCCGAAGCAAACCGTCTGGCAGTCACCGCCGAAAAGGTCCAGCAGGCCAAGGCTCTGCAGGATGCCTATATTGCCGAGCGTGATGCCGAGCTTGCACGTGCCGAGCGCGAGCGTTCCACTCAGCAGGCAAACATCCTTGTCGCGCAGGAGGTTGACAAGCAGAGAGTTATCATAGCTGCAGAGGCAGAGGCAGAAAAGAAAAGAATCAACGCCAAGGGTGAAGCCGACGCTATTTTCGCCAAGATGGAGGCTGAGGCTAAGGGCTATTTCGAGATTCTGACCAAGCAGGCTGCAGGTTACGACAAGATGGTGCAGGCCGCCGGAGGCGATGCAGCCAAGGCGTTCATGCTGCTTATGTCCGAAAAGATGCCGGAACTAGTCAAGACTCAGGTCGAGGCAATCAAGGGCGTAAACATCGATCACGTAACCGTTTGGGATTCAGGAAACAGTGCAGACGGAAAAGGCTCTACCGCCAATTTTCTGAGTGGTCTGATGAAGTCGGTTCCGCCGATGTCGGATCTCTTCGATCTGGCAGGACTGAGTCTTCCGGAGTACCTGGCCAAGAAGAAAGAGTCAGAGTCAGAGCCGGCACAGCAGGCTGAGACTGTCGAATAAACGATTAAGGCAAATTCAGAAGAAACCGGCCAGAAATATTTTTTGGCCGGTTTTTTTTATTCGTTGTCTGTTTCATACTGCGATACTATAAAAATATCGCGTTTCCTCGGATGCGTCAATAGGAGTTGTGCAAATAATGCTTAAATTCGCTATGTGATTTTTACCATTTTTCTATGACAAAAACTGTTATAATTACCGGAGGTTCGACTGGCATTGGCGCAGCCGCAGTGAGAAAATTCATTGAAGAAGGCTGGAATGTAGGCTTTATGGATATAAATGAGGAAACGGCTCAGGCGAATCTTAAGGAGATAAACGAGCCTGAACGACTGATATTCGTAAAGGGCAATACACGCAATAAAGAGGAAATACGCAAGGCTGTGGAAACAGTCGTGAAACGTTTCGGAACGCTCGACAGCGTGATTGCGAATGCAGGGATTCACCGTGCAAACACAATTCTGGACATCAGCGATGAGGAGTTGGACCTTATAGTTCAGACCAACATCTACGGTACCGTGAACACCCTGCGTGAGTCATTGCCATACATCATCAAAAACGGTGGTGGTACAGTCGTTATCAACGCCTCCGACCAGTGGTTCGTAGGCAAGCCGAACAGTTTCGCATATGGTATGACCAAAGGCGCATTAGGTCAGATTACCCGCAGCCTTTCCATCGACCTCGGGAAATACGGCATCCGTGTGAACGCAGTCTGTGCAGGCACTATCCGCACTCCGCTTGTAGACAATCTGTTCATTGACTTTGCAAAAATCAACAACTGCACGATGGAGGACTACTGGGAACAGGAAAACAAGCTGTACGCCCGCGGCAGTGCAGGTCGTCCCGAAGAAGTCGCCAATCTGATGTACTTCCTCGCTTCCGATGCCTCCAGTTTCTGCACAGGCGGCCACTACCTGGTAGACGGCGGACTCGTCGCACGATAAGCGATATTCGGCAAGGAGGAGAGGATATGAAGAAGATAGTCAGCATAGACATTGCACGGGCAATCGGTATCATTCTGGTTGTTGCAGGACATTATTTCCCAGACAATTCCCCGCACTGGTATGTGAATACAAGAGAATGGATATACACCTTTCACATGCCCCTGTTCATGTTTATCAGCGGTTATGTATACGAACTGGCCAAACGCGAAGAGACATATCTGAAATTCCTTGGAAGAAAGGCGAAGCGCCTGCTCATTCCATATCTGATTGTATCAGCAGTAATCATCTCCATCAAACTGTCAAGTCAGGCACTGATGGGAATGGAACTGAAAAATGCCGTAGGTGTCGATGCCTTCCTGAAAATGCTGTATGAGCCCGAAGCAGCAATCCATCTCTGGTTCATTTTCGCGCTCTGGTGGATATTCGTAATTGTTCCACTGTTCCGGTGGAAAGGTGGAAACATCGTACTCCTGATTATCGGCATTGCCGCGCACTATCTTCCGTACGTAGCTCCATCATTTCACTATCCGACCATCTTCTGTCTGAATAAGGCGGCCGAATATCTGATGTACTTTATGCTGGGAGCAGTTCTGTACGATGCAGGACTGGACTTGGACAAGCCAGACAAACCTGTCGCCACAGTGATAATACTTGCATCGGGTTTATTATTCAAATTTGCACCTTCTGCAGCTCCATTTATATGGATTGCCGTAATAATGGCATTATCTTCTCTTATGCAGACAATGCCTGAGCGCGCCATCAGGCCGTTCGTCACCATATCGGAATCGTCATATACCATCTACCTGATACATAGCATTTTCATAGGCTTTATCGTCACGGCATTCAAGTTCGTACCATCGCTGTTGGACACCTCCGGCCCTTTGTTCGGACTGGGAGCTTTACTGATTATTGCAGGCAGTGTAGTGCTATGCATCGTTACTGACAGAATAATTCATCGTTTCAGTAAGCGTAACAAATAAGTCGGAAAATATTACTTTTGTACCAGATAACCGAAACCATGAAAAACGCAGTATCCACTTCCGGCAGGGGGAATGACATATCAGCCATGTCTGTCAGGCCCGATAGAGTAATCTGTATCAGCGCAGCAGGCAATTACCTGATTATTCTTACGATAAATGAAGACAATTCTCTCAGGCAGAGCATTGTCAGATGTACAATGAAACACGCTCAGGCGGCATTCACACACAACTTTGTACGTTGTCACCGGTCATACATTGTGAATATTGATTATGTGATAGCGGTTGTGGGGGACATGCGATCCATGAAAATCATACTTTACAGACCCTATCCTGTTACGCTCCCTGTATCTGTAGAATATCGCCATCAGTTTCTGGAGCTGAGAAAATCGCAGATTTACCGGCGGGATGGCTGACAGTTATCAACCGATGCTTAGAATAGCATTTCTTTCTCTATATTAAACGGGAATAATTGGTTAATTTTGTGGAGCAAAACCAAATACTCTCAAAATGATTCTTTTTTTCAAAGCCCCTACGGGTACAGTGCTGGCCACAGAGACATCGGCAAAACTCAACGAGAACGAAATCAGCGAACTGAACTGGCTCTATGGAAATGCGCAGTTGATTGACGCTGAAGAAGTTAAAGGTTACTATGTCGGTCCTCGCCGTGAAATGATCACTCCTTGGAGCACCAACGCAGTAGAGATTACACAGAACATGGGTATACGGGGCATCATCCGAATTGAGGAGTATTTTCCCGTCCAGTCGGCCGATGCCGAGTACGATCCGATGCTTCAGCGTATGTACAACGGGCTTGACCAGAAGATTTTCACTGTTGACATCAAGCCGCAGCCCATTCTGCTGATTGATGATCTGGAGAGCTACAACGAGCAGGAAGGACTTGCACTTTCAGCCGAAGAGATTGACTACCTCCATAAGGTTGAAAAGGAAATCGGCCGCAGCCTGACAGATTCCGAAGTCTTCGGCTTTGCCCAGATTAACTCGGAGCATTGCCGTCACAAGATTTTCGGCGGCACATTCATCATTGACGGAAAGGAGATGGAATCATCGCTCTTCCAGATGATAAAGGACACGACAAAAGAACATCAGGGACGCATAATATCGGCCTACAAGGACAATGTGGCATTCGCACAGGGACCTGTCATCGAGCAGTTCGCTCCAGCTGACCATTCCACATCGGACTATTTCATTATCAAGGATATCGAGTCCGTCATTTCCATCAAGGCGGAGACTCACAACTTCCCGACGACTGTAGAGCCTTTCAACGGTGCATCGACAGGTACGGGCGGTGAGATTCGCGACCGTATGGGCGGTGGCAAGGGTTCGTGGCCCATTGCCGGAACTGCCGTTTATATGACTTCCTATCCTAGAAACGATGCAGGCAAGACCTGGGAAAAATCTCTGAAGGAACGTAACTGGCTGTACCAGACCCCCGAACAGATTCTGACAAAGGCGTCAAACGGCGCATCGGATTTCGGCAACAAGTTCGGCCAGCCTCTGATCTGCGGTTCCCTGCTCACTTTCGAGCATGAGGAGGACGGCAGTCAGTATGGCTACGACAAGGTCATTATGATGGCAGGCGGTGTAGGCTACGGCACAAAGCGCGACTGTCTGAAGGGCGAACCGCAGAAGGGCAACAAGATTGTCGTCCTTGGCGGTGACAACTACCGCATTGGCCTTGGCGGCGGTTCGGTGTCATCGGTCGATACAGGACGCTACTCATCGGGAATCGAGCTGAACGCCGTTCAGCGCGCCAATGCAGAAATGCAGAAGAGAGACTACAATGTCACCCGCGCCCTATGCGAGGAGGAGGTCAATCCGATTGTCTCCATTCACGACCACGGCTCTGCAGGTCACGTCAACTGTCTGTCTGAACTTGTTGAGGAGTGCGGCGGTCTGATAGATATGACCAAACTTCCTGTCGGCGACAAGACCCTGTCGTCCAAGGAGATAATAGCCAACGAGTCGCAGGAGCGTATGGGTCTGCTCATTCAGGAGGAGTCAATCGAGCATGTCAGAAAGATTGCCGAGCGCGAGAGAGCCCCGATGTATGTCGTGGGCGAAACCACCGGTGACGCCCGTTTCGCATTCGAGCAGGGTGATGGCAGACGTCCTTTCGATCTGGCAGTCAGTCAGATGTTCGGTTCATCGCCAAAGACTGTAATGAACGATGTCACGGTAAGTCACAAATACGAAGATGTGACTTATAGCGATAACAGATTCGAGGAATATCTTGAAAATGTGCTGCAGCTGGAGGCTGTAGCATGCAAGGACTGGCTGACCAACAAGGTGGACCGTTCTGTAACCGGCAAGATTGCACGTCAGCAGTGTCAGGGCGAGATTCAGCTGCCGCTGTCCGACTGCGGAGTGGTGGCTCTGGACTATCGCGGCAAAAGCGGCATCGCCACATCTGTCGGTCACGCGCCACAGGCCGGACTTGCAGACCCGGCCGCCGGTTCGGTCCTGTCTGTCGCCGAAGCTCTCACCAACATAGTCTTCGCACCGCTTACCGAAGGCCTGTCTACCGTTTCGCTCAGTGCAAACTGGATGTGGCCGTGCCGCGCACAGAAAGGCGAGGACGCCCGTCTCTATGCCGGAGTCAAGGCTCTGTCGGAGTTCTGCATTGCATTAGGCATCAACGTACCGACCGGCAAGGATTCGCTCTCGATGACGCAGAAATATCCTGACGGAAGCAAAGTCATCAGCCCGGGCACTGTCATAGTATCGGCCGGCGGTGAGGTATCTGATGTAAAGAAGACCCTCTCCCCTGTCCTCAGAATGTGCAAGGACAGTGTCCTGCTGCATATAGATTTCAGCTTTGACCATCTGAGACTCGGCGGCAGCGCATTTGCCCAGTCATTGAACCGTATCGGGAACGATGTTCCGACAGTCCGCAATGCCGATTATTTTGCAGACGCCTTCAATGCCGTACAGAAGATGGTTGACGGAGGAATGCTGCTGGCAGGTCACGACATTTCGGCCGGCGGCCTTATCACAACTCTCCTTGAAATGTGTTTCGCCAACACGACCGGCGGTATGGACATCTGTCTGGACGAGCTCAACTGCAAGGATCTGACCAGAACAATGTTTGCGGAGAATCCGGGCATCGTGGTTCAGGTCAGCAAGAAGATGCTGGACAAGGTTACGGCAATTCTTGACGAAGACGGAGTAGGATACGCAATTATCGGCCGTCCTACAGAAGGCCGCACCGTCAGAATTCACTTCGATGGAGGATGCAGAGATATCGATATTGACAGGATGCGCCAGATATGGTACAGGCCTTCATATCTTATGGAGCGCAGGCAGTCATCCGAAGGCCGCGCCGAACTGAGATACAAGAACTATGCAGCACAGCCTCTGCGCATAAAAGTTCCTTATACATTCCAGGGAACGCTCGCCCAGTATGGTCTTAATCCGGACAGGCGCAGCGCTAGCGGTGTCAAGGCAGCCATCATCCGCGAAAAGGGAACGAACGGCGAACGCGAGATGGCCTACTCTCTCTGGCTGGCAGGATTTGATGTCAAGGATGTTACTATGACCGACCTGGTAAGTGGCCGCGAGACTCTGGACGACATTAATATGATAGTGTTCTGCGGAGGTTTCTCCAACTCCGACGTTCTCGGTTCCGCCAAGGGATGGGCAGGCGCATTCCTGTTCAACCCGACAGCCAAAGCCACTCTGGACCGCTATTATGCCCGCAAGGATACCCTTTCGCTGGGTATCTGCAACGGATGCCAGCTGATGATAGAGTTGGGACTCATCAATCCGGACCACAAAGAGAAGAGCCGTATGCTTCACAACGATTCACACAAGTTCGAATCGGCATACCTCGGGCTGGACATCACACGCAACGAGAGCGTGATGCTCAAATCTCTGAGCGGTTCCAGACTCGGTGTCTGGGTGGCCCACGGCGAAGGCAAGTTCCACCTGCCGTATCCGGAGGAGCAGTACAACATTGTAGCCCGCTACAGTTACCCCGACTATCCGGCAAACCCGAATGGTTCCGACTACAACGCTGCTGCAATAGCCAGCGCCGACGGTCGTCACATAGCCATGATGCCGCACCCCGAGCGTGCCATTTTCCCGTGGCAGTGCGCCTTCTGGCCGTCGGACCGTTCTGCCGACGAAGTGACTCCGTGGATTGAAGCGTTCGTCAATGCCCGCCGCTGGGTGGAACAGGACCGCTGATGTAGAACTATGCTGCTGACACTCTTCACGACCTTTCTCAGAATCGGGCTCTTCACGATTGGCGGAGGCTATGTGATGATACCGATGATCGAGCGCGAAGTCGTGGAGCGTGGTAAGTGGATTACTCGCGAGGAGTTCCTCGATCTGCTGGCAATATCTCAGGCCGCGCCCGGGGTATTTGCCGTAAACATCTCTATTTTCATCGGTTATAAGATGAAGGGCGTAGCCGGCAGTATTGCTTGTACTGTCGGCACCATACTCCCGTCTGTAGTAATAATACTGCTGATAGCTCTGTTCTTTCAGCGGTTCAAGGAAATACAGATTGTCGAAAACATATTCAAAGGCATACGTCCGGCTGTCGTTGCCCTGATTCTGACTCCGACCATCTCACTTGCCAGGGCCGCACAGCTGAACCGCAGCACCATCTGGGTTCCGATTGTTACAGCTATCGCCATCTGGGCGCTTGGAGTGTCGCCAATCATCATAATAATGCTGGCCATCATCGGAGCCCTCTGTCAATACTTCCATCAGAAAAGAGGAAAAGTATGATTTTCTGGAAACTGTTCATAGTTTTTGCCACTATCGGTCTGTTCGGGTTCGGAGGCGGATACGGAATGCTGTCCCTCATCCAGAACATGGTGGTAGAGAAGCAGGCGTGGATAAGCAGTTCGGAATTCACAGACATAGTGGCGGTAAGCCAGATGACTCCAGGACCGATAGGCATCAATGCAGCCACCTACATCGGATACACATCTGTCATCAACGCAGGATATGGTGAATGGCAGGCTGTTGCCGGCTCATTGCTTGCCTCGTTCGCAGTGATGCTGCCATCGTTCATTCTGATGCTGACAATCAGCATATTCTTTATGCGCTATCGCAATCATCCTGCAGTGCAGAAGGTCCTGGATTGGATGCGTCCGGTTGTTGTCGGACTTCTGGCGGCAGCAGTGCTTTCACTGATAAACTTCGACAATTTCGGAACGGGTACAATTCAGATTACTGTCAGCGTCGTGCTGTTTGCCGCAGCCTTCTTCGCCACCTTCAGGCTCAAATGGAATCCGATACTGGTGATAGTGCTGGCTGGCGTATTAGGTGGAGTGCTCTACTCTTTTGTTCCTGCAGCAGCGGGAATATGACTTTTCACCTTACATCTGACAGGCTTAGACTCAGCCTGGACTCTGGTAAGTGATGTAACCACATAAGTACACCCTGCAGCATCCTGGCTGTCGTCAAGCGGCAGATAGGTACGATCAGTGACGCACAGGATATGGGATGCATCGTCAATATTTACCTTTTCGCCCGACTCAAAGCGGTAGACGACATATCGGGCAGCCTGCTCTGCAGCAGATTTGGCTGTCGGCGGAGTCCAGAACAGGACGTTGCCTGTCGAAGTCGGAACCACACGCATCCTGCGCACCTTGCGTGGTTTCAGATTCATTCTTTCGGGAACAGGCTGGAGTGCAGGTTTCTGATAATATTCTGTAGCGAGGATGTCGCGGTAATGTCCCGGATTGTCAACCACAGACTTTGCCGGCCAGTGACAGCTTCCGTCCAACATACTGCGCTGCAGATTCATCTTGTAGCGCTCCTGATGATCAGCAGCATTGTCCGGTGATGTTCCCTTGACTGTACGTTCCACATCCTGACCGACATACATCAGGCATCCATTGGAATGCTGCGCCCACCAGTTGGCCAGAATCTCATAATCAGCCACCTTGTAACCCACATTCCAATAAATCTGCGGAATGCAGTAGTCCATCCAGCCCTTTTCAAGCCAGTACATCACATCCGCATAGAGCCCGCTATAGTTCTCCAGTCCGTTCGTATCGCTGCCGTCGGGACAGGACTCCGAAGCATTCCTGTAAATGCCAAAGGGTGAGATTCCGAACTTGACCCACGGCTTGAGCTCAGTCACAGTTCTGAAAAGCTGTTCGACGAACAGGTTCACGTTATCCCGTCGCCAGTCATCACGATTGTCAAACCCGCGCGGTTCACGCAGGAAATCGGCCCTGTCATTGAATTCCAGACCATTTTCAGGATACGGATAGAAATAGTCATCTATATGAAATCCGTCAATATCATAGCGGGTGACGATATCGGCTGCAACAGAACATATATAGTCTCTGTTCTCCTGCAGCGCCGGATTGAACAGCACAAGATCCCCATATCTGACAAATCGTTCAGGATGAAGCGACAACTGATGCGTCGGAGCCAGAATTTTGGTTGATGCCGTACAGGCGCGGAACGGATTAATCCATGCGTGGAGTTCCATACCATGAGCGTGACAGATGTCTATCATGTACTGGAGCGGATCCCAGTCCTCATCAGGAGATTTTCCCTGACGCCCGGTCAGGTAAGCGCTCCACGGCTCAAGCTCGGATTTGTAGAGAGCATCACCTTCAACCCTGATCTGGAAAAGCACCGTAGTTATTCCACAATCAGAGAGAGTTTCAACCTGCGAAGCCAGTTCTGCTTTCAGTTCGGCTGTCGGAATGCCCTCAAACTGATGGTTCACGGCCTGAATCCAGACACCACGGAACTCCCGTTTAGGCGCTGTCTGCGCCGGCACAGTGATGCCGGCGCAGAACAGCAGAAACAATATAATCAGCCCTCTTCTCATCTGGTGTCAGTCATTGCCGGAATTCATCATTCGGCCATGTACCTTCCAGCCTTACCAGTCTCAAGATTCTTGACAATAAACAGGCCGTTTCTACCTGTAAGCTGATAGATGGCAGAGCCTATTTCCTCCTCTGAACCGACAGAAATCTGTCCTGCACTCGCGCCGGTAAGTGAATATACCTCGTACCTGCCGCCAGTCGTTTCAGCAGTGACATCGACTCCGGAGGGGTCATCAGCGCATATCAGTTTCAGTTTGTCGATGTTGCAGGAACTGCCCGTAATAGAGATACGGATCACCTGCTCCCCTTCGGCCAGTTTATACATGAAACTGCCTGTCTTCACCGTGTAGGTTTCCCAGTCGTTGGGCTTTACCTGCCCGACGTTAACGGTGGTGAGGTTCTTAATGGTGCCATCACTATTCTTGACACCGATTTTGAAAGCGGCACCTGTCGCTCCCGAAGAAACAGTAGCTTCGTACTTATACCTGCCCGGCCGGGTCACATTGACAGTGTATTCCATCCATTCGCCGCTGACAGTGTATCCGACACTGTATCCGCCATTACCGGTAGTTATGTCAAGTCCCTCATTGTCATAGCGATATCCGGTACGGCCCTCATCATTGGCATCGGAATCATGAAAAGACATACCTTCACCGCCCATATCGAAATCCTCGGCTTCGATTATGCCGGGAACGTCCATAGCTTTGAAAGGAGCGCGCTTTCTCTCAGCGGTGAATGTAGTTGGGAAGAAATCCGATTCGCTTCCATCTGCCATTGATGCCCTGGCCATAACAGTATGTTCACCAGGTTGCAAGGCAATCATATCATATTGGTACTGGTCCAAGTCTTCTTTGATTGAGTCGATTGAATCTCCGTCGAGGAATATATCGAGAGACTTGATCTTGGCCTGTTCAGGCTTGGTGACATCCACATTTACAGTCACCGTACTGCCCACATAGACCTTCGTAGGATTGACAGTTACCTTGAGCTTGACATCGGGATTCACATCAATATGAGTGAACATAACCTTGTCAATGTTACAGCTTGAACCTGTGATAGCGATTCGCAGGATCTGAACGCCGGCTTCGAGCTGAACGGCCGTACGGCCGGTAATTGTGGTATAAACGCTCCAGTCATTATCTGCGGTCTGCGGTACGCTGATATTCGCAAGTTCGGTAAGTTCACCATCATTGTTGACGCTTATCGAGAAGCCGGAGCCTGTCGTACCCGAAGAAGCTACCGCCGCGAAGTTGTAGTATCCGGCCTTTGCCACATTGACTGTATACTCCATCCACTCGCCGGAAATGGTATAGCCTATAACGGCGCCTCCGTTTCCATGAACTATATCAATTGCCTTCTCGGAACGGTACGAACTGTAGTCACCTTCGGAACTGTCATCCGAATCGTGATATGTCTGTCCTTCACCGCCTATATCATAATCTGCAGCCTTGATTACACCAGGTAATGGAGCAGGACTGCCCTTGAACGGCTTGCGCTCGGGATAGACCTCAACATGCGAATATCTTGTGTATGCGGAACCGTCAGTAGTATAGACTATGGCCTTCAGCGTAGTTCTATGTCCCACCTTGTCAGCCTTCAGGGTAACCTTGTACGGTTCGCTGTCCATAACGACGGAATCATTATCATAGTACAGAACTACGTGATCTATCGTCTTGGTCTTCATCGAAGCGCGGACAGTGACATCGTATTCATCGCCAAGACTCGGTTTGAGTTTGGAAGGCTTGACATATACCGATGCCTCTTTGGTCCAGCCGTTAGTGAGCGGGAAATTCTTGCGGAAACCGGCATTGATAGCCTTCTCTGTCGCCATATATTCACGAAGCCACTTCATGGCAGGACGCTCATTTCCACTTCTGTACGAAATACCGGA
>JAZUJU010000030.1:0-21026 GCA_045642985.1 Bacteroidaceae bacterium | reverse complement strand
TACTATGTCGCGCTGGCGGTCGAAGGGTTGGTGCTGGAACTGTGCACTATCACGACAGCCGCAGATTTGCTCCAAAAGGTCTCGGACTTGTTCGTCTGAGAGTCGTGACGCATATCGTCCTGCTTCTTCTCGTCGCGTGAGAAGATGCGTATTTCGCCTATATCCGTGCGAAGGAAGCGGTTGAGTACCGCATTGCCGAATGATCCCGTCCCTCCGGTAATCATCAATGTCTTTCCTGTGAATATGCTCATATTGTGAGTTGGTAATTTGTTAAATGTTAACTTTCTCCTTTTCTTGCATCAACCATCTTTACTTGCGCTCGACCTTCCAGTAGCCTTTGGTGTTCGAGAGGGGAATCCAGATGATTGAATAGGTCTCTCTCAATGAATTGATGTTGCGCGTGATTGTTCTGGACGACACCTTGAACTTGGCGGCCAGCTCTTCGGTTGTAATATATCTGTTGGACATCAGTTCCGTAAGGATATTCTTGACTCTCAATGCGACCTTGTCGGGGGTGACATCAGGGGTGACATTTTGAGCATCACCTTTGTCAACTGATTGAATTTCAGCATCTACAGGGGTGACATTTTTCCTCCAGATTATCACTTGACCGTCTTCGTCGAAATGAAATTCCGGAGTCTTGAGGCCTTTCTCCCTGCACTTGTCAATCAGGTCGATTGTACCTGTACCCAGATGCTCGATGTATCCGGCCAGATAGACGGGGTACGCAAGCGTTGGGTTCACGGGATAGGACTGGTGGGTCTTTGTCATCTTCTCTTCTGTCATACCTTCGGGAAGGCCGCCGGGACTCAAAACTTCAAGTCTGTCGCGGAACAGCATCACCTGCACTGATGCGCTGCTCGTGTAAAGTCTGTGTACACAGGCGTTGCAGATGGCTTCGCTCACCGCCTCAACGGGTATCTCGAACTCGACATCAACGTCGTTCGATTTGCTTCTGGCTCCCACAGCAGCATCGATGTGGTTCATAACGAATCCCACTGCTTGATCAACGAGTTCGAAGAAACTGCCCCTGAACACCTGGTAGTAGGGTATGGGCTTCTGAACCTTGGTGCCGTAGAACTGGGCGCATTTGACCTCGCTGGATATGAAGAAATGCTGCGGTCTTTTGCCGAACAGTAGCAGGGCGGCATTCGTGAGCTTGCCCTCATCGGTCATCAACTCAAGGTGCTGAAGAATCTTGGGAATACCGTGCGACATTGATAGTGGAAAACTGCGTTTCTCTTTCGCCATCGTCACGAAACGCTCGACTTTCTCCGGGTCGATTTCTTCGAGAGTCGCGTCTTCGTTGATTGCCGCATCCCACGGGAGTGTCCTGAGATATCCGTGCTTCTCCAGATATCGCACCAATGACGCATAGACGGCAGCCTTGAGCTCGTCAAAGTCATTGAAACTTTTTCTTATCAGTTGAGGCTCCACCTTCTTGATGAAAGCATCTTCTTTCGGGTGTCTTGTTCCGCCTCTTTTCACGTAGATGAGCCTCTGGCGGTTGTTTGCCGTGGCAGTGTCAAACTCCCGTTCTGTCGGAGAAACTCCTTCTGCACACTGCTTATGAAAATTCTGGTCATTGTTATTTACTTCGTGGTTTGGTGCGTTACCTCGTTACCTGGGTTACTTCTATTTATTTCAGATTGCAAATTTACTGTTTCTGATTGGATTTCCTGTTGGCTCGCCTGTGGCTTCCATTTCCCAACCTTGCCCCTGACGGTTAAGCCGCTATGCGTCTTTGCCTCTGTTCTCGCTGCTCCATCGGCTTATCATATATCGGAAGCAGCCGCTTCGATACACCCTTCGTGATAGGGTTCAAACGTGTGCCGGACCCTCCGGCAAGGACTATTCCCTTCATGATTTGTTAATTATTTATCATATTCTTCAAACGTACTGTTCTTACTCTTAAACTCCGGCACCACTCTCTTCATCAGCTTCACCATCTCCGGAATATTCACCGCTTTGGAGTACTTGGTGAGTTCCTCCACAGCAGCAAGTGCCTCCTGATAACCGTACTCACGAACCTTGGCAATGCGAATCCTGTCGTGCGAAGTAGGCTCAGTATTCTCGGTATTCGCCAACACTTCTTCGTACAATTTCTCCCCGGGACGCAATCCGGTGTATTCTATCTGGATGTCCTCACCCTCCTTCAATCCGGCAAGTTCTATCATCCGCTTCGCAAGGTCAGCAATCTTCACCGGTTCTCCCATATCGAAGACGAAAATCTGGTTACCGGTGCTTATAGTGGCAGCTTCCATCACCAAGCGGCAGGCTTCGGGGATGGTCATAAAGAAGCGGGTGATGTCGGGATGGGTGACGGTGACGGGACCGCCATTCTCAATCTGCTCGCGGAAGCGTGGGATAACCGAACCGTTGGAGCCGAGGACATTGCCGAAACGGGTGGTGACGAACTTGGTCTTGCCCTAGACTTCGCCCTTCGCCATTGCAAGGCCGAGGCTCTGGACGTAAATCTCGGCAAGGCGCTTGCTACAGCCCATAATGTTGGTAGGATTCACGGCTTTGTCGGTGGATATCATCACCATCATCTCAACTCCGTACTGGACACATTTGTCGGCTACCATACGGGAACCGTGGACATTGGCGAAGACGGCTTCGCAAGGGTTCTCTTCCATAAGAGGAACGTGCTTGTAGGCAGCTGCGTGGAAGACTACCTGCGGTTGCCAGTTACGGAAGGCATAGTCCAGACGGTCTTTGTGGCGGACGCTTCCGATGACGGGCACGAAGTCGGGCTGAGGGAAGCGGGCTCAAGTTCGAGACGAAGGTTGTGCATAGGGGTCTCGGCATTGTCGTAGAGCACAAGGCGCTTGATGCCGAAGGTGGCGGGTTGGCGGCAGAGTTCGGAGCCTATGCTGCCTGCTGCTCCTGTGACCATTATGACTTTGCCGCAGAAGTTCTGCTTGATCTCGTCCATCGAGATTTTGATTTCGTCACGACCGAGGAGGTCTTCTATCTTGACCTGACGGATGCCGCCTTTCATCACTTTGCCGCCCACGACTTCATCGACGGAAGGGATGATGAGGGTCTTGATGTTGTTGTCGTTGCAGTACCGGATGAGGCCGTTTTCTTCTTTCTTTGCACCTGCCTGCTATTACCAAGTTTGTCTAAACATCTCCAATTCATCCACGTCCCATATCCGAGTCTGGCTTCTTTACTTCGCCAAATTCACTATTCCCTTTAACTCATTCTGGATATATTCAAGAGAGGCAATCTTCTCCTTGGTCTCTTCCAGATTCAGCCTCCTAGTGTTGTCGGAATTGAACTCAGTGAGGATATTGCGCTTTTCGTCACCCTCTTTGAAGAATTTGTCGTAATTGAGGCCGCGGTTGTCAGCGGGGACACGGTAGAAGTTACCCATATCGACTGCCTTAGCGCACTCTTCGTTGGTGAGGAGTGTCTCATACATCTTCTCGCCATGACGGATGCCAATGACCTTGATGGCATCCTTGAGGCTCTGAGCACCTTGACCTGCAAGCTGCCCGCCGGCCTGCTCGCCGAAGAGCTCGCACACTGCCTCTGCTTGAGTCTGGATGGTGCATGCGGGAGCCTTCTGAACAAGGATGTCGCCATTCTGCCCGTTTTCAAATGCAAACAGCACGAGGTCAACAGCTTCTTCCAAAGACATTATGAAACGAGTCATCTTGGGTTCGGTAAGGGTTATTGGATTGCCGCTGCGAATCTGGTCAATCCAAAGAGGAATGACCGAGCCTCTAGAACACATCACATTACCATAACGTGTGCAGCAAATCTTTGTACCGTAGAAGTTACCGTTCTCGTCGTAGGATCCAGAATTACGGGATTTTGCCACAGCTATCTTCTCCTCCAGAGCCTTACTGATTCCCATTGCATTGATTGGATATGCAGCCTTGTCGGTAGAAAGACATATCACGCATTTCACGCCAGCATCTATAGCAGTTTCAAGTACATTGTCAGTGCCTATCACATTGGTTTTTACAGCCTCCATCGGGAAGAACTCGCAACTGGGCACCTGCTTGAGGGCAGCTGCGTGAAAGATGTAATCGACACCGCGCATAGCAGTCTTCAGCGTGCTCCTGTTGCGCACATCACCTATATAAAACTTGATTTTGTTCGCTACCTCGGGCATACGTGCCTGATACTCATGACGCATGTCGTCCTGCTTCTTCTCATCGCGCGAGAAAATACGGATTTCAGCAATGTCGGTTTTGAGAAACCTGTTAAGGACTGCATTGCCAAAGGAACCTGTGCCACCGGTTATCATCAAAGTCTTTCCTGCAAAAATGCTCATAATATCTTGTACTAAATTATATCAATATTTTCTCCAAACCATCTTATTTACTATACCAACGTAGCTCTGGATAATTTTGACAACCTTGGTTGAGACGTTCTCGTTGATGTAATCGGGGACAGGGATTCCATGGTCACCATTTGCGTTCATCTCTACTGCCGTATCAACGGCCTGAATGAGTCCCTTCTCATCAATACCACTGATGAAGAAACATCCTTTGTCCATAGCTTCCGGACGCTCGGTACTGGTGCGGATGCACACTGCCGGGAACGGATGACCGATGCTCGTAAAGTAGGAAGACTCCTCGGGCAGGGTGCCGCTATCGCTAACTACAGCAAATGCATTCATCTGAAGGCAGTTATAATCGTGAAAGCCAAGAGGTTCGTGCTGTATCACTCTTGGGTCTAGTTGGAAATGCATAGCCTCAAGTTTCTTGCGGCTGCGTGGGTGGCAGCTGTAGAGTATAGGCATATCGTATTTCTGTGCCATTGCATTTATTGCGTTGAAAAGGCTCAGGAAGTTCTTTTCAGTATCCAGATTCTCCTCCCTATGCGCACTCAAAAGAATGTAGCGACCCTTTTCGAGGCCGAGGCGCTTGTGGACATCAGATGCCTCTATCTCTGCAAGATTATTGTGGAGAACCTCAGCCATTGGTGAGCCTGTAACGTATGTACGTTCGCGCGGGAGGCCGCATTCGGCGAGATAGCGTCTTGCATGCTCTGAGTATGCCATGTTCACATCCGAAATAATATCCACGATCCTGCGGTTTGTCTCCTCCGGAAGGCATTCGTCCTTGCAACGGTTTCCAGCCTCCATGTGGAAGATAGGAATGTGCAGACGTTTTGCTCCAATTACTGAGAGACAGGAATTAGTGTCACCAAGTACAAGGACTGCATCTGGTTTTATCTCTACCATCAGCTTGTAACTCTTGTCGATGATGTTGCCCATCGTCTCGCCCAAGTCACTGCCTACTGCGTCCATATAGACATCCGGAGCTGCGAGCTTGAGATCGCGGAAGAAGATGCCGTTGAGGCTGTAGTCATAGTTCTGACCGGTGTGAGCCAATAACGTGTCGAAATATTGGCGGCATTTATTAATAACAGCAGCTAATCTTATGATTTCCGGTCTCGTGCCCACTATGATGAGCAGTTTGAGCTTTCCGTTGTTCTTGAATTCAGCCATATTCTTATTCTTTTACTTTGTCAAAAAATGTATCAGGTTTGTTGGAATCAAATATTTCGTTGCAATACATGACGGTAACGAGATCCTGCGTGGCGGAGAGGTTGATGATATTGTGAGTATAGCCTGGAAGCATAATGACTGATTGAATCTTGTCACCCGAAACCTCAAATTCGAGAATCTTGCCATCTGGGTCATTCTCGTTACGTTGTTGGATGAGTCCGTGACCGGATACCACAATGAACTGCTCCCATTTTGTGTGGTGCCAGTGTTGCCCTTTTGTAATGCCGGGTTTGGAAATGTTGATGCTGACCTGTCCGCAGTTGAGTGTATGAATCAACTCTGTAAAACTGCCTCTTTCATCCTGATTCATCTTCAGGTCGAAGATTGCACCCTCTTTAGGGAGATAGCTAAGATATGTACTATAGAGGCGTTTGGCAAAACTGTCTGCCGGTATCTCGGGGATAAGCAATGTTTTTGGCATCTCCCTGAACTGGTGAAGCAGATCAACTATCTGCCCCAGTGTGGCCTTGTGGGTCACAGGGCAATAGCAGTAGCGGCCAACAATAAATTTCGGCGTCTCTGTTTGCGAGGTAATGTCCATGGAACCCGTGGCCACCCGCGGCCTCGTAAGCGGGAGGGGCCCACTACCGTCAGGCAGTGTGAAGGATGAACGAAGCAAAGGTTCAGAGGGCACTACCTCCAAGCCATTGAATTCGCACCGGTGCTCCTCACCCTTCAGCGCACCTATCATCTCCGCGATAAGGTCATCTATGTAAAGGAGTTCCAGTTCCACGGAGGGGTCGTTAACTGTGACAGGCAGGTCCTTGGCAATGTTGTTGCAGAAAGTGGCAACTGCGCTGTTGTAGTTCGGGCGGCACCATTTGCCATAGATGTTCGGGAAGCGATACACCAGCACTTTCGCACCAGTGTCCTCGCCATATTTGAGGAACAGGTCCTCCCCGGCCTTCTTACTGCGGCCATATTCGCTGTTGCCGAAGCGTCCGGTAAGTGAAGCCTGCTGTGAGCTTGAAAGCATCACCGGGCAGGAGTTATGGTATTTCTTTAGTGTGTCGAGAAGGATGCTTGCGAAACCGAAATTGCCTTTCATGAACTCTTCCTGGTTTTGGGGACGATTCACCCCGGCAAGGTTGAATACAAAGTCCGCCTCCTTGCAGTAGTAATCCAGTTCCTCAATGGTGGAGTCAATGTCGTACTCCAAGACATCGTCAATGGTCAGGTCACCATAGCACTTGGCCTTTCCATCCCTGATGTTCTTGAGTTCTAGGCAGAGGTTTCTTCCTACGAATCCTTTCGCTCCTGTTACTAATATCTTCATTTGCTAAATGTTAACTCGTTAAGCGTTAATTCATCTCTTTCGTACGTATCTTCGTATTGCCTTCGCACTCTGTAACTCCGATATATACTTCGTGATACTTTCCAAAAAAGATTGGTTAATATTTCGTTAGAAAATAGGTTATTCAGAATATCTAACAAGTTTTGTCATCAGCACTCCTCATACATCCCGCAGGAAAGCCGTCGGCACAAAGGCAGTGGCGGCAAAACCCAGGCCCTGCAGTTGGACCACTACGCGACGCTGGCCGGCTATTCGCATAACTATGCCTTCGACACCGGCAAACTGGCCGTCGGCTACCAAGACGCGCTTGCCACGGGTCAGGCGCAGTTCTTCGCCTAGACGTACTATCACGTTGTCGTTGTCGGTCTGGACTATGCGCATGAAGTTCTCCATCTGGCGGTCGGGAACGATCAGATATAGGTCGCGGCCAAAGCGGTTCTGCTCGAAATGGTTGTAGTACGGGGTGAAGCCCTTTATTCCGGAATAGTGGACCAGATCTTCCATCTGCGTTTGGGTGCAGCGCACGAACAGCAGGTTGCGGCTGAGCAGTTCCTCGCGGTATGCATAGTCTGTCACGCCATCGACTGTTACAGTTTCGCGTACCCGGCGCATCGGCAGGTAGACCTGAAGGTTCCGGTTCTTCAGTTCTTCGGCAACCGAGGATGCGCGGCCCAGCGTGGCCCTGACCACATACCAGTTGAGTGCATACCCTACCGACTGCCCGTCAGATACAGAATTGGCGGGGGTCGCAACCAGATTTACTGCGTTGCCGGGCTCATGGTCGTTTCTGGCACTCAAATGGTCAGCATTAGTCAATGGCTTACCTCTTTTGTCGTACTAATTTACAAAGTTAGTCAAAATGCCTGACACAATGCACTTTCGAGCCGACAAAAAGGCATTTACGCAGAACTTTTTGCGCACACACGAATGATTCGCGTCTGCGCAAAAAAAAGTGAACGGCCATCCGTTCACCTTTTCAGTACCCAGAGCCGGTCTCGAACCGGCACGAGTTTTACCCCACTGGTGTTTGAGACCAGCGCGTCTACCGATTCCGCCATCTGGGCTTGCGGGAAATCGCAGTTCCGCGACGTATAGGATGGAACTGCACCGCAAATATACGCCGATTTTTTCATTTTTTATTGCCCGCTCGGTTTGATTTTTCAAAAATGTGGGATATCTTTGGATATGACACATCTTAATGCACTGGAAGACTATGTTGGATAAGGACAATTACTGCGTTATACTGGCCGGAGGAGCCGGAACGCGAATGTGGCCGCTGAGCCGCCGTGAGCTGCCCAAGCAGTTCGTCGATTTCTTCAGGGACGGGGACAGTCTGCTCAAGCAGGCGGTCAGGCGTATGCGCAAGATTATCCCCGAAGAGAACATCATTGTGGCAACCAACATTGACTATTACAATCTGGTGCGCGAGCAGCTGCCCGACCTTGACCCGCAGCAGATTCTGCGCGAGCCTGCCATGAAAGGCACGGGGCCGGGATTCGTGCTTGCGGCATACCACATACGCACTCTGAACCCCGCCGCCAATGTTGTAGTACTGCCGTCTGATGTCCAGATTCTTGAAGAGGAACAGTATTTCCAGACCATCACCGAAGGTCTGCGCTTTGTGGGTAGCCACGATGCGCTGCTGACCATAGGCATCAGGCCCACCTGTCCCGAAACGCGCTACGGCTACATTCAGATTGACGATGCCATGACAGACGGCATGCATCGCGTGCGGACATTCACCGAGAAGCCTGCCGAGGAGTTCGCGCGTATGTTCGTTGCCAGCGGTGAGTTCTACTGGAATTCGGGCGTGATGATGTGGAACGCAGAATCGTTCATCGGCACCGCACACAAGTGGATGCCGCAGGTTACCGCACAGTTCGACCCCATCTACGACGGGCACAGCGACCGCGATGCCCGCCGCCAGCGCCTGTACGCATTCTACGAGGCATTTCCCCACATATCAATAGATTACGCTCTGCTTGAAAAGGCGGACAATGTGTATATGACGGTGGCCGGTTTCAAGTGGAACGACATAGAATCGTGGGATCTGCTGTACGACGCCGCGCAACACGATGCCCAGGGCAATGCTGTAATTGCGCGCCACATTCAGGCTTACGACTGCACCGACAATCTGGTAATCGAGAACAGCAGCCGCAAGAAGTTAGTGGTGATGGACAGTATGTCGGACTATCTGGTCATTGACACGGACGATGTGCTGGTCATCTGCAACCGCCACAACGAGCAGGCCTTCAAGAAATATCTCAACGATCTGAAGCTGAACTACAAGGAGGGAGATTTCCGGTAGAGAAATTATTGACAGGCCGGATCAGTCCCCTAGCAATGTAGAATATCTGCCTTTATCCTCAAGGACGACCATTGCCGAGTCGAGAACGGAGTCGAACTGCAGATTGTAGCTGATCACACCTGAGGCGTAATAGTAACGGGATACCAGATTCGAGCCGACTATGGCCTTGACATCGTCGCGTGAGTTGTCAAAATCGCGGTCGACATCGTACTGGAGTCTGGCTTCGAGCGTATCGAACGCTTCGGCTGCATTGCCCAGCAGCCCTTCAATCCGCGCCATGTCGCGTATGGACTTGAGAGCCTTGCTGCTGCGGCTGGCGTATGTGAAGTCCGATTCGCGGGCGAATGTCTTGAATGCCTCGAAGAGTGAATCGGTCACCTGGAACTGGTCAAGCGGGCCGATGGTCGGGTGCTCGCTGCAGTAGTGGTTCAGAAAATCGAACAGCACATAGTCGGACGACAGATAATATATAAGGTCCGACAGGGTGTCAATCGGGCAGTCGATGTCGGGTCTGATTCCGCCGCCGTCCCTGACTTCGCGGCCTGCCTTGGTGTGGAAAATGTGCAGCAGGCTGTCTGAGGCTGTGCTGTCGGAAGCTGCCGTTTCACTCTTATGCCTTGAATAATCGACTTCCTGTATGCAGCGGCCGCTGGGGATGTAGTACTTGGCTGTCGTAACTTTCAGGGCGCCGTTGAACGGAATGGAGCGCGTTGTCTGGACAAGCCCCTTGCCGAACGAGCGCGAGCCGATGATGACGGCGCGGTCCAGGTCCTGCAGAGCTCCTGCCACGATTTCCGAAGCCGATGCTGAGTTGCCGTTTATCAGGACGGCCATAGGGATTTCGGCATCGACGGGGTCGCGCGTGGTAACGAACTGGGCGGTTGCGGAGCGCATTCTGCCCTTGGTCTCTACGACCAGCGTGCCCTTGGGTACGAACAGGCTGACGATGTCGATTGCCTCGTTCATCAGTCCGCCGCCGTTATCGCGCAGGTCGAGCACTATATACCTGGCACCCTGTGACTTGAGGTCAAGCAGCGCCAGCCGCACATCCTTCGAGCAGTCTTCGGTGAACTGTTCCAGAAATATGTATCCTGCGCCCTTCCATATTCCGTAGTATGGCACAGCGGGCATGGCGATGTTTGCGCGTTTTATCTGAATGTCGATGCTGTCCTCCACACCGAGACGTGCGACGGTCAGTGTGAACTGAGTACCGGGTTCGCCGCGAAGATGGTCGCTGACATACTGCGAAGTGCGGCCCTTCATGTCCTCGCCGTCAATGCGCAGGATGCGGTCTCCCGCCCTGACGCCGCTGTGCGCCGCCGGCATGTTCTCGTACGGTTCCTCTATCACCACGTGATCCTTGCCGGGATACTGGCGTATCATGGCGCCGATGCCGGCGTACTTGCCAGTGGTCATCATCTTGAGGTCATCCTCTTCGTCCTCAGGATAATAGACTGTGTACGGGTCAAGTTCGGAGAGCATAGCATTGATGCCGGTCTCGACGAGCGACTCGATATCGACGGTGTCGACATACATCATATCGACATTACGGAACACATTGTGGAATATCTCCAGATGTTTTGATATTTCGAAATTACGGTCAAGCGCCCTGGCCCCCATAAAGACGGCTGCAGCTGCGGCGCAAACGACTGTCGTGATGAAAATCCTACTTCTACGCATATCACAAAGGTAGTACTCAAAACACAAAATTGCACCGACAACTCAAAAAAAATGCCCTTTTTGTTTGTATATCGCGAAAAAGCGATAACTTTGCAGCGCAATTGAGAACCACGCAAGCGGTTCGAATGGCAAAAGCTTCCTTAGCTCAGTTGGTTAGAGCATCTGACTGTTAATCAGGGGGTCCAAGGTTCAAGTCCTTGAGGGAGCGCAACCGTCCTAAAGTGGACGGTTTTTTTGTTCAAGGACTTTCACCTACGGTTATTCTGGGTCCGTTGATTTAACTTCGAGAAGCGATTTGTTTTTTGCATTGACAGAAGAAATCACTTTGGCGCCTGTCCTCTTCTCGATATTGAGGCGGGCATCCTTGGCGACATCGCCTCCTTCCTTCGCAATCGCCTTGCTCTCAATAAATGTTTCAGGCTTCCGAGACTTTGAGATTGCAGTTGTGGTGACTTCTGCAAGCATATTCAAGACCAACTCCACGTTGGTCATATTGTCCCGAAGATTCTCCTTCTTCAAGCCCTTCAACTGCTTGTAATCGCGAACTGACAATCCGCTCCACGCCTTTGTCATTTCGTTGGTAAGAATAGCGTAGTCGCGCTCTTCTTCTATCCCCCTGGCTTTCCATTCATCGGTCAGCTCTTTCCTCATCTCAATGGCTTGAAGACGTTGATTTATCCATCCTTCGGTATATCCCTTGGCACGATAGTATTCAGCGCCTCTAAGGATTGCCTTTTCAGGGTCTGCGATTTCATCTAACCTTTCCGCGCCCACTTGAGCCAACCACATTTTGAAAGGTTCTGCCTTTGGGGACGGGATTGACTGGATAAGACGAAGGATGCCTTTTGCGTCGGCAGCCTGAATCTTCCTCCTCTTTCCATCCATACCGACCATTTGAACCAGGGTACAAATTGTACCCCAGTTGGCTTCCAATGATGGATCACGCATCTTCATTTTCTTCAGATACTGCTTTTCGTCAGCACTATCAGTCAGAGCCTTAACCACATCTGCGATAGAGAAGAACCACTCCTCTCTCTCCGCATCCCAGACATATCTTATACGCCTGTCTTCAAACAACTTGACTTTATTCTCCACAACATCATTTATTAATTCTGTAAAGATAATCCTTTACGATAAATATTACTCTTATTATTTATGAATTGTCATTCGGTCCCGGAGGTTTTTGGATGTATGTCTCCAGAACCGTCGCCGCCCGTGGCGCCGTGAACGGGAGGGGCCCGCTGCCGCCAGGCAGTGGGAGGGATAGCGCCGAAGGCGCGTAGTTCTGGAGATATACATCCCAAAACCTTCAAATTCACCTTCAACAAGAAAGAGTCACCCTGCATTATGCAAGATGACTCCATCAGATTAATAATCTCCTGCAGCGTTACTTTGCGCCGCCGCCGAGAGCCAGATACAGATCAATCAGGGCGGATTCACCGTTGAAGATGTTGGTGGACTCGTTCAGCTGAGCCGAAAGCAGAGTTTCCTGGGCGGTGAGCACTTCGATGTACGAAGCCTTGCCGTTCTTCATGAGTTCCTGGGTTGCAGAATAAGCATCCCGAAGCGTAGCTACCTGCTCCTGATAGATGCCCTCCTTCTGCTTTGCAAGCTGACAGTCGCGGAGAGCCTGGTTGACCTCGTTACCGGCATTGACAATGGCCTGGACATATTGGTCGGCGGCAATCTGCTGCTGCATCTTGCTGACCTTGATGTTGGCGCGGATGCTTCCCTGCGCGAAAATCGGCATAGTGAGAGATGCCACGGCGTTCGAGATGAACTCAGTCGGGCTGGAGATAGGCTTGCCTTGGTTGCCCCAACCTACCAGACCTGTCAGCGAGAGTCCGGGCAGCATGGCGGCGCGGGCTGCTTTGGTCACATAGAATGCTGCCTCCAGGTTGTGTCCGGCCATACGCACGTCTGCGCGGTTTTCAAGCATACTGGCGGGGATACCGGTGCCGATGTTGAGCGGCAGACGATAGCTGTCCCACTCGCTGCGGTCAATGTGCTGCGGAGCCTCCTTGATGAGCACACAGATAGCCGACTCAAGGTCGTTGATGGCATTCTGCAGGTCCATTTTCTGAAGGGTAACGCCAAGCAGCGATGCCTTCATCTGATTGACCGATGTGGAATAGGCGCGGCCGTTTTCCATAAGGGCTATCTGAGTTTCATGCACCTCGCCCCAGATTTTCTCGGTCTGGGTGACGATTTCAAGCTGACGGTCAAGCAGCTGCAGCTCGTTGTACGACTTTGCGATGGTGGCTACGATGGTTGAACGTACATAGTCTGCCTGGTCGGTTGTCTGCAGCGTGATGGCCATTGCCTCGCGCTTGCGGTTGGTAATCGTGCCGATGCCGCCGATGTTCCAGCCTCCAGAAACGGGAGCGATGTAGCCGTTGTCAGGATGGATGTTGATGGACGGGGTTATTGATACGCTCGGCAGGTAAGCCAGTTTGGCGACCTTCATCAGAGCCTCGGCCTGGCGTATGCCCAGCTGGGCTGCGTTCATATCGACATTGCGTACCAGAGCAGAGTCGATGAGTGTCTGAAGCTTGGGATCGGCGAAGTACTCGCGCCACGAAATCAGCCCGATTGAAGAATCCTGAGCTGCTTTGCTGACTACATCCTGTGTGCCGTAGATGTTGTCAGGAACGGTGGTCTCGTTGGTGTATTTGCCGAAAATGGAGCAGCCGTCCAGTATCAGAACGGAAACTGCTGCAATCAGAAATGTTATCTTTTTCATTTTTCTTCGTCATCGTTAATTACTTGAACACCCTGAATCCTGTCGTGCAGTTTCTGGAAAGCGATGTAGAACGACGGAACCACAAAAAGCAGCGCCAGTGTTCCGATAATCATACCGCCGGTCACGCCGACAGCAAGTGAACGGTTGCCGTTGGCACCGGCTCCGCCCTCGATTATAAGAGGTATCATACCTACGACCATCGTGAGGACAGTCATAAGGATAGGTCTGAGACGGTCGTGGCAGGCGCCGATAGCAGCTTCGACGATGTCCATGCCATGCTTGTGCTTGTCGACTGCGAACTCGGTGATGAGGATAGCGGTCTTGGCAAGAAGTCCAATAAGCATGATGACACCGGTCTGCAGATAGATGTTGTTCTCAAGTCCGCACAGTTTGGAGAAGAGGAACGAGCCCATAAGTCCGAACGGTACTGACAGAAGCACTGCGAACGGAATGAACCACGACTCGTACAGACAGCCCAGAATCAGATAGATGAGGATGACGCAGATGATGTAGATCACACCGGTCATATTGCTGTCGGCATTTGCAGCCAGCTCGCGCGACATACCGCCGAACTCGTAGCCGTAGCCCTGAGGCAGATGCAGTTCGGATACTTCCCTTACAACATTGATGGCATCGCCGTCCGAGTAGCCCGAAGCGGCTGTCACCTGGCAGGTGATGCTCTGATACAGATTGAAACGCTTGAGTATGGATGTGCCGACCGTCGGGGTGAGCGTGACGAACTGCGAGATCGGAGTCATCTTGTCGTTGACTCTGACGAATATGTTGCTGAGCGACGATGGGCTCAGACGGTATTCGGGAGAGGCGCTCGCCATTACGCGGTAGACCTTGCCGTACTGGTTGTAGTTGCCTATGTACGAGCCGCCGCAGTAAGAGCCGAGCACGCTGAGCACATTGGCTGGCGAAATGCCGACCTTGTCGCACTGTACGGCGTTGACATCGACGCGGTATTTGGGGAAGCTCTCCGAGAATGTCGATGTGGCCATCTGGATTTCAGGACGTTTCTGAAGTTCCTGCAGGAATTCGCCGACGATTTTGTTGAAATCGGAGATGTCGCCACCCTGCTGGTCCTCCATCACCAGTTCAATACTGTTGGAGTTACCGTAACCCGGAATCTGAGGCATCTGGAACGGAATAATGTTGGCGTCCTTGATGTCCTCGCACGAATAGTAGAGTTTGGCGATAACCATATCGATGATATGCTGTAAACCCTTACGGTCGTCCCATGGTTTGAGGCGGATAATGAACATACCGTAGCAGGAACCCTGGCCCGAGATGAGTCCGGCACCTGCAATCTTGGCATAGCTCTCAACTTCGGGTATCTGTTTTACCTTCTCTTCTATCTTGGCCATAATGGTCTCTGTCTCGTGCAGCGTCGAGCCTGCAGCAGCGCCGACATCGACCATAATGACACCCTGGTCCTCCTGCGGAACGAGTCCCTTCGGCAGAACCTTCATCAGATAAACCATACCGACACACGCGATAATCAGTATTGTCCACGCGATTTTCGGGCGTTTGATGAATGCCGGCACGGCCTTGCTGTATTTGTGGAACACAGCGGTGTAGGATGCGCCATATGCCTTCTTGATATAATAGTCAAGGTTCTTCTTGTTTGCGTCAATTTCGGAAAGAGGTCTCATCAGCAGGACTGCAAGGGCGGGACAGAGTGTCATAGCGCTGATGCAGGAAATACCGATAGATGATGCGATGGTGATACCGAACTGGGTGAAGAATGTTCCTGATGTACCGGGCATGAAGGTGACAGGAATGAACACCGCCATAAACACGAGGGTACAGCTGATGACGGCAACCGAGATTTCGTTCATAGCGTCCTTGGTGGCGCTATAGGACGACTTGTACCCCCCTTCGAGTTTCGCCATCACGGCTTCGACCACCACGATGGCGTCATCGACAACGGTTCCGATGGACAGCACCAGAGCGAACATTGTCAGGATGTTCAGCGAGAATCCCGCCAGTTTTACAATAGCGAAAGTACCCAAAAGCGAGACGATAATCGAAAGGGACGGTATGATCGTAGCCCTGAAGTCCTGAAGGAAGAAATATACCACCAGGATGACGAGGATGATAGCGACAATAAGGGTTTCAACGATACTGTGTATTGCCGCGTACAGGAAGTCGTCGGAAGTCATAAGTACCTCAAACTCCAGTCCCGGCGGCAACTGACGTTCAATTTCCTTGTAGAGCTTTTTGATTTCAGCATTGACCAGGGTGGCATTGGCACCGGCAGCCTGGTTGACCATAAACACGACGCCCGGCTCATTGTCCACAGCCGAGGTGTAGTTATACGAAACGGCACCGAGCTCGACGTCGGCCACATCCTTCAGATAGAGGGTGTTGCCGTTATTGTTGGCTTTGACAATGATGTCCTCGAACTCCTTGGTGCTGCTCAGACGTCCCTTGTACTCCATTGTGTACTGATAGGTGTTCTCTGACTTCTCACCCAGTGAACCGGCGGCGGCCACAAGGTTCTGGCTGTTTATGGCATTGAACACATCCTGAGGCTCCAGGTTGTAGCGGGCCATCACATCGGGCTTCATCCAGATGCGGAGCGAATAGGTGTTACCGAAGTTCTGGACTGCGCCGACACCGGTCACGCGCAGGATACGCGGCTTGATGTTGATGTCGATGAAGTTGGCGATGAAATCCTGGTCAAACTTGCCGTCGCGGCTGACCAGAGAGGCAATCTGAAGAAGACTGTTCTGTCGTTTCTGGACAGTCACGCCTACTCTGGTAACTTCAGCGGGAAGCAGTCCCAGTGCGGTTGACACGCGGTTCTGGACATTGACTGCCGCCATATCGGCATCGGTTCCCTGCTTGAAATAGACCTGGATTTCGGCACTGCCGTTCGACGATGCGGAACTGGTCATGTAGGACATGTCCTCCACACCGTTAATGGCCTCCTCAAGAGGCATGATGACAGAATTCATGACCGTCTTCGCATCGGCACCTGTATAGTCGGTGAAGACGAAGATGGTAGGTGGCGCGATGTCGGGATACTGCTCAACAGGCAGTGACTTCAACGAAATGAATCCGACGAACGAAATCGCAATGGCAATGGCACACGCCATAACCTTGCGGTCAACAAACATATTTCCACTCTTTGCCATAGTATCGGTATGTTATTTCTCCTCCGGGAAAATGACCTGCTGGCCGTCATATACATTGCTGGCACCGACTGCGACGATTACATCGCCCGCCTTGACGCCGCTGGTAAGAACGATATCCTTGCCGTTGCCAACCTCGATGAACTCGACGATTGTGCTCACTGCGCAGTTGTCAACCACCTTATAGACAAGAGCCTTGTCCTGCATACGTACCAACGATGTGATCGGGACCTTGATGACATCTTCGTAATCGAAGAACATCATTGCGGTGCCCTGCATACCCGAATACAGATAGCCTTCGGGGTTCGGGAATGTAGCGCGGCATGCCACAGAACCGGTCTGCTGGTCAACCACACCCGAAATGCTCTCACATCTGCCCTTGTGCTGATAGACGGTTCCGTCCTTGAGTACGAGCGTCACGTCGGGAAGTGTTTCGCGGGCGTCATTCAGGTCGCCGCGGTTTCTTCTGATTTCCTGAAGGTCGTTCTCGGTGATTGAGAACTTGGCCTGCATCTCGGTGTTGCCGGAAACCTTGGTAAGAGTGGTCATAGGCGAAACCTGATCACCCGGGTTGTTGGGGATGACACCGACCAGACCGTTGACAGGCGATGTGATGGTGCAGAATTCCAGATTCACCTTGGCGTTCTGGACTGCAGCCTCAGCCTGGGCGACTGCGGCCTCAGCGCTATGGAAGGCGTTCTCGGATGTGTTGAGCAGATAGCTGCTGATGATTTTCTTTTCGAACAGGTTGCGGTTGCTCTCGAACTCCAGTCTGGCGGTATTGAGCTGGGCGATGGCAGCCTGAAGGTCTGCCTGCGCGGCCTGATAGACCAGCTTGGCCTGACGGTCGTCGATGACAAAGAGGGTCTGGCCCTTGGTTACGGTCTCACCTTCGATGACGCATACCTTCATCAGCTGGCCAGAAATCTGCGGGGTGATGGTGACGTCGTTCTTACCGACGATTGATGCGCTCCACGAAATCGGCGCTGAAATAGTGTGTTTCTCGAGTTTGATCGTCTCATAGGAAGTGTGCGTTTCCTGAGGTAAGTCAATACACGATGTTACCAGAGCTGCCAACACGACTGTCAGCAATGCGCTCAGATGATTTCCTGTTCTCATAAATGTTGTTTTATCGTTATTAAATTGTTTTGTCACTGCATTCAATAAAGTGCTTATTTGTCATCGCACAATCCACCAATTTAGATAATTCGTGCAAAATTACTCATTTATATTGCAATGACAAAGGGAAATACGACAAGATGTCGCTCCCGCCACAAGCGGAAGCGACACCCTATATGAGACTAATTTCAGGCCTGATTTCAGAGTTGGGCCCTGATTGATTCGGCTATCGCGATGAATTCCTGTTCGCTGAGTTTGAGCTTGGGATTGCTGAAGAGCATATCCTTTTCGGACTGCATCGGGATGAGATGGATGTGAGCATGCGGCACCTCCATACCAAGAACGGCCTGGCCTATGCGCTGACAAGGAATGGCCTTTTTCTGAGCGACGGCGATTTTCTTTGCAAAGAGCTGAAGGGCAGCCAGTTCGTCGTCGGGCAGGTCAAACAGATAATCCACCTCGCGCTTGGGGACTACCAGCACGTGGCCTTTCACCATCGGAGCGATGTCAAGGAATGCGAAGCAGTTCTCGTTCTCGGCTATCTTGTAGCAGGGAATCTCACCTTTTATTATACGGCTGAAGATTGTCATATCGATATCTCAAGAATCTGGAAAGTAATCTTTCCGCTAGGGATGGTGATTTCGGCTGTCTCGCCCGCCTTCTTGCCAAGGAGTCCCTTGGCGATTGGAGTGTTGCAGGAGATTTTCATAGCCTTGAGATCGGCCTCGCTCTCTGGAACGATGGTATAGACCATTTCGGCGCCGTTCTTGACGTTCTTGAGTCTGACCTTTGTCAGAATTTGAACCGTCGAAGTATCGATCTTAGAAGCATCGATAAGCTTTGCATCTCCAATCTGCGATTTCAGTTGGGCAATCTTGGCCTCGAGCATACCCTGAGCCTCTTTTGCCGCATCGTACTCGGCGTTCTCCGAAAGATCGCCCTTGTCGCGTGCCTCGGCAATCTGCTGGATTATCTCCGGCCGACGCACATTTTCCAAATACTGTAATTCGGCTACGAGTTTCTTGTAGCCTTCTTCTGACATATATGCCATATTCCAAATTTTTAAATTTTCAAAAAAATTCCGGGCGAACAAAAAAGAATTCCAACATTGGCTTGATGTTGGAACCCCCTTTCCTATTGTTCAGCGCAAATATAAGCCTTTTACTTTGCCCCGCCAATTATTTTGACGAAAATCTTTTAACCAAAGGCGTAAAGCTCTTTGTATCAGTCCTTCAGAAGCGCTGCGATGTGCGAGTCAAGATCCTGGTAGGACTGCATTCGCTCAACAATCTCGTTGTTGCGGTTTATCAGGAAGGCCGTAGGCAGAGTCTCTACGCGGTACGATGTCAGATACTCGGACGAGAATGAGTTCTCGTCGTTGACGCATATCCACGGCAGATTGTCGGTTGACGTAATCCAGAAGTGCCTGTCGGAATCGACCGATACCTGATAAATCTCGAAGCCCTGCTCTGCATATTTCGAGTAGAGGGCCCGGAGCATCATTGTGTAGTCGACAGAATAGTCGGTCATGAATGCGGTGAAGTCGAGAAGTACGACCTTGCCTTTGAGATCGCTCAGGCGGTGTTTCGCGCCAGAAGCATCGGGCAGTTCGATTTCGATGACACCTGACTCGGTGATGATGCTTGACAGATACTCACTGGCCTCGGAATTATCGTTCCGTACAGCCTTGGTGGTAGCCTTCATACCCTTCAGTGCGACGTTGTGCAGGTTCTGCACACGTACGGCATCGGGGTTCTTCATGTCCATGACTGTGGCGACTGAAGCAAAGTACTTGGCATCCTGTCTGGATTCCTGCGGGCGGAACAGCGGTGTGCCGTTGATGCGCATAAAAAGCGCATAGTAGGCGCTGGGACTTTCCATATCCTTATATATGAAGTCCTCCGCTATCTCGGATTTGAACAGGTCGACAGTCTCGTTGACTTTCTGACTGAGCAGTCCGGTCTGGAGACCGTACGACTTGACCATTCCGTCAATCTCCCTCTGAAGTTCCATCTGACGGATTATAAGTTTCTTCAGCGCGATGCAGCTGTTCGAGCCCTCGACCAGATAGCTGGTGCTCATATTTGGCAGTTTTGCCGTTACACTGATGGTCTCAGTCGAATCGACCGCCAGAGTGATGAGCTGCCTGTCAATGCGCAGGCGGTAGAAGTCGTAGCAGTCCGGACGCGGCTGACGGAACGAGAAATGGCCGTCAGCATCAAGCTTTGCCGAATCGACTGTCTGAACCAGGGCTACGCCGAGATGGTCCAGATAGATGGTCTTTCCTTCGGCCTCGGTGACTGTGCCCTCGATGCAGAAGGATTCAACAGTACTCTGCTGACGGCACGAAACCATCAGCAGAGCAGCTGTCGCTATCAGTAAAAGTGAGCGTTTCATCAATCCTGTGCGGGTGTTGTGTTCTCTTCCTGGCGCGGTTCGTCGTTGCGACGCGGACCACGATGGTCACGACGTTCTCCACGGTCACGACGGTCACGGCGCTCGCCACGGTCGGGGCGTTCACCTCTCTCGGGACGTTCGCGGCGCGGCGGACGCTCCTCGTAGCCCTCCGGCTTTTCGGTGAGGACGCGCTTTGAGAGCTTGAACTTGCCGGTCTTCTGGTCTATGTCAATCAGCTTGACCTGAATCTTGTCGCCCTCCTTGATACCGGTCTCCTCGATTGTCTCGTAACGTTTCCAGTCAATCTCAGAGATGTGGAGCAGACCGTCCTTACCCGGCATGAACTCTACGAACAGGCCGTAAGGCATCACGCTGCGTACGGTTCCGTCATAGACTTCGCCGACCTCAGGTATTGCAACGATTGCACGAATCTTTGCGACAGCTGCGTCGATGCAAGCCTTGTTGGTTCCGGCAATCTCAATCTTGCCCACGCCGTCAACCTCGTCGATGCTGATCTTGGCGCCGGTCTCTTCCTGCATTCCCTGGATAATCTTTCCGCCCGGGCCTATCACGGCGCCGATGAACTCCTTGGGAATGGTCATCATCTCGATGCGCGGAGCATGAGGCTTGAGATCAGGACGCGGCTCTGCGATGCACTCGGTAATCTTGCCGAGGATGTACTCGCGGCCCTGCTTGGCCTGTGCCAGAGCCTTTTCCAGAATCTCGAATGAGAGTCCGTCGCACTTGATATCCATCTGTGTGGCGGTCAGACCCTTGACAGTACCTGTGGTCTTGAAGTCCATATCGCC
>JAZUJU010000029.1:0-3780 GCA_045642985.1 Bacteroidaceae bacterium | reverse complement strand
TGTGCGCAGGGTCGGATGATACGAGAGATGGCGCATCAGATGCGATGTCACATCCTCCACGCAAGAGCCGCCACAGAAGTACACGCTCATCAGAGAACGGACAATCTCGCTGAACTGATAACCGATGATGCTGCATCTCTGGCCCAGTGTTGAGTCGATGACGGATGAAACCATGGAGTCAAATTGCTCCATGACCATAAAAATACCGCCAAATGGTGTGAACTTCTCAGATTTAATTTGTACTTTTGCCATGTCTGTGTAGATTTTTTTCTTGTTTGTTTTGCAGCACTAAGATAAGTGAAAATTCTGACATGGCAAAATCCTGAGCAACTTTTTGTTGCTCAGGATGTTAAAAAGTATAAATTACATTAGTACTGCGGAATTAAGGATAAAGTAAAATAATATAGTGCTGCGGAATTAAGGAATTTGTGAATCAATAGTACGCCAATAAGCCTATGCATTTTTGCAAACACATATTTTGTATTTTTGTTACTGTGTCGGTTCTGCTGATACAGTCATCTTGTTCACAAATTTATCTGGAGGTGCCTGTTGACAGGCAGATTGTCATTTTCTCTTCTATAGGCGGAGCCGGTGACAACGGATACAATGACCTTATCACTAAAGGACTTACAAGAGTCTATATGGACCATAGCGGAACCAGTATGAATTATCTGACTCCGGAATCCATGGAAGAGGCGGAAAGCAAGATCTACAGGTGGTTGGAGGAAAACTGCCGGAAGGTACCACATACCCTGTTAGTCCTTGCTGCGTCTGATTACCGGGAACTTACAGAGAAAATCATTTCGGATCGCAATTTCAAATCCGACAATGAAATTGAAATACTGACTTTCGAAATTCCGGAATTGCCGCAGTCGCAGAACAGCATCAAGGCATATTCCTTTATGATTCCGATGGATGGCGCATCCTATCAGGCTGGAGTATATGCAGCCGAAATGGGCTGTGCCAATCCGCTTATATGGCTGGCATACGAGAGCGATCCGCTGCTGACCAGAGCCGCCGACGGCTTCGAGGCTGGATATAAATCCATTACCAGACAGGTGCCTGACAGAAGATACCTCAGTAATGACTGGCATGGCTATTCAATGGACAAGGAAGCCTACATGCAGATGGAGGAGATAGACGGGACGTATGATTTCATATATCCGGTTATGGGAGGCTCGAATATGGGTATATTCCGATACCTTCGCGAAAATCCGGATGGCCCGTGGGTTGCCGGCATGGACGTGGACCAGAGTCCGTATTCGTCGAATGTGGTCGGGAACGTGATAAAGCATATTGATGAGATTCTGGTGGAATTGGTCAGAGGCTGGATAAATGGTTCCCCTATTGAACATTATAAAGAGTATGATACGCAAAGCGGATATATTGAGTGGTGTCCTGTTGCTGATTAGCCTGCTTGTTCTTGCGGGCTGCACAATGGAGGTTCCGCTCTATTGCGATGAAACGGAACTTGAGGAATGTCGGGTCGCTGTCGTGTTGCCGCTCTCCGACGGGCAGAAGGCTCAATGGCAACAGTGTCTTGAGATATGCTCGAACAATCTTGCCGAAGCGTTCTGCAAGACAGGGAAGGGGGTCAGACTATGTATGAGTGGTATGAGGAACAGTCCCCGGATTTGAGAACAACCGCAGAGGAACTCGCCTCAAGGTCTGACATCAAGGCTGTGATAGGTGGCCAGTATTCCGACGATGCTCTTGTGCTGGCCGATGTCTTGAGCAAAGCGGATAAACCGCTGTTCACCATAGCCACAACCGACCAGCTGATTCGCGGCTATTCCAAATGGGGCAATCTGTGGGCTATGACCGAGACCGATATTACCCAGTGTGAAGTGATGTTAAGCAAGGCCATTCAATACGGTGCCAAGTCCGTAGCCCTGATCGTAGATGGCGAGAGTGCATACGGCGACACATTCGTTGACTGGTTTCCGTTCCAGGCCCTTGAACTTGGTGTCAGGAATGCAGGAGTCTTCACCTGCCGGGGTGATACGGAAGAGCAGGTCCGCGCAGCACTTGCAACAGATGCCGACTACATATTGTGTGCATTTACCCACACAGAAACACTAAGGGATGTGCTGACCACATACAACTCCACAGAGCATACCGCGAAATTGCTTATGAGCGATACTGCCTATATGAGTGATGTGATTGCCAATCTGGGCGACCTTGTGGAAGGCGTTGAAGGTGTAAGCTTCGGGCCTGACCCATCCTCGGGCTTTGAAGTCATTTACGGCACAAACGTAGGGCGACCGCTTGTGTTCGGCGAGTCACAGGTCTATGATGCTGCCATGCTGATAGGCTACGCCTCAATGTTGCAGATTATTAACGGTAGAATGAGTTTCAGGGACGCGATGCGATGGCTAGTGAGCGGAAGAGAGGATGTGGACAGCTTTTGGGGTGCAGACGGTATGCTGCGCGTGACAAGGTCGCTGCTGACGGGCGGTCATCCGGATATCAACGGGGCTTCAGGAAGTCTGGAATTTGACGAGAAGGTATATACCAATGTTCTGGGTACCTATTATATGAATTACGTCGTGTACCAGCAACATTATCTGACACTGGGATACTGCTCGACAAAGGGAGTCCGCCGTGCCGGATCTACGCTTGCCGAATGGAACTGGATCAAGTCAAAGACGCAGGACATAGACGGAGGAGGTGATGTGAAATACCCTGCGCTTGACAAACGCTGGGCCTTGCTTATCGCCACTTCGACCGGTTGGGATAATTACCGCCATCAGGCTGACGTTCTCAATATCTATCAACAGTTGAAATCAGCGGGGTACGATGACGACCATATCCTGCTGATAATGGAAGATGACCTGGCAAACAATTCTGCCAATCCTAAAAAAGGAGTGCTCTATTCACGTATGGACGGAGTAAACATATATAAGGACGTCGAGGTGGATTACCATATCTCCGACCTGCAGCCCGCCGATTTCAAAGAGATTCTTCTCGGGCACAGGTCTGCGCGTCTGCCACAGGTGCTGGAATCCGATGCAGATGACAATGTGTTCGTTTTCTGGTCCGGTCACGGATCTCCCGGCTATCTGGTTTTCGGAAACTCGAAAATATCAAGGGAACAGATTGAAGATTGTCTGACTGAAATGGAGAAGGTTGGAAACTACCGCCAGTCAATATGGTTCGTGGAATCCTGCTATTCGGGGTCGGTGGCAAAAGCCGCAGACAATCACAACCATATCATTGCTTTTACCGCCGCCGGCGAGGACGAGTCTTCCAAGGGAGACGAATACAACCCTAACTGGAAGGTATGGATGAGCAACCGCTTCTCCGCCACATTGCAGGACTGTATGAAGAGCAACCCGAAGATGGCTCTGAGCGAGCTGTATTACAGGCTCTTCCAATCAACAGTCGGCTCTCACGTGCACGTATATGGAATTCATGGGTATGGAAGCTTGTACAACCATACCCTTGAAGAGATTTTCTGATAATTCAGGTCCAAACTTGCCGATTGGTCCTTAATTAGGAATTAGGTTCATTTGTTCCGTTAGAGTCCGTGCCAAGCACTGGGCGATCACGACCATTATCAGGCTCGTCTGGATAGTCATCGGGCTTGCTGCACATCGTCATAACACCTGCAAAGAGAACCAGCATGGTGATGAATAAGATACTCTTTTTCGTAGTTTTTTTGTTAGCCATATATGTTAAATATTAATACATAATCATTTCTACGTCGCAATTATAATGCTTTTCTCATCAAGAAACAAACTTTTTGCCCTGATTCTGTCAGTTTACGGAAAAGAAGGG
>JAZUJU010000028.1:0-19237 GCA_045642985.1 Bacteroidaceae bacterium | reverse complement strand
GATGCCGACACGTTCAGACTCTCGATGTTCACTTGTCTGCGTGTGAATACTGCGGTGACCTGATTCAGAACACCGGCGATGTTCTCGGAATGAACTATCAGCGTATACAGTCTCTTTTCTATCTCCATTGTGCGGTTGCTGTCAGATTTTGAATATCATTTTGTCAACAGCCTGCCCGTATGCTATCATCGGCAGGACATTCTCTTCGTCCATACAGTTGGCTTCGAGCAGGAACGGACCATCGGTCTGCAGCATCTCCCTGACCGCATCATCCAGCATTGCTCTGTCTGAAATGCGACGGCTCGGGATGCCGTATGCCGATGCTATCTGCATATAGTCCGGATTCAGCATTGATGTGCAGGAATAGCGCGAATTGTAGTGCAGCTGTTGCCATTGGCGCACATTGCCCAGATAGCTGTTGTTGAGCAGCACAATCTTGACCTTGGCACCCGATTCCATTATTGTGCCGAACTCCTGTATGTTCATCTGAAGCCCTCCGTCACCGCAGAACAGGATTATGCTGCGGGTGGGGTCGCCGAATGTGGCGCCGATAGCGGCAGGCAGTCCGAAACCCATAGTACCGAGACCACCTGATGTGATGATGCTGCGCGGCCTGCGATATTTGAAATATCTGGATGAGAACATCTGGTTCAGACCGACATCGTTAACCATAGCGGCGCTGTCATCAGCCTGCTCGCTGACGGCATTGACCACTTCGCCCATTCTGAGCGGACCGTCAGTCGGGTGGACCGCATCGCGGATCACCTTTTCGTATTCCTCTTCCTGATATTGTCTGAAACTGTCAATCCAGTCGGTATGACAGCCCTTGCGCATCTTCCCGGTAACCAGGGCGAGCGTGTTCCGGCAGTCGCCAAGCACGGTCAGATCAGGCTTGACATTCTTGCCGAATTCCGACTTGTCTATGTCGAAGTGAATGATTTTTGCCTGACGGGCATACTCGTTCACATTGCTGGTGACACGGTCGTCAAATCGCATTCCTATGGCAATGAGCAGGTCGCATCTGTTGGTCTGCACGTTAGGTGCCAGATTGCCGTGCATACCCAGCATACCCATATTGAGCGGATGTCCGGTAGGCAGAACGGAAAGTCCTAGCAGAGTCCGTCCGACCGGAATATCACCCTTTTCGATGAATGCCCTGAATTCGCTTTCGGCATTGCCTAGCTCAACTCCGTGACCGGCTATGACAAACGGCCGTTCGGCTTTGTTTATCATATCGGCGGCTTTCTCAATCTCCGTCATATCGGGGTCGGGTGACGGAATGTAGCTGCGTATGTAGTCCGTCTTCTCCGGCTTGTAGTTTATGAACTCCTCCTGTGCGTTTCTGGTGAAATCGAGCACCACGGGACCCGGGCGGCCTGAACCGGCAATATAGAATGCGCGTGAAACCGCCCATGCTATGTCCTCGGCCCGCCGTATCTGATAGCTCCACTTTGTGATAGGTTGGGTGACGCCCACCAGGTCGATTTCCTGAAATGCGTCGGTGCCCAGCGATGTGGTGCTGACCTGACCGGCAATGACCACAATAGGTGTACTGTCAAGCATCGCGTCACTGATGCCGGTGATGGTGTTCGTGGCACCGGGACCGCTGGTGACGATTGCCACGCCGGTCCTGCCTGATATACGGGCGTATCCCTGTGCTGCGTGAGCGGCGGCCTGTTCGTGACGTACCAGCACCTGTCTGATGTCCTTCCTGTGGTCAAACAGATAGTCGAACACCCTGATAATGGTGCCGCCTGGATATGCGAACAGCGTATCAACTCCTTCGTTGAGCAGTGATCTGAGCAGGGCTTCTGCCCCTCTTATCTTCTCTTCCATCGGACGCTTATTCTATTATTCTGACACCGCCTCTGTCGGCCGAACTTACCATGCTTGCGTATGCCTTCAGGCTTTTCGGAATGACTCTGTCGCGAGAAAGCGGACGCATAGGTCTTGCCGCAAGTTCCTCTTCACTCAGACGGACATTGATGGAACGCGCGGGAATGTCAATGTCGATGATGTCTCCGTCAACTATCCTGCCGATGTTGCCGCCGGCAGCCGCCTCGGGCGACACGTGACCTATGCTGAGCCCTGAAGTTCCACCGCTGAAGCGTCCGTCGGTAATCAGGGCGCATTCCTTGCCGAGATGACGCGACTTGAGATACGAGGTGGGGTAGAGCATCTCCTGCATGCCCGGACCTCCCTTTGGACCTTCGTATGTGATTACAACTATGTCTCCTGCCTTGACGGAACCGTTCAGAATACCTTCGGAAGCGGATTCCTGCGAATCGAATACCTTTGCGGGACCTGAGAATTTCCAGATGCTCTCGTCCACGCCGGCTGTCTTGACTACGCAGCCGTCAATGGCTATGTTGCCTTTCAGGATTGCAATTCCGCCGTCTTTGGAATACGCGTTCGAAAGATTGCGAATGCACCCCTCCACACGATCTGTGTCGAGCTCCGAATAAGTGCAGTCCTGAGAACCGAGCTCGTTGCTGAAGCAGCGTTTGGGGGCGGTGCTGTATATGCGTTTAGCCTCTTCGTCCGGCTCTGCCTTGCAGATGTCGTATTTCGCGGTCAGCTGGGCGTAGTCCATTCCGGTCACATTCATTGCATCGGTGTGCAGAAGCCCTCCGTCGGCAAGCTGCTTGAGTATGTTGAGCACACCTCCGGCGCGTCCGACATCCTGTACATGATATTTCTGCGTGTTCGGCGCGACTTTGCACAGACAGGGCACGCGGCGCGACAGACGGTCGATGTCGTCCATCCTGAAATCGACTCCCGCCTCGTTTGCGACAGCCAGAAGGTGAAGCACGGTGTTGGTGGAGCCGCCCATTGCAATGTCGAGAGTCATTGCGTTCTCGAACGCCTGCTTGGTGGCAATGTTGAGAGGGAGCAGTGACTCGTCGCCCTCCCCGTAATATCTCATGGCATTTCTGACAATGAGATGTGCGGCGTCCTTGAACAGCTGTATGCGGTTCCTGTGAGTGGCAAGTATGGTGCCGTTGCCCGGAAGCGAGAATCCGAGGGCTTCGGTCAGACAGTTCATCGAATTGGCGGTGAACATTCCTGAACAGCAGCCGCAGCCCGGACAGGCGTTCCGCTCAATCTGCTCCACATCGCTGTCTGCGACCGAATCGTCGGCCGACAGTATCATTGCGTCAATCAGGTCCAGATGCCTTCCGTTCCATTCACCGGCCTCCATCGGGCCTCCGCTCACGAATACGGTCGGGATGTTCAGACGCATGGTCGCCATCAGCATTCCCGGAGTTATTTTGTCGCAGTTGCTGATGCAGACCAGCGCATCGGCCTTGTGGGCGTTCACCATATATTCTACGCTGTCGGCTATGATGTCGCGCGACGGAAGCGAATAGAGCATTCCGTCGTGACCCATCGCTATGCCGTCGTCGATGGCAATAGTGTTGAATTCGGCGGCGAAGCAGCCCAATTTTTCAATTTCCTTCTTTATGAGCTGCCCGGCTTCGTGCAGATGTACGTGACCGGGTACGAACTGGGTGAATGAGTTTGCTATTGCAATTATCGGCTTGTGCATCTGCTCGGGCTTCATTCCGTTGGCAGCCCATAATGCACGTGCTCCGGCCATCCTGCGGCCTTCTGTGCTCTGTGCGCTTCTGAGTTGAATCTTCATTGTCCTCCTATTTAAAAAAGAGCCCTTCTCTTGGTTGGAGAAAGGCTCTGTATTTGTGTCAGACGCATGCCTTATCTCCTGTGTGAGGGTTCTACAACCACCACAACTACAGAATAGACCGATACGACTGATGACAAAATCATACTTAATCCCGTTTATTTTCTACAAAAGTACGGTTTAATAATGGTTTTGACAAACAAAATGCTTGTTTTTCGACCTCTGCTATGTTCTTTTGCTGAAAAAAGTCGGATGCACCGCCATTTTACAGCGAAATGGTAATCATCGTGAACGAGTACGGGGCGACATCCATCTTGAAACTGGACTTGACGCTCATCTTTTCGCTGACAGGCTGAATGGGCTGCTGGTCAAAGTTGTTCTCGTCGTTCGGCTGGCCTGAAAGGACGCGCTTCTCGGCGGTCTGCTTCATACCTTTGAAGCGGGAGAGGTCGATGCTGGCAACGGCTGCATTCTCACCTGCGTTGCAGACCTTGACATAGAGCTTGCGGGCTTTGGTATCAAGTACGACGGACTGTCCAAGCAGATTGTCATCGCTGCGGTCAAAGCTGACGCAGTCTCCGTAGAACCAGTCACCGCTTGACTGACCGAACATCTGCTGCACATAATAGCTGCAGGTCAGGTAAGGCTTCTCGTTGTCAAAGTAGATAAGGTCCGGGTTCCAGTTGTTGGTTCCCTTTTTGGCGAACAGTGGGGCGTACGATGTCATGCAGACGACGTCACCGTTGCGCTCCACGTGAAGCAGGTACAGACCTTCGGCAAGGGCGTCAATCAGCTTCTTGTCCTTGGCGGCATACTCTCCCAGGTAAACCTTGGTGCTGCGGTCGCGGGGATAGCTGTCGTACTGACGCTGCTGCAGGAAGAAGTTGCGCGGCTCGTAGTAGTGCTCGTCAAGAATAGGGACATTGAGCGATGTGGCGAACTTCCAGCCTTCCTCGTAGTCGCCGTTGCCCGGGTGAGATCCCGGTCCTGCGGTACCTACAATCACTATTCCAGGATAAGCGGCTGTAACCTTGTCGTATATGTACTTGAAACGCTCCTCAAATTCGGGAGTGATCTTCTCCTCGTTGCCCAGACCCAGATATTTCAGGCCGAACGGCTCCGGGTGTCCGGCATCGGCGCGTACCTTGCCCCACTTTGATGTGGCAGGGCCGTTTGCCCATTCAATCAGGTCGAGAGCATCCTGTGCCCATTCGTCCATATCCTCCATCGGGGCTGCGTCCTGTGCCTGTGTGCGCATGTTCCAACCTCCGTTCGTGCCCTGGCAGTTCACACCGCACGGCAGAATCGGCAGAGGCTCCATATTGAGGTCCTCGCACAGCTGGAAGTACTCGTAGTATCCCATCTCCATTGACTGGTGATATCCCCAGGTGTTCTTTATCTGACGGCGCTGCTCGCGCGGGCCGACAGTCGTCTTCCAACGATAGGTGTCCCAGAATCCGTCACCGCCGCCGTGGACTACGCAGCCGCCGGGGAAACGCATGAACTTGGGATTGAGGTCGGCCAGAGCCTGAACCAGATCTTTGCGCAGACCGTGCCCGTTGTATGTGTCCTGAGGGAAGAGTGACACCATATCAACATCCATCTCGCCTACGGTAAGGGCAAGCAGCTGCAGGCTGGCGTTGGCGGCATCGGCATTCGCCTGGAGAGTCACTTCGTATTTCTTCCATTCCTTGCCGGATACCTTGATGGTAGTGTCTGCAAGGGCTGTGGCCGGACGTCCCCATCCCTGTCCGGGCTTGGTCAGTACGACGCGCAGATCCTTGTCAATGCCGTCCGGGTTGCGCAGGAATACTGAAAAGTCGTATTTGGCACCGGCTTTCAGAACGATGCCGTCATAGCCGTTGTTGCTGATTCCGAAACCGGTCCAGCCGTTGTAGTCATAGAATTCCTTGGCACGCTCTATGTGCAGACGCATGTAGTTCGGGTTGTTTCCGTTGAGTGGCTCCTGCTGCTTCTGCTCGATAAATCCGAGAGAATGACCCGGACGTTCGGTGCGCCATGCGGTTCCCGCTCCCCAGCCGTCGCGCTCGGCAGGGCTGTACTCGAACGAACCGTTCTGGATAAGCTCGGCGCAGAGTCCGCCGTCGGCCGATGAACTGATGTCCTCAAAGAAAATGCCGATAAGTTCGCTGCTTATCTGCTTGCCGCCTTTCGGGGCTTTCACTGGTCCTGCCGCCAATGCGCTGAGCGATGCGGCGGCAAGAACTGACAGGGTGATAAATCTGTTATGCATATTATGGTTTTTAAGTGATTGCGGTTACAGAGACTTTCATTTCTGCAAAAGTAACTCTTTTCCCGCGAAAAATTCCTAACTTTGCAAAATTGGCATACAATAGGTAAAATTTGTAACGATATATGGGTTTTAATGAATTTATAGGCAAGCTGTTCGGCAACAAGGCGACGCGTGACTACAAGGAGATTCAGCCGTGGGTTGAGAAAATAAAGAAAGCATATCCGCAGTATGTGGGGCTGAGCAATGACGAACTGCGTGCCTGTGTTGTTGAAATACGCCGTAAGGTACAGGACTTTGTAATTCCGGAGAAGAAACATGTCGAGGAACTCAAGGCGAAGGTCGAGCAGACCGAACTTGAGGACCGCGAGCCGCTGTTCAATCAGATTGACAAGCAGGAGAAGGAGATACTTGACCGTTACGAGGTGGTTCTGGACGAGGTCCTTCCTGATGTATTTGCAATCATAAAGGAAACAGCCCGCCGTTTTGCAGAGAACTGCGAGGTCGAGGTCACCGCTAATGACTTTGACCGTGACCTGGCGGCACGATTCGATTTTGTCCGCATTGAGAACGACAAGGCAATTTATTCCAATCACTGGACTGCAGGCGGCAATGACACTGTGTGGAATATGATCCACTACGATGTGCAGCTGTTCGGCGGCGTGGTTCTGCACAAGGGAAAGATTGCCGAGATGGCTACCGGTGAGGGCAAGACCCTGGTCGCAACCCTTCCTGTATTCCTGAATGCACTGACCGGAAACGGCGTTCATGTGGTCACAGTCAACGACTATCTGGCCAAGCGTGACTCCGAGTGGATGGGCCCGCTGTATATGTTCCACGGTCTGTCTGTGGACTGCATCGACAAGCATCCGCCTAATTCTGAGGCCCGCCGCAACGCATACCGTGCCGACATCACTTTCGGTACCAACAACGAATTCGGCTTTGACTATCTGCGCGACAATATGGCGGGACATCCGTCGGAACTGGTGCAGCGCGGTCATAATTTCGCTATCGTGGACGAGGTTGACTCGGTGCTCATTGACGATGCCCGTACACCTCTTATTATATCAGGTCCTGTTCCAAAGGGCGAGGACCAGCAGTTCGAACAGCTCCGTCCGCAGGTTGAGCAGCTGTTCGAGGCTCAGAAGAAACTCGCCACCCAGTTCCTTGCCGAGTCGCGCAAGAAGGTCTATTCCGACAACCAGGACGAGGTGGCCGAGGGCTTCCTGTCACTGTTCCGCAGCTTCAAGGCCCTGCCGAAGAACAAGGCTCTCATCAAGTTCCTCAGCGAACCGGGCATCAAGGTCGGGATGCAGAAGACCGAGGAAATCTATATGGAGCAGCAGAACAGGCGCATGCCTGAGGCTGTCGAACCTCTCTATTTTGTGATCGATGAGAAACTGAACAGCGTCGATCTGACCGACAGAGGCGTGGAACTCATCAGCGGCACGCAGCAGGATCCGGAATTCTTCGTGTTGCCCGATATCGCCGCCCAGCTGTCAGAACTTGAAAGCCATACTGAACTGTCTCAGGAGGAGAAGATGGCACGCAAGGACGAACTGCTCACCAATTTCGCTATCAAGAGTGAGCGCATCCATACCATCAACCAGCTGCTCAAGGCATACGCGATGTTCGAGAAGGATGTCGAGTACATCGTCACCGAGGCTGGCGAAGTGAAAATCGTTGACGAGCAGACAGGCCGTATAATGGAGGGCCGCCGCTACAGTGACGGACTGCATCAGGCCATCGAGGCCAAGGAGCGTGTCAAGGTACAGGCCGCTACACAGACATTCGCCACAATCACACTCCAGAACTACTTCAGGATGTATCACAAGCTGGCCGGTATGACCGGTACCGCCGAGACTGAGGCCGGTGAGTTCTGGGATATCTACAAACTTGATGTTGTCGTCATTCCTACCAACAGGCCTATTGCCCGTGAGGATATGAACGACCGTATATACAAGACCAAACGCGAAAAGTACAAGGCCGTCATCGAAGAGGTGGTCCGTCTGGTGGATGCCGGTCGTCCTGTTCTGGTGGGTACCACTTCGGTCGAAATCAGCGAACAGTTGAGCCGAATGCTGACGATGCGTAAGATTGAGCATAATGTGCTGAATGCCAAGCTCCATCAGAAGGAGGCCGATATCGTTGCCAAGGCAGGCCAGCGCAGTATCGTCACAATCGCCACCAACATGGCAGGCCGTGGAACCGATATCAAGCTGAGCGACGAGGTTAAGGCTGCCGGCGGTCTGGCAATCGTAGGTACCGAACGTCATGAGAGCCGTCGCGTGGACCGTCAGCTGAGAGGCCGTTCTGGCCGCCAGGGTGATCCGGGTTCGTCCGTATTCTTCATATCGCTCGAGGATAATCTGATGCGCCTGTTCGGTTCGGAGAAGATTGCTCCGCTGATGGACAAGATGGGACTTCAGGAGGACGAGATGATTGAGAACAGCTTCATTACCAAACGTATAGAACAGGCTCAGAAGAAGGTCGAGGAGAATCATTTCGGTATCCGTAAGCGTCTGCTCGAGTACGATGACGTTATGAACAAGCAGCGTACTGTCATCTACGAGAAGCGCCGCCACGCTCTGATGGGTGAACGCATCGGAATGGACATCGCCAATATGATATGGGACCGCAGTTCGGTACTTGTGGAGCGCTGCGCGGACTACGAATCGCTTCAGATGGAGCTGTTCAGAATCCTTGCCATCGAGACCCCGTTTACGGCCGAGGAGTTCAATTCTCTCAAGCCTGATGAATTGGCCGAAAAGGTGTTTGCCGCTGCGATGGAGAATTACAAACGCAAGAGTGAGCGTCTTTCGCAGATTGTGAATCCAGTCATTAAGAGAGTCTATGAGGAGAGTGGGGACCGCTACGAGAATATCCTTATTCCTATTACCGACGGACGCAAGCTGTATCAGATTCCGGTAAATCTGAAGGCGGCATACGAGACCGAAGGCAAGGAGGTGGTCAAGTCATTCCAGAAGGCCATACTGCTTCATACCATTGACCAGTGCTGGAAGGAGAATCTGCGTGAGCTGGACGAACTTAAACATTCGGTTCAGAACGCCAGCTACGAGCAGAAGGACCCGCTGCTTATCTTCAAGCTTGAGTCGGTGAATCTGTTCGACAATATGGTTGACAGGATGAATGACCAGACGGTGTCGATCATAATGCGCGGCCAGATACCGGAACCCGACCCTGAAAAGGTGCGCGAGGCCCCGGCCGAAAACCGTTCGCAACGCAGGCAGCAGTACACCGAGAACAAGGCGCAGCTTGGCGACCCGAACCAGCAGGCGGCTGCAGGTCGTGACACACGTCAGCAGGTGCGCGAACCGATTAAGGCCGAAAAGGTACCGGGACGTAACGACCCGTGTCCGTGCGGAAGCGGCAAGAAGTATAAGAACTGTCACGGAAAGAACTTGTAATCATTAAATACGGAGCATTATGGAACTTAACAATTCCGCTGTCAGGGAACTGACCGATGTCATTGAGAATGCATTGAAGGGGTATAGGATTCAGTCCGAAACGGTTCTGGCTACGGACATCCATCTGCAGCCTCTCAGAGAATCGGCAGAACTGGTCGTGCGTGATGACGACAGGGAACTCGGACGTGCGCGCGTAGGGGAACTGGCTGAAATTCCCGAACAGGAATTCTATTCCGTAATGGAAAACGCCCTCCGTGCTGTTCTTGGAAAGATTGACGCCGTATCGCCTCTCGACAAACTGAATATCTGGAAGCCCTTCTCGATAGTTATGACTGACGAGGAAGGTGATACCGCAGCGGAACTGATGCTCTTTGACGACGACACCCAGCTGGTCAGCCAGACGCTGATGGCTGATCTGGACGAGGATCTGGAACAGTTTCTGAAGGAACTGCTTTCAAACTAGGACCCTGCGGAACTTCATACCATTTAATATTTAGGGTGACTGAAAAAGTCATCCTATTTTTATTTCTGTTTTGGGAATCCGTTTTGGGGCATATTGTTCCAGAACTACGCGCCTTCGGCGCTATCCCTCCCACGCCTCCGGCGCGGGCCCCTCCCGTTCACGGCGCCACGGGCGGCGACGGTTCTGGAACAATATGCCCCAAAAAGGACTAGTTAATAACACTTATCAGTCATCCTCGTTTTTTATGATTTCTGCTAAAAAATACTAAATATGATTTAAGGTTTAGAAAACTCTTTGAGGGTATCAGAGTTTTCGCTAATTTTGCGGTATGAATACAGCCATAAGCAGGGAGGAACTGAGATCTGCCGTTGTCAGGACGGCCTTGAAACTGTTCCTGAAGAAAGGTGTCGATATCGTCCGTATGGATGACATCGCATCGGAACTCTCTGTTTCAAAACGCACTCTTTACGAGATGTTCTCAAGCAAGGAGAATCTGCTCCTGGAGTGTATGGATCTGCATGTCTCGATGATCCAGCAGAAAATAGCGGCCGAAATCTCAAGCGGAAACGATGTGCTGTCGGTGACGCTCAAACTGCTGGAAATGCTGATAGCCGAGACGGACAGGACCGGCTGCGTCACATTCTCCAATCTCGAAAAGTATCCTGTCTTCAAGGAAAAACTGCAGCAGCAGCGGGAGTCCATTCACGAGCATTTCAGAGACTATCTGGAACTTGGAATCAAGCAGGGCGTTTTCCGCGACGACATCTGCATAGACATCCTTATGGAGGCCTTTGACTGTATGGGGCAGCTGATCCGCCGTAGAAGCGGAAAGAACGGTATGAAGTACGAGGTGGTAGTCTATTCGACCATAATTGTCCTGTTCCGTGGCATTGCCACCAAGAAGGGTCTCGACAAGATAGATGAGTATAAATTCAAATTCAATAACAGACTATGAACACAAATTTTAGAGGAAAGATGCTTGTGCTGACGGCTATGGCGCTGTTGTCATCCCCGCTCATGCGCGCTCAGTCCTATCAGTCGGACGGCGAGGCTCTCGACCTGACGCTTGACAAGGCCATTGAGATTGCGCTGGCAGACAACCCCACAATTATTGTGGCAAACCAGCAGATTCAGCTCAAGGAGGTGAGCAAGAAAGAGGCTTGGCAGAATTTGCTGCCGTCGGCCGATCTGACCGGAAGCGTCCAGTACACTGTACTTGCTGCCGAGATGAAACTGAACGGTCAGGCTTTCAAGATGGGTAAGGATGACACATATACCTGGAACAGCCAGGTGCAGGTTTCACTGCCGCTTTATGCTCCGACGGTATATGCGACTATGCATCTTACACAGACCGATCTGATGAATGCAGTGGAACAGAGCAGAAGTTCAAAACTTGATCTGGTGAATCAGGTGACTAAGGCATACTATCAGCTGATGCTGGCTCAGGACAGCTACGAGGTGCTGGAGAAGAGTTACCAGCAGAGTGCGCGCAACTACGAATACATCAATAATATGTATAAGGTTGGAAGTGCGAGCGAATACGACAAGATCAGCGCCGAGGTCCAGATGCGCGGATTCCAGCCGAATGTGCTTTCGGCACGCAACGCCATCAATCTGGCCAAACTGCAGCTGAGAGTGCTGCTTGGAATTACCAAGGATATAGACCTGATTGTAAATGACAGTCTTCAGAACTATGAGGACAGGCTTTCACCGCAGATGCTTTTCCCCGAAGAATATTCTCTGGAAAACAACACATCGCTGCGACAACTGCAGTTGAACGAGACGATGCTTCATCAGTCGCTGAAAGTTCAGAAGACCAGCTTCCTTCCGACAATCGCTCTGGTAGGTTCGTATGCATTCCAGTCTCTGTACAATGATAATCTGAAGCTCGGCCATTACGACTGGGGACAGAGTTCATCGCTGGTGCTTTCGCTCTCGATTCCTATATTCAGGGCATCGAACTTTACCAAGATCAAGAGTACTAAGCTGCAGATCAGCCAGCTGGCCGAAAACCGCAGGTATACTGAAAGGCAGCTTAAGATGCAGGTCAGCACTTATGTCGACAATATGAATGCCAGTATCGAGCAGATTGCCAGTAACAGGGAGGCCGTAGCACAGGCCCAGAAGGGCTATGAGATTTCGCGCAAGCGTTACGAGATCGGCGGAGGTACCATCCTCGAACTCAACAATTCCGAGGTGGCTGTCGTTTCGGCTCAGCTTACATACAGCCAGTCGATATATGACTATCTGGCTGCAAAGGCTGACCTTGACAAGGTTGTTGGAAATGACGAACTGATTAACAGATACGAAAAATAAAAAACAATAATAATATGAAAGCAATCAATTATCTTATCATGGCATTCGGAATGGCGGCTGCATTGACTTCATGCCAGGACAAGAAGGCGGATACCGCCACTGCAGCAGTTGCAAAACCCTATGTTAAACTGGCATCGGTCCGCACAGAGTCCGTTGACCAGCTGCTGGTCTATTCCGCTACCATCGAGGGTGATATCAAGAACAACATCGCTCCTGCGGCGCAGATCCGCATCGACAACATTCTGGTAGAGGTCGGCGACAAGGTACGTAAGGGCCAGAAACTCGTGCAGATGAACGAAAACAGCCTGAAACAGCTGGAACTTCAGGTCCAGAATCTGGAAATGCAGTTCAAGCGCATCGACGAACTGTATAAGGTGGGAGGCGTGTCAAAGGCTGACTGGGACAATGTCAAGATGAATCTCGATGTGAACAGGACTGCTTACGAGAACCTGGTAATCAACACTCAGCTTGTCAGCCCGATTGACGGTGTCGTTACAGCCCGTAACTATGACAATGGTGACCTTTACAGCGGTCTGCCTGTTCTCGAAGTCCAGAGCATTGCCCCTGTCAAGCTGACCATCAATGTGTCTGAGCAGTACTATTCACGCGTCAAGGTCAATGATGAGGTTCAGATTGAACTGGATGCGTATCCGGGCGAAAAGTTTACCGGAAAGATTTCTCTGATATATCCGACCGTTGATGCCGGCTCACATACTTTCCCGGTCGAAATCAAGGCCGCCAATAAGGATCTCAAGCTCCGTCCGGGTATGTTCGCCCGCGCCACCCTCAATCTGGGTACCGAGAACCATGTGGTCGTTCCTGACATCGCCATCGTGAAGCGCGTCGGTTCTGGTGACCGCTATGTCTATGTCTACGAGAACGGCAAGGTCAGCTACTGCAAGGTCGAACTGGGACAGCGTATGGGTGACCGCTATGAGCTGCTGTCGGGTGTCCCTGACAATGCTCAGGTCGTTATCGCCGGCCAGAACAAACTGATTGACGGAACTGAAGTTGAAGTAGAAAAGTAAATCTTTTGCCGAAATGAGTCTATACGAAGGTGCGGTCAGACGACCGGTTATGACGGCTCTATGCTTTATTGCCGTCGTTGTCTTCGGCGTTTTCTCATACACGAAACTGCCGATTGACCAGCTGCCTGACATCGAGTCGAATACCATCATGGTGTTCACCTACTATACCGGTGCCAGTGCATCTGATATTGAGAATAATGTGACACGTCCGCTTGAAAGCTCGCTCAACAGCTGCAGCTACCTCAAGCACATAACATCGAAATCGTCGGAGAATGTCTCCGTCATTACCCTGCAGTTCGAATACGGACACGACATTGACGTGTTGATGAACGATGTCCGAGACAAGCTGGGTATGGTCACTATGCAGCTTCCGGACGATGTTCAGACACCGATTCTGTTCAAGTTCGATACGAGCCTTCTGCCTGTAATGATGCTGTCCGTTCAGGCGCACGACAGCCAGAGTGCTCTATACAAAATCCTGGATGAGAGCGTGGCCAACCCTCTGGCCCGTATTCCGGGCGTAGGTACCGTTTCGATTGCCGGTGCCCCGAAGCGAGAAATTTACGTCTATTGCGATCCTGCCAAGCTCGAAGCCTACAACCTGACTATCGAGAGCATCAGTGCGCTGGTGGGCGCCGAGAACCGCAACGTTCCGGGCGGTAACATCGACATAGGTAACGAGAGTTTCCCGCTGCGCGTTGAGGGCGAGTTTGCCGATCCTTCCGAGATGCGCCATCTGGTACTTTCGTCAAGAAACGGCCGTAATGTATATCTGAGCGATGTGGCGACTATCGTCGACCGTACTCAGGAGCGTGCGCAGGAGACATACAGCGACGGTGTCCAGGGCGGTATGATCATCATACAGAAGCAGACCGGCGCGAATACGGTTGAAATTTGCCGCAAGGTGCTTGATGAACTGCCGAATTTGCAGAAAAATATGCCGAGCGACATCAAGATAGGCATCATCAATGACGGCTCGGAGGACATCATCCAGACTGTAAACTCTCTGGCTGAGACCATCCTCTATGCACTTCTTTTCGTCGTGATTGTGGTCTATCTCTTCACCGGCCGCTGGCGTGCAACCATTGTTGTGTCTGTGACCATCCCTCTGTCACTTATAGCATCGTTCATCTATCTGGCTGTGACAGGAGGTTCGCTGAACATCATCTCGCTGAGCTGTCTTACGATAGCTATCGGTATGGTTGTCGATGATACCATCGTCGTACTGGAGAACATCACCACACACATTGAGCGCGGAGCCGATCCCAAGCAGGCGGCCATCCACGGAACCAACGAGGTGGCTGTATCCGTTATGGCATCGACACTGACAATCTTCGCCGTGTTCTTCCCGCTTACTCTGATTTCGGGTATGGCAGGTGTCATGTTCAAGCAGCTGGGCTGGATGATGTGTATCATTATTGCCATCTCTCTGGTGACATCGCTTTCGCTTACGCCTATGCTCTGCTCAAAGATGCTCAAGCTTGAGAAGAAGCCGTCCAAACTGCACACAGTATTATATTCGCCGATTCAGAAGGCTCTGGATGGCCTGGATGACTGGTATAGCGGACTTATCAATCGTGCAGTGCGTCACCGCAAGACCGTGCTCTTTGCCTGTCTCGGTCTGTTCTGCGTCTCGCTGCTGATTGCTCCGACCATAAAGTCCGAGTTCTTCCCAGCTGATGACAACGGCAGAATCTCGACCACCATTTATATGCCTATCGGAACCAACACCGAACGTTCGAAAGAGGTCGCAAGCCTTCTCGCATCCAAGTGGATGGAACGTTACGGCAAGGATATGCGCGTCTGCAACTATCGCGTCGGTGCAGCCGATGACAACAATGCTTTTGCATCGATGCAGACCAACGGTACACACATCATATCGTTCAACATCACGATGAGCAAGCAGAGCGAGCGTGACTTCCCGATTTCGAAGGTCGTTGACGAGATGCGTGCCGATATGAATCAGCTTCCTGAGATAGACCGCTTTATGGTCAAGCAGGGTGGCGGAATGAGCATGGGTGGTCAGTCCACAGCCAATTTCGAGATTTACGGTTACGATTTTGATGCTACCGACAAGGTGGCTGCCGACTTCCTCGGCGCGATGAAGAGAATAGAGGGAGTAGGTGAGGCCTATGTCAGCCGCGACAATTATCAGCCTGAGTATCAGGTAGATTTCGACCGCGAGAAGCTGGCTCAGCACGGCATCAATCTGACCACAGCCGCTACATACCTCAGAAACCGTATCTACGGTGCTACTGCATCGTATTTCCGCGAGGACGGCGAGGAGTACTATATCAAGGTACGCTACGCTCCGGAGTACCGTACAGAACTTACAGATATTGAGAACATCATTCTGTACAGCTCCAGCGGCAGTCCTATCCGTGTCAAGGATGTTGGCCGCGTGGTCGAGACCTTCACTCCGCCTACAATCGAACGTAAGGACCGCCAGCGTATCAACACCGTGACCTGCGTCGTGTCAAGCGGATATGCGCTCAGTGATATCGTTGATGCAGGAAAGTCTGTTATTGCCGGTATGCAACTGCCTGAAGGTGTGACCATGCAGATTGCCGGTGACTACGAGGAACAGCAGGATTCGTTCCACGATATGGCGGTGCTCGCCGTCATCATCCTGATGCTTGTGTTCATCGTGATGGCTGCCCAGTTCGAATCTATCAAACTGCCGTTCATCATTATGTTCTCGATCCCGTTCGCAGTCAGCGGTGTGCTTATCGCCCTCGGACTGACGCGCACTTCGCTCAGTATCATGAGTCTGCTCGGCGCAATTATGCTTATCGGTATCGTAGTAAAGAACGGTATTGTGCTGATTGACTACACCAACCTGTGCCGTGAGCGCGGTATGTCGGCCATCTATGCTACGACCAAGGCCGCCAGAAGCCGTCTGCGTCCGGTGCTTATGACCACTCTGACAACTATTCTCGGTATGATTCCTATGGCACTCAGCCACGGTGAGGGTGCTGCAATGTGGCGTCCTCTGGGTATCGCCGTCATCGGTGGTCTGACAGTATCAACAGTGCTTACGCTACTGCTCGTCCCCGTCCTGTACTGTATGTTCCAGGGCGCAGAATTCAAGAGCAACCGCCGCAAGCATCGCCGCCAGCTTGAACTCAGTGCATATTGGGCTGAGAACAAGGATAGTATGATTCACGACAAGACTGCTAGAAAACAGCCTAAATAATTGACTGACGTTATGAAATCACTGTTTATCGCCTTTGACCAGGCTTTTACTGAAAAAGTAATTGACATTCTTACAGTCAGAAACTGCCGTGGCTTCTCTATGATTGAGCAGCTGCAGGGACGCGGATCGAAGAAGGGCATCCCGCACTACGGCACTCATACTTGGCCGTCAATGTGTTCCGGCATCATTGCAATTGTTGAGGATCATGTCGTCGATTCAGTGCTCGATGCGCTTCACCAGCTTGATGAATCGAAGCCTAAACTCGGCCTGAGAGCATTTGTCTGGGACATCGAAAAGATGATCTGACATTGATGGTCTGCCGCTGGAATCATCCGACGGCAGGCCTTAGCATAACGGCCCGACAGTGACTGCTGAAGTCTTCTGCCGGGCCGTGCCGTATATCGGTTCGTGATTCAGTCCAGGTGGCTCTGCCAGCCCTGTGCCTTGAGCTCAATCTCCTGGCCGGAATCTGTAATCAGCTTGCGTCCGAGCTCCGGCTTGGTCATGTGTCCGATGAGTCGTACATCCTTCAGGGATGCTATCGCCTCGTGGCACTCCAGTGGTACGGTGAACAGCAGTTCGTAATCTTCGCCTCCGTTCAGGGCGCAGGTATATACATCCATATTGAATTCTTCGGCCTGCACTGCTGTCTGGTAATCGATGGGAATCCTCTCCTGATAGACCTGACATCCCGTATTGCTCTGCTTGCACAGGTGTATGAGCTCTGACGAGAGACCGTCAGAAATGTCCATCATCGATGTCGGCCTGATTCCGGCTTTTCTCAGTTCGGCGATTATGTCGCCGCGTGCCTCGGGCTTCAGCTGCCTTTCCAGAAGATACTCCTTGCCTGCGAAATCAGGCGAGAACGGTTCGGACGAATCCTTACAGGTGCTGTTGAACACAGCCTTCTCACGTTCCAGAAGCTGCAGACCCATATATGCTGCGCCCAGATTGCCGGATACGCATATCAGGTCATTCGGTCTGGCTCCGTTACGATAGACAATATCTTCGCTGTCGGCTTCGCCTATGCAGGTGATGCTGATTGCAAGCCCTGTCAGCGACGACGTGGTGTCGCCTCCGACCAGGTCCACTCCGTGACGTTTGCAGGCCAGCAGGACACCGGCGTAGAAGTCTTCAAGATCCTCGACCGAAAAGCGTTTGCTGATGGCGATTGAAAGGGTCATCTGCCGTGGCTGCCCGTTCATTGCATATATGTCGGAAATGTTGACCATCGCGGCCTTGTAACCGAGGTGCTGCAGCGGCATGTATGTCAGATCGAAATGGACTCCCTCCATCAGCATGTCTGTGGTGACAAGGGTCTTCCTGCCGTTATAGTCAAGAACAGCAGCGTCATCGCCTATTCCGTATACTGTTGAACTGTTCTCTGTCTTTATCTCTTTAGTGAGGTGGTCAATGAGACCGAACTCTCCCAGTGTCGCAATTTCTGTCCGTGCCATTGTCAGATATGGAAGTTATCGATATGATTTATGATTGTTCTGTCAAAAATGTCTCCGTCCTGGAGGAACTCAACCTCGATAGGCAGCACGAAAATCCGTTTCCGCAGTTCCCTGTCAATGTCGAGGGACGAAATCTTTACGGCGTCCTTTTCGGTTATGACGATGATGGAAGAGCCGCCGGCGTCTTTTCTGACTTTCTCCAGGTCGGATATGCTGAAAGCGTGGTGGTCGGGGAATATGATCGGCGAAATGCGCCGGGTGTGCCTGCCCAGGGTTTCGAGTATGGGCTGAGGTGACGCGATGCCGGTGACTATGGTGATTTCCGTATCCGGGGCAAGACTGTCAGTGGGGATTGCTCCGGCACTTCCGTCCAGAGGCGTGAGATTCCCGTACTTGATCCTGGTGAAGAACAGCTTCTGACCGTCGTTCAGGTCAAGACTCGTGCGGAAAATCTCCATATCCTCGCGGCTCATGTTGTCGGGGCACTTTGTCACGATGACGATGTCGGCCCGCTTTCGGCCTGACGTACTTTCACGCAGCAGTCCGGCCGGTATCAGCGCATCTTCCATTATGTTACGCCGGTAACTGACCAGCAGTATGTTGAGCGACGGAGTCACGGCGCGGTGCTGGAAGGCATCGTCAAGTATGACTGCATCAGGAGAAACGCTATCGGCAAGCGCTATCAGCCCGATACATCTCTTTTCTGCAACCGCTACAGTTATTGAAGGGTATTTGCTGTGCATCTGGTATGGCTCGTCGCCCAGCGTCTCGGGAGATGAACCGGCATCTGCCGACAGGTAGCCTTTTGTCTTCCTGCCATAGCCGCGGCTCAGTACAGCCAGCCTGCAGCGATTCTGAAGCAGGCGGATCAGGTACTCTGTGTGCGGAGTCTTGCCGGTTCCTCCGGCCGTAATGTTGCCGACCGAAATGACAGGAATGTCTGCTCTGAACGACTTTATAAGCCCTCTGTCGTAGCAGAAGTTCCTGACAGCTGTCGCAGCTCCGTATAGTGATGCTGCAGGCAGAAGCCATTTGTGTATGCCCTGATTGTTCAATGACATGGTCGATATCCGCAGTTCCTTCGGCAAAAATAACAAGAATCTGCAAAATGTCAATATAAAATAGGTGACGCTGGACTTGTGCGTCGTTGCCTGACGCTATTTTTGCGGACAACCATTTTATGATATTACTACAGCCACTATCACTAAAAGATGTGAAAAGCGAAATTTTTGTTGCATTTATATGTTAAAAAGTGGATTGTCTCGTAAAAATGTTGTAATTTGCAGCCGAATTCAAGTGCCCTGTGCGGAGGTGCATTATTGGAAAGATGCTCGAGTGGTTGAAGAGGCACGCCTGGAAAGCGTGTAAACGCCTAAAGCGTTTCCGGGGTTCGAATCCCCGTCTTTCCGCAGAGAAAAGAGACATATGATTTTAAAAACTAATAATTAATTTAAA
>JAZUJU010000027.1:0-2029 GCA_045642985.1 Bacteroidaceae bacterium | reverse complement strand
GCTTGGTGTATAAGCCCAGCCGCCTCCGTTTCCATATGCCTGGCCGGCATGATGGAAGATGACCAGCAGGGTCAGAAACAGCTTCAAGTTGTCAAGATACAGACTGCGCGAATTCTCATTCATACTCATTGCGTTTTGATGGGGTTTACAATTACTGCTATTTCAGCAGCTTCAAGACCGTGTGCCTCTCCATAACCTTTCCTTCGTTATCCATAACAGGGGTAGCACGCACATTTTGTACAAAAGTACCAATAAGCCGCTACCCGGCAACATATTATTGGGTAATAAATCCCGTTCGGCCTATTGATTTGCAGGTTATCATGGCTGTTCGTACCTTTGTCGAAACATAAGAACAGAATAATTAGTTATTTTCAATTAATACTATTGATGCGCGTAAAACTGATATGGGGAGTTATCCTTGTTACGTGTACTGCTCTCCTGGCGGACTGCGAGAGGTCTGACGTATCCGTTGATGCCAATCCTGAGAAGATTGGAGAGTATCTGTACTATATCGAGTATGGCGACTATATTCCCGAAATCCCGGGATCGTTCACAAACACAGTACTGAAGGGTGGCTGTTCTTCCGTGAGAAACGGGAATCTCTTCGGACGTAACCTGGACATGAACTACTGCGACTGCCCGGAGTTCATAGTCCGGATGAAGGCTTCCAAAGATCGGTTCGCCAGCATTGGCCTATCCGCTAACCCATATATCGGCACCAATGTGTCTGAACTTACTCGGGATGAGCTGATGAGGATGCCGACCATTACCAATGACGGCATCAATGAGAACGGCGTCATTGCGAGCGTGCATATGGTGCGGACGGATGGTGTCGATGACACGAGCGGTACCAATGGTGGCGGAAAAGTCATTGACGGACGTTATGTGGTCCGCTACATACTTGACAATGCCAAGTCCGCCCAGCATGCTGTCACACTCCTGGAACAGGCCAACATTGTCGGCGGATTCGAACAATACGGACTTCACTGGATGATTGCCGATGAGAAAGATACCTACATCGTTGAAGTTATAGGTGGCAGGCTTGCTGTCTGCAAAAACACATTCAACTATTTCACCAACTTCTACATGAACTACGGTCCCGTCCAGGAGGAACAGACCGTTGCCGGTACCGTCTTTGCGAATATGCCGCTCTTGTACGAGATGGCAATCGGCGTGGAACGATGGGACTATATCCGCTCGCATTATGAAGAAAGCGGTACTTTCGAAGGGATGGCCCGACTCATGGAGAATGTGAAGGCTACCACTGTATATTCACAGAGCGAGGGCCAGCTCTGGCTCACGGAGTACTTGACTGATGGCCTGACCATACACAGCTCACGCGAAGATTTCCTCCGCGAGGCTGCGGTGCAACAGGAACTGTTCGAACACCGTGACCGCACCAACCCACAGGGGGATTGGATTTCATGGCATACGTCCGTCTATGACATCGCCAAGCGTATGCTCACGGTATGGTCGCAGGAGGAATACTCCAAGTCTTATGTGTTTTCTTTGAATAACTGAATCCCAACGGCATCCCTCTTCTCGTTACGATTATTTCAAACGTTTGGATTCCGCCAAAGTCTTTCCAAAGATAGTGAGTTTGATAGCACCTGATGCCGGGCATTTTCCGTCAGCCGGGCTTGCCTGGCAGATCACGTCCTGCTTATGGGGTTGTTCTCCAGTTGGTATTTGACTTCTCGTCGTGTTCCTTTACAGAAGATATCTTCTTAGCTTCGAATTCGAAAGTTGTGCCGTTCTCACCGAGTTCCTTTACCATTCCTTCACCAGGGCTCATGGTGTAAGTCCAGGTCCAAGCATTTATCGGTCTAACTTGACACCGGAAACCTGATTTCTGCGATTTGATTGTCACGCTTGATGTGCCTGAAGCGTTGCCAGCTAAAGAAACTGTGTATAAAGGCGTTTCGGTATTCTCTTTTGCCACGGTGAAGATAGCGTTTTCGCCTTCATTAAGTCCTGTGACAGTGATTGTGATGTCGGCAGGCTGATTCTTTTCCCACTGGGCCTGTAG
>JAZUJU010000026.1:0-7794 GCA_045642985.1 Bacteroidaceae bacterium | reverse complement strand
AGAACCCTTTTTCGTAAGCGGCATAGAATCCCGCAAACTGAGCCTGGGGGGTCCACTGAGGCACGAAAGTGATCTGCTGGGCCATAAGTCCGAGTGCATTCACTGCCATCAGCAGGAACAGGGCGAGCGACTTCTTCATTTCAAGGAGTAACGTGTCAGATTTGCTTAATCATAACAAGGACATTATGTCCATCCTCGTAGTGATACTGGATGTCGTCCATAAGCTGTTTGCACAGGAAAATTCCCAGACCGCCAATCTGCCTGTCTTCGGCCGAAAGGGTAATGTCCGGATCCTCCCTGGCGAGCGGGTCGAAAGGAACGCCCGAGTCCTTGAAAGTGATATAGAGTTTGCCACCATCCTTGATGTTGGTACCGACTTCGACGGAACCGTTCCCATCATCGTATGCATAACTGACTATGTTCTCAACCACTTCTTCAATACAAAGGCGCAACTTGAACTGCAAAGCAGGATCCGAAGTCATATCCTCGGACTGCATCAGAGACTCGATTATCTCTGCGGATTTACCTGCAACGGGATCAAATTTTACTGTCATAAACACACGTATCTGAAATTACTTACAAAGTAAGTCAAACTTTACGACAGTAGCAACCTTTAACTGGAAAAGTATTTGTTCAGTCTAAAGAAACGACAGAATCAGCCCATTCGGAAACAGTTTCCCGATGCGTCACGAATACCACCGTTCGGTGTCCGTGGCAACGGGCATGGAGCTTTTCAAGCAAACGCCGTTCCGTTTCCGGATCAAGTGCCGAAGTAGACTCATCCAGGATCAGTATATTACCGGTATGGAGCAGAGCACGGGCTATTGCAAGGCGCTGTGCCTGTCCCTCACTAAGTCCTCCACCCTCTTCGCTGCATCGCATATCCAGGCCATCGGGCCGTTTGAGAACGAATCCGGCTTCGGCAGTCTCGAGCGCGTCCAGCATATCCTGCTCAGTAGCATTGGGATTAGCCATAAGGAAATTGCCTCTTACGGTACCGCTCATCATACTGTTTCCCTGAGGAACATACATGAAATTGCATCGTGTATTAGCTGAAACCGGGGCATCCATATCGTTGCATCTGAGCAGAATTTCGCCGTCATCAGGATGGAGTAGAGCTAAAAGCAGCCTCATAAGCGTACTCTTTCCGGAACCGGTCTCACCACGAAGCGCCGTAATCTCTCCAGCCTTGAATTCACACGAGAAATTATCCAGTATCTTCTTGTCACTATCCGGGTAACAATACGAAATATTCCTTACAACAATCGATGGTGTAGAATCTATGCGAACAGGAGTGCCATACTGTTCGGAAGGCAATTCTATAAGTTCCCTCAGCCTGTCGGCGGATGTAAGTCCGTGAATGAATGCCGGAAGGTGGCGGCTCAAATTGGCAATTGGAGACTGTACCTGTCCGACCAATTGCAGGAACGCTGTCATCATACCGAAAGTAACAGAACCGGAGCGTATACCAGATACACCCCAAATGAACGCAGAAGCATACCCTGCGGCGAATCCGAAAGACATGAAACCGCGCGTGAGCATACCCAGTCTGAGACGGCTTTCAGTATCCTGCACTACTTCGTCCTGAAGAGTCCCCAATGACGTCAGCACTCTATCCAGACCGGCCAGTGTCAAGGCTACCGCACGATGCAGAATGTTCTCCTGCATATATCCCTGTATTTCGCTTTCCTTCTTGCGCAAGGCCAGAGTCAGGATCCTGATTTTTTTGAAAAATAATTTACTTCCGATTACAGCTACCGCCATCAGGGCTATAAGCAGCCATACAAGACCTGGAGCCATCGAAAGGAGATAGAACGAGGCTGCCACCAACTGACATACGGTTATCAGAACATCTGGAAAACGCGAACATACCAGATCAGACACAACGCTGACATCGCTTTCCAGGCGGTTGACAGCATCACCGCTGTGCATCTGAGAGCGTCCGTTCCAAAGACTGCCCATAACGCTTGCAAAAGCGTCAGCACGCATCCCGGTGTTCACTCTGACCAACATTCTCCCCTCCCAGTACGAAGCGAGCAGGTTATTCAGATACTGCACCAGCATTATTCCAATCATCAGAGCGACATATACCCTGAATGAATCCGAACGCTGTCCGGTAGCTATGTCAACAAGCGCCTTGCATACCCAGACAAAAGACAGAGAGGCGGCAATACGGATAAGTCCCAGGAGAAACCTCAGGAAAATGCCTCCCATAAACGGTTTGGTAAACCGCCAGAGAGAGGTCACACTGGCCTTAAAATCTGGAATCTGTTCCAATAAAGCAATTGTTTGCAGCGTCAATCCTCAACAAGCCCGGCATCACGCCAGGATTGAACGAGCTTTTGCACATCTGCAGATGCGACATCTTCGGCAACATCATATTCCTCAGTCAAAAGACGGGTCAGAAGAGGCTCATCAAACTCCTGTCCCTGAACCTTCTCCCACAGATACGCTGCGGTCTGATTCAAGGCAAACATGTTGGTACAGTCTATCCTCCTGGAACCTTCAGGAGTTACGATATGCTCTTTGAGCAATGTCCTAAGCTTAAATCCTTCCTTTATTTTCATATAAGTCTTCTGTAAATGCCCAATATATATCTTCTCAGCGGCAGCAACTTGCACCACATGCGTGCCAACCTGAGACTCTTAGACGAACGACAGTCCTTCCTGCGACCGTTTTCCTTAATGATGCAGATGACTTTTCCACTGATATCTTCCAGTCTGCAGTGCTCCGTCCCATTGATATTGCCGTCTCCCATCAGAGTGACACGGGTGCCATCAATCCCTATTATCCGATGCAATACATATCTGTACCGTTTTTCCTTACCCACACACGGGATACGTGCAAGCACAATGTCACCGACCTCAGCACTGTCACAGCGCTCCAGTTCCACACTATCCCGAGATCCGCGAATAAACGGAAGCATACTGTTGCCTTTCGTTCTGATTGTCACAAGATGGCCATCAGCCAGCATCTCAGACACCTGATCAAGAAATGGTTCATTCGGAACAAGCAGCGTTTCCATCAGCTATCGTTTTATGGCACAGAAGTGCGGCTGCAGCATCGGGCAGACAATCCAGATACCAGCATGGTACTTTTTCCAGAACTTTCTCTAATGTCAGATGAAGCAGATCCGACATTCTCTCATCCATTTTCATCCCGGAACTTGATGAATACAACGAAGAGTATGCCTCAAACAGTTCCATCGGCCGTATCCGGTTTTCCTTATATTGGTTCAGCTGCACGAAACCGCCTGCCGGATAATCGGCATTTATGTAGCACGGAGTCTTTCCGCTCCACGGGGTACCGAATACTCTGACCGAACCGTCCGGCATGACACGCACAACCGGATTATCATCGTTCAACAGACTGGTTCCCGGAATATTATCCATCCACAAACGGCTGTGAGTACTCTTTCCTGTACCGCTTTTGCCAAGAAACAGGTATCCGGTACCCTCATCGACAGTAACCGAGGCATGCATTTCAAGGGTCATCTTGTCCGCAGTGCTCAGGGTAAACATCAGCATAAGGGCATTGTTGAGTCCGAATAGCCTACCGTTCAAGGACCTGGCGCCGTCCTTGCAGACGGACATCCGCCCCTGTCTGAAGTCAGGCGATACGACAAGGCGGGAGGCACATCCAGAGACAGCATTCGGATAAAAGTCGAACAGGAAATTACCGTCAACCGACAGGATGTCTGTGCGCGGCATTCCCGGATCTTCCGGAGCATCCTTAAAGACAAGCACGGCGGCATCAATGCCTGGCAGCTCATCACACAGTTCCAATGTAAAAATACAGTCCTGACTGACGGATTGGATTTCACTCTTAAACGGAGCGTAGTTCTCCATTCTTTTCCATAGAATCGAATCATCCGGCATTTTCAGACAGAACTGGAATCCGGCAACATTGTAGAATGCTTCCATAAGTCAAGCTGTTAGCACGTTCATCTGCAAAGTTAGTAAAATGTGGCGGAATCATCAAAAAAGGGTGCAGGGATTTTGTCTGACAGACGCACCCCCATTCTGCTTTCGGATGCACTTTTTCGGAATGGCAAAGCTATTTTTTCACTGATACAATAAAAAAATATTAATTTTTGTTTGTTGATTTTCACATTTATCATAATTTTGTCGCAGTAGATTATTTATCAACTAACTATACATCAATTATGGAAGAAATTCTCAAGAAAGCAGCTGAGCTCTATGCAGCATTTGCAGCTGATGCAAACTCTCAGGTTGAAAAGGGCAACAAGGCAGCCGGCACACGTGCCCGCAAGGCTTCACTCGAAATCGAGAAACTGATGAAGGAGTTCCGCAAGGCTTCACTCGCAGCAACCAAGTAATCCTGAAAGGGGTATTGATTGAAAAGAAGGCTCTGTCGGGAGCTTTCTTTTTTTGTGCCCATACTTTCCAGTTTGTGGGCCGTTCACTTCCATACCACAAAAAAAAGAAGTATGTTTGCATAAAATAACCAATATACCTATTTATATGAAACGAGCATTATTCTTCGCTCTGGCGAGCATATTGTCAGTCATTTCATTCGCTCAAAGTCTTGACGATCCCAAATACGGAGCAGGACAGGTCCCTGTTGAAAACGGCAAGGTGACTTTTGTCCGTACTATAGATTTCAGCGCTGCCGGAGTTTCCGAAGAGCAGGCTTTCATCAATCTTTCCAGTTGGGCAAAGGGACATTTCGTAGCGCCTCTGGTGTTGTCCGGAAAAGTAACTGACAGGTCTGGAAAAATAGTCATAAGCGCCGAAGAGTACATCACATTCAAGAAGACAGCATTCGTTACTGACCGTTCCAGAATGAGTTACCTCATCACTCTTTCGTTCAATGGTACCGAGTGTACGATGACAATCACCGATATTGCCTACTGGTACGAGGAGGAGCGCGACGGAGGTTCGCACTTTACTGCCGAAGACTGGATTACTGACAGCGAGGCGTTCAGCAAGTCAGGCAAGTTGCTTAAGACGACCGGAAAGTTCCGCATCAAGACTATCGATTTTGTTGACAGCATGGTGCAGGAAATAAAGGAAGCCGTCGCAATAAAATAATTCTGCGAATCATGGCCAAGGAACTGTACGAACGCTTGGGAATCAGCGAAACGGCATCCGAAAGGGAGATTGCATCGGCATACAGGACTCTATCGGCGGAATGCGGTCCCGAAAGTGGCAGGACCGATTCAGAATCGGTCCGAAAATACATGGAACTGACCGAAGCATACACCGTTCTTTCCAACCTTGAAAGCCGCGCAGAGTACGATATAAAGGGAACGGTAAAGGGCCGTAAATCCCGCCGGGGAAGCAGTCAGCTGCCCTCTATTGTCAGGACACGCGAGACAATCAACAGGATATTCCTAGCGGGTGCAGCCGTTTCGACAATTCTGTTCATAGTATATCTGTGCGGAGGCAGTCCCGTACCATTCTACTATGCCTGTGGCATTTCCCTTGTCATCAAACTCGTGGAATACATACTGCGTCTCGTACAATAAAAATTCAAGACAAAGGCAAAGATGTCATATACTGTTGCAGGATATTTGCGTAGAGTGGCGGTGCTTTTGTCCGTACTTCTGCTCAGCGTCACTCCTGCTGTGGCTCAGTTACAGACGTCCCAGAATCAGGACGGATTCGAAAGCATGCTGTACGACGGAAACCTGAAGGACACCCCTGAACGCGATTCGACTGTCATCCAGAGAGAGGTTCCGAAGGAATTCAGTCAGTATCTGATAGTATTCGACTCGCCCTACCACAAGGAGGTTGGGAAGGACACGCTGATGTACCTTTTTCAGAACTCCTACAAGACCGGAGGAGACAGGTTATCATACAACACTCTCGGCAACATCGGTTCTGAGCGCCAGTCCAGAATTTTCTCCGAACGCGCCCTTCTGCCATCATTCATGTTCGACGAGCCGTACAGCTACTTCGTCAAGAACCCGACAGACTTCAGATTCACCGACACCAAGGCCCCACACCTTAATATCGCGTACTACAGCGGAGGCGGTTCGCGTAATGGCGATGACCGTCTGAAAGGTTATTTTGCAGCCAATTTCGGCAAGAAAGCCGGAATCGGACTGGACATGGACTATGTGTACGGTCGCGGACGCTACTCAAACCAGGCAACTTCGCTGTTCGACACCCGCTGCTATCTCTATTTCCGCAGCGATATCTATTCGGTACACTTCAACTTCAACACAGACAATATCAAACTGGCGGAAAACGGCGGCATAACCGATGACGATTACATAAACAATCCCGAAAAGATGGCCGAAGGCAAGAAAGTCTACGAACCCGAAGAAATTCCTGTCAGGCTGAAAGATACATGGAACGAACTGGGGCGCAACCAGTTCCTTCTGTCACAGCGTCTGTCGCTCGGTTCGAATTACATGCAGGCCGACACCATCGGAGACACCATAATCTACTACAAGAAATTCAACGAGATGGCGAGAATAGCCAACAACTCGGAATTCGGCATAATGTCCCGAAAATTCATCGAATACTCTACTCCGAAAGGATACTATGAACACGATTTTCTGAACAATGACTCCATAGATGGTTTCAAGAATGTCTATTTCAAGAACACATTGAGCCTGAGCATGAACGAAGGTTTCAGCAAGTGGGCTGTGGCAGGTCTGAGAGTATTCGCCACATATGAACTTCGCAATTTCACAATGGCAGACACCCTGATCGGAGGCAGAAGTACAGAATACGACCGGCGCGTTACCGAAAGCGACTTTTCAATCGGTGGAGCCATCGAGCGGAATAAAGGCACCAATTTCAACATAGGAGCTTCCGCACAGACGGTGCTGTTAGGCGCTCATTTTTCCGACTTCAAGATAAGCGGAGAGGCCAGGCTGGACTTCAACCTGCTGAAAAAGCCGGCAGGATTCACTGCCAGGGCCTATGTAAGGGGGGATACTCCGGGATATTTTGTACAGCATTTCCACTCTCAGCATCACTGGTGGGATGTGGACATGAAAAAGGAGATAAACACGCATGTCGAAGGAGAACTGCACATAGACAGGCTCCACACACGCATTACCGCCGGATTCTCTAATATAAGCAACTACACCTATTTTGCCGACCTGGGAGAGACGGTAAGCAACACTTCCGGGCTCAAGGTGCTGAAAGACATATATTCCTGTCAGGCAGCAAATGAGATTCAGGTTCTGGATGCTACCCTGTATCAGGATTTCGTTCTCGGTCCTCTGCGCTGGGACAACAGAGTCACATGGCAATACACTTCGGACAAGGACATCCTGCCTCTGCCCATGCTTGACATATTCACCGACATCTACATCAAGTTCACTTATTTCAAGCGTCTCAAGCTGGAACTTGGCTGCGATGCCAACTGGTTCACAAAGTACTGCGCCCCCGATTTTTCACCGGCTGTAGGACAGTTCCATCTCCAGAATCCGCTGGATAGGATAGAGATAGGCAACTATCCTGCGATTGATGTGTATCTGAACTGTGAAATACGCGGTGTGCGATTCTTCGTCATGGGCAGCCACATCAATTCAGGCATGTACATGACCAACAGCGCAGGTCCATTCCTTGCTCCTCACTACCCTATCAATCCCAGAATGTTCCGATTCGGTCTCAGCTGGACGCTGTTCGACTGATATCCAATCTACAGCATACAAAATATCAGAGGGTTCGGACTCGTCAGTCCGGACCCTCCTACTTACAGCGTTTCTAATGGAATTAGAATGTTACTCCGAATGTCAGTACGAACTTGCCGGTTCCTGTCAGATAATCTGTTACAGGATCAATGTCAGGATACTCGGCCAGATGAAGT
>JAZUJU010000025.1:0-5154 GCA_045642985.1 Bacteroidaceae bacterium | reverse complement strand
CAAAGGATTTCTGAACTACAAGCAGGAAATCACTGCCGACAGCGTCGAAGAGAACCGCGAATACGTGCTGCAGTTCCCGTTGTCATCCATCAACCGTCCGGTACTGATAGACAACATCTTCTACGACTTCGACAAGGCCACCCTGAGGCCCGAGTCCGAAGAGTCGCTGTTGCAGCTGGTAGTGCTTCTGAACGACAATCCGAATGTCACCATAGAACTCGGTGCACACTGCGACTACAAGGGCAACGACCAGTATAATGACCGCCTGTCACAGCGCCGTGCCGAATCGGTAGTCAATTTCCTTGTCCGGAACGGGATAGAACCTGAGCGTCTCTCAGCACACGGGTACGGCGAAAGCAAGCCCAAGATCATCAGCAAAAAACTGGCCGAGCAATACGATTTTCTCGAAGAAGGACAGGAACTTACTGAAGAATTCATTCTGACACTGAGCGAGGAGCAGCAGGAGACCTGCAACCAGCTGAACCGTCGTACGGAGTTCCAGGTCCTCCGCACCACCTACGGCCTGTACGAGTAAGAATCAGGACGGTACGGCGTTACCCGCCCATGCGGATGCGCCACTGCTGCGGATACAGATTGTTGGCGTGGTTGCCCACGTTCTTTACGAAGCCAAGCGGCACCCCCGAAAACATTAACAGCACATAACCCTTCGGTGCATCAGGAATTGAAATAGATTCAGTGCGAAGATACGACAGTGCCTGCTGTTCTGTGACTTCGACCGAAGGGAAGGCATCGCAGCGCAGCAGACGGCTCATTGCCAGAGGATGAGACGGGGCCCAGTCACGGCCTTTGAGTACGGCAATCTCCACGCCATTCACTATGGTGCGGAGTTCGGACGACACCTTCAGCATAAAGTCGGCCTCGGATGCAGGCAGAGCCCTCACGACATCGCCATGGCGCTGAAACACGAGGGCATCGGGATTCACAACCCACTCACGATATATGTCCCCCGCACCCGATGCAGGTCTGGCATTTGTCCTCTCCGGCAGATCCGAAGGCTTGCCGTTCTTTCTAAGCAGAGCGATGAAAAATCCCTCGCCCCGAGTCCTATGCTGGAAGAAATGACAGACAGGCAGGTTATAGCCGGTTGTGTCGCCGTATATTCTCCACGACTCCGGCACATCCAGCGGAATCACATCAGCACCCAGTTCGTCCGAAATCCAACGGACATTATCCTCATCCTCAAGACGGTTGTAGGTACAGGTGCTGTAAATAAGGAATCCGCCCGGTTTCAGGGCAGGCCACACGGAACGGAGTATGTCGCGCTGACGCTCGGCGCACATATTGACATTATTCATAGACCATTCGCTGACAGCCACAGAATCCTTGCGGAACATACCTTCGCCCGAACAAGGCGCATCAACCAGAATAACATCGAAAAGAAGTGACGAAGCCCCTATCCTGTCGGGTGTGTCATTAGTGACTACGATCCCGGGATGCCCCCACTTCTGCAGATTCTCGGCCAGGACATTCGCTCTGGCGCGGTTAATTTCGTTTGCAACCAGCACACTTCCCTCGGGCAGTATGGAGCGCAGATGGGTCGATTTGCCGCCCGGAGCAGCACACAGGTCCAGCACACGGACTGGAGAGTGGACACAACTCTGTACCACCTGTTCAAGGAACATGGACGATGCCTCCTGCACATAGAAGCATCCTGCATGGAAGAGAGGATTCGCGGTAAACAGCGGTCGCTCAGACAGATACAGACCGAGCCGAGACCACGGGACAGGTTCCGAGACAGACATTCCCGAACGGGCTATAAGTTCGTCCGGCGCAATGGATGAAAAAGGATTAAGCCTGATACTGACCGAAGGCTCTGCCCCTATGGCCTTAAGCAACTCGTCCACATCGCCAGACGGCAATGTATCCTTCATCTCGTCAATAAAATCCTGAGCCAGCTCCATCCGCAAGTCTTTCAATTCTGTGGCGAAGATAGAAAAATAACGCATGAGTCAATTGGTTCTTTATTGACAAATATTTGTATTTTTGTGTCATTATGAAACAATATCTGGACCTGCTTGACAAGATACTCACCGAGGGAGTGCCGAAGGGTGACCGCACCGGAACCGGCACGCTCAGCATATTCGGACATCAGATGCGATTCAATCTGGAGGAAGGCTTCCCACTGCTCACCACAAAGAAGCTCCACCTCAAGTCCATAATATACGAACTGCTGTGGTTCCTGAACGGCGACACAAACGCCAAGTGGCTACAGGAGCGCGGGGTCCGCATCTGGAATGAATGGGCAGACGAAGACGGAGACCTCGGTCATATCTACGGCTATCAGTGGCGTTCCTGGCCCGACTACGAAGGCGGATTCATAGACCAGATTTCAGAGGCAGTCAACGACATCAGAAACAATCCGAACTCGCGTCGCATCATTGTCAGCGCATGGAATGTGGCAGACCTCAAGAATATGAACCTGCCACCCTGCCACGCATTCTTCCAGTTCTATGTTGCCGACGGCAGACTGAGTCTGCAGCTGTACCAGCGTTCGGCCGACACATTTCTCGGTGTACCCTTCAACATCGCATCATACGCGCTTCTGCTGCAGATGATGGCACAGGTCACCGGTCTCAAGGCAGGCGACTTCATCCACACTACAGGCGACACGCATCTGTATATGAATCACTTAGAGCAGGCCAGACTGCAGCTGACACGCGAACCGCGTCCGCTGCCCAAGATGCTCATCAACCCCGATGTGAAAAGCATATTCGACTTCAAGTACGAAGATTTCGAGTTGGTGGACTACAACCCGTGGCCGCATATCAAGGCCGATGTTTCAGTTTAACGGAGAACTATGATAACGATAATCGTAGCGATAGCGGACGGCAATGCCATAGGCAACAAAGGTGACCTTCTGTACCATCTTTCAGCCGATATGAAAAGGTTCAGAAAGCTGACCGTAGGCAATACCGTACTGATGGGCCGAAAGACATTCGATTCACTCCCTAAGGGCGCATTGCCCGACAGACGCAACATCGTCCTGACGCGCAACAAATCGCTGCAGTTCGCCGGAGCCGAAAGATTCGAGTCTCTCGAAGAGGCTCTGAACCACTGCTCGCCCGACGAACACATATTCATAATAGGTGGTGCCGAAATATACCGGCAATCCCTGCCCTATGCTGACTCGATGGAAATAACCAGAATCTTCGCGAAACCCGAAGAGGCCGACACATTCTTCCCCGACATCAGTACGGACGAATGGGAGGAATCAGCCCGCGAGGACTTCAAGGCTACAGACTCCTGTCCCTACGACTATTCATTTATCAGTTATAAACGCAAAAACAAATAAGCTATGCTCTGGTCACTGCAAAAAGACATCAAGTCACTTGGCAAGCCGAAGAGACTTTACACATTTCACGACATCTGCGTGCTCAAGCGCAGCAAGGACGAACCTGAGGCGGACGGCGACAAGGAGCAATAACGCTTCCAGCCGATCACGAATCCGTTTCATTCCACATAACGGATTTGAAACAAAAAAGAACTGGAGCCCATCGGACTCCAGTTCTTTTTTATTATCAGATGTGGTTAATCTTTGTTCACCTTCTTTGCAGAGTAGACAATGTTAAGTGCATACGCCTTACGCAGAGCCTGCTTTACATCGGTAACAATACCCATCTGGGTCTTAGTATCAATCTTCATCGAAACCTTCATGAAAGGTTTGTCACGCTCAGCCATACTCTCACGCTCCTGAACAACGTAGTCGTGAATGGCGTCAACCTCGGCGAACTTGTCGTTCAGCTGGATACGGGTACCCGAACCATACTGGGCGCGAAGCTTTGACATTGGCTGACCGATATAGATGTACGATACCAGTGATTTCTTCTCAAGTTTTTCAATCTCGGTACCAGACGGGGTCTGGAACTGAACCTTCAGTTCGACCTCACGCATAGAGGTAACCATCATGAAGAAGAACAATACAGAGAAGATAAGGTCAGGGAGTGAAGAGGTATTCAATTCCGGCATTTCCCTTTTGCCGTTGCTTCTAAACTTACTCATAACACTTAATCATTACTACCGTACTGTTTCGGCTCGGCCTCGGAAATCTTAGATGGATACATACCCTTGGCGTATGACTGCTCATCTTCTGTACAGTCAGCCCACTGCTTCTTCAGCTGGGCCATACACCAGTCCTCTCTAAGCTCATTGTAAGCCTTGCTTAACTCGTTCTGAACCTGGAAATAGATATCGTACTCAGTGTCACGGTCTGTCTGCAGTGAGATGACGTGCTTGACAGTGGTGACTACTGTACCGAATCCCTTAATCTCATATTCCTCCTTGGCAGGAAGATTTGCCTTGTCCTCCGGATTTGCGATGAACTCCTTTGCTATATCCTTGAGCTCAGAGACATCGATGACTTCTCCGCGGCAGAGAATCTCGTTATTTCTGTTCACGAGAACAGTCATAACGTTACGCTCCTTAATCTTGATCTCCTCTTCCATAGCATTCGGATCCCACTCCGGAAGACGACGGGCCAGACCCGTATCGGTATCCATTGATGTGGTCACCAGGAAGAAAATCAGAAGGATAAAGGAAATATCCGCAGTTGAAGACTGATTTAATCCGGGAACTTTTCTACTACTTTTACCCATAGACTAAATGAAACTACAGATTCTTTTACTTCTGGTTATTTACCTTTGCCTTGAAAGCGCCAACCATTGCGAGCAAAGCAGCTACAATGGCAACCAGCAGAAGAGCATACATCGAATAGAGGCATGTGTCAGCCAGTTTCAGATCTGCGACTTTGGTAAACAGAGAGTTGTCACCAAGACGAACAGCCTTTGAGCTTGAAAGGAAATAAGATACTATTACAGCGGCAAACATGAAGATAAAGACAGGACCTACCAGACCGGTACGGACACCCTTCTTTGACTTCTTGGTGAATGCCTTCATAAGACCGAACACGAATACAACACCTGCACAGATAATTACCAGTGCATACAGCCATACGATAAGCAGACCTGTATTGGCCGGAGCAGTGTAAGTGTTGTTTCCTATGAACTCCTGATTACCATAACCCACGCCGTAGAACAGCACAAGTACTATGGCTGAGAGAATAAGCAGGACCCAAAGGGCAATCTGAGATGCACCTACTTTCTTTTCCATTGTTAATTGTATTTACTTCTGGAACTT
>JAZUJU010000024.1:0-7658 GCA_045642985.1 Bacteroidaceae bacterium | reverse complement strand
CGGCAAGCACCGCTTTTCGATTATATGCTACGATTTAAGCGACATCAGCCAGTATGTACGCGTGGACAATGCGACCTTCAAGCTGATGAAACGTAACCTGCCAGGTCCGTTCACCTTCATTCTCCCTTCGGGCAACAGGCTACCGAAGATTTTCAGCAACAGAAAGGAAGTAGGCATCCGAGTACCCGACAACAACATCATCCGAGAGATATGCCGTCAGCTCGAAGCTCCTGTCCTGACGACCACTATTCCCTATGACGACTCCGAAGACATAGGATACCTTACTGACCCGGAGCTCATCGCCGAAAAGTTCGAAAACGATGTGGACATCATCATAGACGGCGGCGCAGGCGGATTCGAATACTCCACGATTGTTGAATGTATTAACGGTGAGCCTGAAATCACCCGCCAGGGTAAAGGCATTCTTGACGAATATTGATTATTTTAGCAGAAAAATAAAAAGACTATGAAACGACTGATCCTTCTGTTATCCTCAATAGTATTTATCTGTGGCAATGTTGCGGCAGAACTCACAATTGACAGAATCGTCCGTAACGAGTTTCGCGGCAACACCGCCAGTTCCTTCACCCCGATGGCAGACGGCGAACATTACCTTATGTCAACCGACAGGTACATCATAAAATATTCGTTCAAGACAGGAGCTGCCGTTGACACCATCTTCAATGTGGCGACAGCACGTGGAGAGAAGCTCACGTCTTTTCAGGGATTTATCCTTTCGCCCAAGGAGGACCGTCTGCTCATTCAGTCCGGGCGGACAAAGATATTCCGCAATTCATTCAGTGCGCAGTACTACATTCACGACATCAGGAACAACAAACTGGAGCAGCTGTCCAAAAACGGAGAACAGCAGGCTCCCAAGTTCTCTCCCGATGGCAATGTGATTGCATTCGTACGCAACGGCAACCTGTTTCTTGTCAAGCTGCTGTTCAACAATTCCGAATCGCAGGTCACGAAAGACGGCATGGCCGGAAGCATTCTGAACGGAGTGCCCGACTGGTGCTATGACGAAGAGTTCTCCATCAGCAGCGCATACGACTTCAGCGCCGACAGCAAGATGCTTGCTTTCGTACGTTTCGACTGCAGCAAGGAAGGCAGATACTCAATGCCATTTTTCATCACAGCCGCTAAGGAAAATGCCACAGAACAGAATCTGCTCGAAAGCAGAGATGTATGGTATCCCGTCGCAGGGTCAGCCTACGCTACAGTTTCAGTCCACACATTCGACATCAAGAGCAGCGTATTACGCAACATTGACCTTGACATCGATGCCGAGACCTACATTCCGCGAATCAAATTTGTCGAAGACGAGGAGAACTCGCTGTTCATTTTTACTATAAACCGCGACCAAAACCAGCTGGATATCTACAGTGCCAACCCACGTTCCACTGTTGCGAATCTCGTGCTTCGCCAGACCGATGAACGCTACATTGAGCCCGAAGAATTTCTCAACACCCGTTTCTACGGCAAGCAGTTCATCATGCAAAGCGAACGTGACGGACACAATCATCTGTATCTGTACGGAACCAACGGCAAACTGGTGAAGCAGCTCACATCCGGTGAATGGGAAGTTCTGGCATTTCACGGCTGGGACGCCAGGACCGGAACGCTATATTACACAGCAAACAAGGAGAATCCCCTGCAGTCTGAGCTTTACAAACAGGACAGCAAAGGAAAAGCCGTAAAGCTGACAGGTTCAAAGACAGGCAACAACGAATCCAGCTTCGGTACCGGTCTGAAATACTACGTGAACACCTGGTCCGATCTCAACAATCCGCCGGTGGTCACCGTGTGCGACAACAGCGGCAGACTGTTGCGCACAGTTTACGACAACAGTGATATCATTGACAAAGCTGCAGCCGAAGGATTCGTAAAGCGCGAGATTTTCTCGTTCCAGACATCAGACGGCACCACTCTTTACGGCTGGATAGTCAAGCCTGATGTTATAGAAAGCGGCAGAAAATATCCGGTTCTGATGTACCAGTATGGCGGTCCGGGCCACAACGAAGTGATCGATGAATGGGGAAGCGGATTCTACGCAGGCGGCTCACTCGAGAACTGGTTTCTGCAGGACGGAATAATCACGGTATGCGTTGACGGACGCGGAACAGGACGTCGCGGAGCTGAATTCAAAAAACAGACCTATATGAATCTCGGCATTATGGAGAGCGACGATCAGGTCGAAGCAGCAAAGTATCTGGCTACACTCCCTTATGTTGACAAAGACCGTATTGCCATCTGGGGATGGAGCTACGGCGGATACAACGCCATAATGTCCATGAGCCAGGGGACTCCGGTATTCAAGTGCGGCGTAGCTGTTGCGCCTGTAACCGACTGGCGTTTCTACGATGCGACATATACCGAGCGATTCATGCGTACGCCCGGCCAGAACGGCAACGGCTACCGCAACGCATCGGCCATCAGCAGGATAGACAAGCTGCACGGACGTCTGATGATAATCCACGGACTGGTCGATGACAATGTGTTCTACGCCAACACAACGACCTACACCAAGGCTTTGACAGAAAGAGGAATAGTCTTTGACGCACAGATATATTCCGACAAGGAGCACAGCCTGGTCGGCAACAGCACACGCCGCCATCTGTTCCTGACAATACGGGATTTTCTTGACACCCGTCTCAAGTAAGTTCGAAGATTACGATTTGTAGATGAGGAAGATGCAGGGAACCTTAGGAAGGTCCGGCATCTTCCTTTTCCATTCCTGAACGCTTTTTGTCACCGCCGTCTCGTCCGGGCAGGTCAGATTTGATGCCACGCACACACGCGTTCCGGGTCTGCAGGAACTGACGATGTCCTGCAGCATTCTGTTGTTCCTGTAAGGTGTCTCGATGAAAATCTGTGTCTGCGATTCCGCATATGCTCTCTGCTCCAGCTGCTGAAGTTTTCTTGTCCTTTCGGCCTGCCCTATCGGAAGATATCCGTTAAACGCAAAGCTCTGGCCGTTGAATCCCGACGCCATCACTGACAGGATAATACTTGAAGGACCGACAAGCGGTACGACCTTGTATCCATTCTTCTGAGCCAGTGCGACAACATCAGCTCCGGGATCGGCAACAGCCGGACACCCAGCCTCAGATATCACCCCTATCGGTTCACCTGCCTCCAATGGAGCAAGCAGACTGGAGATTTCCTCGGCTTTTGTATTGACATTCAGAGTCGTGAACGAAAGTGAATCAATATCGATGCCCTTGTCCACAGCCTTCAGGAAACGGCGTGCCGTCCTTATCTCCTCGACAATGAAGTGCCTTATTCCAAGTATCACTTCCCTGTTGTACGAAGGCAGAACCTTATCTACAGCTGTGTCACCAAGAAGCGACGGAATCAGGTACAGAGCAGTTTCCATATATCTATCATTTGAGAGGCAGTTGTGAGAAACGGGTCACTCTCTTTGCATAATGACACCACAAGATGCTGAAATTGGCAATCTCAGGTATATCATTGAGTACGGTATTTTCAAGATTGACGCTCCGTTTTTCCGCGAATTGGGGTTTCAGCCTTCTGAATGCCCTTCTGGCACGAATCACTGCTCCGGCATCCTTGAAATCAAGTTTTGCCACAAACATCATCATAGCCAGCATATCGAGCCAGAAGCGGACGAACATAACCCTGTTCAATCTGTCCGACGGCAGATTCTTGTATAGCATCAGCAGGTTGTTCCGGAAATTCAGGAAAGTCTTGAACGGGTTGGATTTTGACAGAGTTGCGCCTCCGACGTGAAAGACGACGCTTTGGGGGATGCAGACAATCTGACGGTTCCGGGCCCGCAGTCTCCAGCAGAGGTCAATTTCCTCCTGATGTGCAAAGAAATCGTCGTCAAGTCCACCGACCTTCCAGAAATCATCGCTCCGTATCATAAGTGCTGCCCCGGTAGCCCAGAACACATTTCTGACATCATCATACTGGCACTCGTCCTTCTCCACACAGTCAAATATGCGCCCGCGGCAGAACATATAGCCCAGTCTGTCCATATATCCGCCGGCAGCGCCGGCATACTCAAACTTCTCAGGAGACTTGAAATCACGAAGTTTAGGCTGGCAGGCAGCCGTTTCAGGATGCGAATCCATATACTCCAGCATAGGCTCAAGCCAGCCTTCAGTCACTTCCACATCGGAATTCAGCAACAGATAATACTCGGCCTCAACCTGCTTCAGCGCCCGGTCATATCCACCGGCAAAGCCGTAATTCTTATCCAGAGGAATAAAGCGTATGTCAGGGAAAGACTCTGCCATCAGTTCCGCAGAACCGTCGTTGGAATTGCTGTCAGCGACCACGATACTGACACCGGCAATATCTGACGAACATCTGATGAGAACCGGCAGGTATTTGGCCAGCATTCCCCGACCATTCCAGTTCAATATTACAATTGCAAGTCTGTCCATCAGTTGTATGATTTCATATTAATTCGGCCTTCAACGCATCTCCCGACTCGTTGAAATCTCCAAGTCTGACCTTTACTATCCTGTTCTCCAGATCTTCAGCACTGTCTGCCTCCACACGTATATAATTTTCAGTAAAACCGCCTGCGGGGAAACCTTTCTTTGGCCTTTCAAACAGGACGAGGGCCTCGCGGCCGATATGAGAGCGGTAAAATGCATCAGTCTTAGCATCAGACAATGCCAGCAGTCTTGAACTTCTCTGATGTTTCTGCTGTGGAGATACCGGATTTGGAATCCTTAGGGCTGCCGTTCCGGGACGTTCCGAATAGCTGAACACATGAAGCTGCGAAACCTCCAGCGAACGGAGAAATTCAAAAGAATCTTCAAAGTACTCATCGCTCTCGCCCCTCATCCCGACGATGACATCAACGCCAATGAACGCATCCGGCATCATACGTCTGATGCGTTCGACCTTGGCGGCAAAGACATCGCGCGTGTATCTTCTGTGCATCAGTTTGAGCACATCATCCGAACCGCATTGAAGCGGAATATGAAAATGCGGCATGAACGCTCTGGATTCGGCAACATAGTCTATTATCCCGTCGGTCAGCAGGTTGGGCTCTATCGAAGAAATGCGATAGCGGGAAATGCCCCTGACACCATCCAGAGCACGGACCAGATCGAAGAAGTTCTCACCGGTACTCTTTCCGAAATCGCCGATGTTAACCCCCGAAATAACAATCTCTCTGGCACCATCCCGCGCTGCCTGCTCCGCCTGAGCTACAAGTTCAGAAATAGAAGCATTTCTGCTGTGTCCTCGTGCATAGGGAACTGTGCAGTATGTACAATAATAGTCGCAACCATCCTGAACCTTCAGAAAGAAACGGGTCCTGTCACCTCTGGAACATGACGGCACAAAATTTCTGATTTCATTCGTGCCTACAGTCCTGTGTATTCCGTGTTCGCGCTTGACCAGGTTGTTCAGATTCTCCAGGACCTCACCCTTACGGTCCTGCCCAAGTACGACGTCAACACCTGGAATAGCTGCCACCGCCTCTGGCTGAAGCTGACCGTAGCACCCTGTCACAACTATATAGGCATTGGGGTTCTGACGGACTATCCTGTGAATAGCCTGACGACACTTACGGTCGGCGACCTCAGTCACAGAACAGGTGTTAATGATACAGATGTCAGCCTGCGCACCTCTACGAACAGCAGTGACACCCGCCTCAGCCAGCTGTCCCGCTATGGTCGAGGTTTCAGAAAAGTTCAACTTGCATCCCAGAGTATAGAACGCAGCTGTCTTTCCGACGAGAAAATCGTAAATCCCCATATCTCGCAAAAATAGTCAACTTTATCGGTTCCGGCAAGCGATGTGACAACACTCTACACCTGATACAGGTACAAACAGAAATGCCGATATCCTGACGATACCGGCATTCACTATAATCCTAATAAAAACTACTCAGCGGCAACCTCCTCAGTCTCGGCTACAACCTCGAAAGGAATTTCAGCCTTGACCTCTCTGTGAAGAGTTACGACAGCCTTGTAAGCGCCAACGGTCTTGACCGGCTCAACTGCGATAGCCTTGCGATCAATCTCGAAACCTGCCTTTGCAAGCTCCTCTGCAATCAGATTGCTGTTGACACCGCCAAAAATAGTGCCATTCTCGTTGACCTTAACCTTGATTGTCAGTGCGACATTCTCAAGTTTCTTACCCTGAGCCTCAGCATCAGCCTTAATCTTGGCGAGCTTGTGAGCGCGCTGGCGCTGGTTCTCTGCCAGGACCTTCTTTGCCGACTCTGTTGCTACGATAGCGAGACCGCTGGGAATAAGATAATTACGGCCATAACCATCCTTTACCTTTACAATATCATCCTTGTAACCCAGATTGGCTACATCTTGCTTCAAGATAACTTCCATTTCAATAAAATTTAAAGGGTTACTTCATCATATCTGTTACGTATGGCAGAAGAGCAAGATGACGAGCTCTCTTGACAGCCTGAGCGACGCGGCGCTGGAACTTCAGCGATGTACCAGTTATGCGACGCGGCAGAATCTTACCCTGCTCATTGAGGAATCTCTTAAGGAATTCAGGATCCTTATAATCGATATACTTGATGCCGGCCTTCTTGAAACGGCAATACTTCTTTCTCTTGATATCAACAGTCTGTGGTGCAAGATATCTGATCTCTGATGTTGACTCTGCCATAATTATGCCTCCTCTGCTTTAGATTGTCTGACATTTCTTCTTCTTACAGCATATTCAGCAGCAAACTTATCCTGCTTTACTGTAATGAAGCGGATGATTCTCTCGTCACGACGGAAGTTAATTTCCAGCTTCTCAACAATACTCGGCTCACCGTTGAACTCGATGAACTCATAAAAGCCTGTTGACTTCTTGTCAATAGGATAAGCAAGCTTGCGCATGCCCCAACTCTCTTCATTGACAATCTCTGCACCAGCTGCGGTGAGGATGCCTTTGAACTTTTCTACCGTTTCCTTCATCTGAGCATCAGATAAAACGGGAGTCATAATGAAAACGGTCTCGTACTGATTCATACTTTTTTGTTAATAAATTAGTTGTTTGCAAAATTTGCGACTGCAAAGGTAATAAATTATTTCACAGAATCAAGACCCCGTTAACTTTTTATATAACTTTTCAATACAATGTTTCATTCTTCGAATTATTATTATTTACTTTGCAATAGATATAGTTGGTAATAACTAAAAAACGAAATAGACAATGACTCCTTTAAAACAGTATTTGGGTGCGATTCTTGTCATTATTGCAGCAATCGTACTAATCTGCAGCTTCTTCTTCGGATGGAACAGTTACAATGCAGTTCAGATTGGCGCAATGGTGCTGATGATTGCAGGTATTGTAATCTACATCATCAACAACCGCAAGGACAAGTAAAAGCAGTTTTTCAATCGAATCAATCTCCGGACAATTCTGCCCGGAGATTTTTTTTGCGGCGACCTACTCTCCCACTTTAAGACAGCCAGAAGTGTGCGCACACTCAGGTCAAAAGAGTTCCCTCACAGACCGTTCTGAGCCGCATTCCGCAGCGAGAGTGTGCGCACTCCCCTGAATTTTCCCCAGTGTGCGCACTCTCCATAAGGGAAAAGCGCGCCAGAGGCATCTCAGAAGGGGGTGAGTGTGCGCACACTCGGAAATAGGATGAGGCAGGCAATCTCAGGACAGCTGAGATGGGCTCACCCGAAAATCAGTGGGGGTAA
>JAZUJU010000023.1:0-10781 GCA_045642985.1 Bacteroidaceae bacterium | reverse complement strand
GGACTGCGTTAATATTGGAATCGGAAATGGATAACAGGAGAAATTTATCACAAGGACAGTTGTGGAACTTGAGCTTCGGGTTCCTTGGTGTGCAGATTGCGTATGCGCTTCAGAGTGCCAACATCAGCCGAATCTTCGCTACACTGGGCGCGGATCCGCATCAGCTTAGCTTCTTTTGGATTCTGCCTCCGCTGATGGGTATGATTGTGCAGCCGCTTATAGGTATGTATTCCGACCGTACGTGGTGTCGCATGGGACGTCGCAAGCCATATCTTCTTTTTGGAGCCATTGTGGCTGTGCTCGTAATGCTTCTGTTACCCAATTCCGGAAGTCTGAACTTTACGCAGAGACTTTTTCTCGGCCTGAACGGTGCTATGTGGTTCGGCCTGTTCAGTCTGGTATTCCTGGACACATCCATTAATGTGGCCATGCAGCCGTTCAAGATGATGGTGGGAGATATGGTCAATGAGGAGCAGAAGACAAAAGCGTACTCCATCCAGTCTTTCCTGTGCAATGCCGGATCATTGGCCGGATACCTGTTCCCGATATTCTTTACGTGGATAGGAATTGCCAATACTGCCCCTGAAGGTATGGTGCCTGATTCCGTTATCTGGAGCTTTTACGTGGGTGCTGCAATTCTTATACTCTGCGTACTCTACACTTTTGCCAAGGTAAAGGAAATGAATCCTGAGGAGTATGCTATGTTTCACGGAATTGATTTGCAGAAACAGAAGAGTGAGGAGAAGACTGGTATGATGCGTCTGCTTGTCAATGCTCCTGGAACATTCTGGACTGTCGGTCTGGTGCAGTTCTTCTGCTGGGCTGCATTCCTGTATATGTGGACATACACTAACGGAGCTATAGCTGACAACTGCTGGGGAACTACTGATGTGGCATCATCCGGATATCAGGCTGCCGGCAATTGGGTGGGCGTACTTTTCGCAGTTCAGGCAGTCGGCTCTATGATATGGGCGCTTGTCATTCCAAAGTTCCGTTCCGTCAGAACAGCGTACATCGTCAGTCTTCTGATTGGTGCTGCCGGTTTCATCAGTGCATCGTTCCTTCATAATCAGTATGCAATGTTTGTGTCATTCTTCCTAGTTGGAGCGGCGTGGGCTGCTATGCTTGCACTGCCTTTCACCATATTGACCAATTCCCTTTCAGGAGAGCATATGGGCGAGTATCTGGGCCTGTTCAATTGTACTATCTGTCTGCCGCAGATATTCGCTGCCGCCCTTGGTGGCGTGGTACTGAAATTGGTAGGCGGAGCGCAGGCATCGATGCTTGTAGTGGCAGGAGTGCTTCTGATAGCCGGGGCATTGTCCGTTACAGCAGTACGTCTGAAAAAATAAGGCCTAACGGAATCTGCTACCCGTTCATTCAGTTTCCGTGAGTTTGAAATGGAATATTATTAAGAACAGAATATTATGTACAGATTTTCATCGCTTTTCATTGCAGCTATGATGATGACTGCGACCGTATGCACGGCCCAGACAGAAATCAAGGAGGACTTTGTTCCTTCGTCAAAGAATCAGCCGGGCCAGCAGTACCCGATGGTCAATTCGCAGGGCTATGCCCGCTTCCGTATCCAGGCCCCGAACGCCCAGTCGGTTTCGGTCAGTCTGGGGCTTGGTGGACAGGGCGGCACACGTCTTACCAAAGGTGAGGATGGTTATTGGACAGGTACGACCGCCGGACCGATGGACGAGGGATTCCACTATTATCATCTGACAATTGACGGTGGCACGTTCAATGACCCTGGCACAAACAACTATTACGGCTCAAGCCGATGGGAAAGTGGTATCGAGATACCTGCCAAGGACGGTGATTTCTTTGCAGAACGTGATGTCCCGCACGGATTCGTACAGCAGATTATGTTCTGGTGCAAGGAAACCGGCAGCCTGAAGCGTGCTTTCGTCTATACTCCGCCTACTTACTACAGTGACAAGGAATCGGTGCGCTATCCTGTCCTGTACCTGCAGCACGGTTATGGTGAGGACGAGACCGCATGGTTCACCCAGGGCCACGCCAACCTTATAATGGACAACCTGATTGCTGACGGCAAGATTCGTCCGTTCATCATTGTTACCACCTATGGAATGATCAATCACGCCAAGTTCGGGCAGATTGCGACATTTGACTATTCACCGTTTGAACGAGTCCTGTGCAACGAACTTATTCCGTACGTCGATTCGCATTTCCGCACAATCGCCAACAAGGATAATCGTGCGATGGCCGGTCTGTCGATGGGCGGATACACTACGCAGAAGGTAACGTTGGCCCGTCCCGAGGTTTTCGGCTATTACGGTCTGCTCAGTGGCGGCTCGTATTCACCGCAGGACATCAAGGACAAGAAAGTGGTCAGTAAGATTTTCGTCAGCTGCGGGAGCAAGGAGGGTGCTGATGCTGTTATCAAGGAAGCCGAGGCCCTGAAGGACGCCGGCATCGATGCAATGAGCTACATTTCCGAAGGTACTGCACACGAGTTCCTTACCTGGCGCCGCGCCCTGTACCAGATGGCACAGTATTTCTGGGGAAAATAACAAGAGCCTAACTTAGACACACATATATCTATCAGGAGGCCGTCGACTAATCACAATTGTTCGGTTTGTATGATTTGACGGTTTGTTTATTTGACAGTTGAGGCGGCCCAAGGTAAAATCCGGAGCCGCCTCAAGTATGTATTTCAGATTATTGGTGTCCGCTAAAACTATCTGACAAGTCAAAAAAACAGGCTGAATCTCCGGATGTGGAGGTCCAGCCTTTTAGTTATCTTTGTTTCTACCACAAAACTCAAATAACATGAACAAAGGTAGTCATTTTATCGGACAGCAATAGTTCGGATTAGGAAATTTCAATCTGAACCTGAAACACACAGTAGCCATAGTCGGCACCCGCAAAGCCACAGTCTATGGCAGACAGCTGACAGAAAAGTTCGTTCGCGAACTATCTGACCTATGCCCTGGTACGCTCATTATCAGCGGACTTGCATTCGGCATAGACGTGACATCACACAGAGCGGCATTGGATAACAGTCTGCCCACCGTCGGCGTACTCGCCCACGGACTCGACAAGATATATCCTGCATCGCACAGGAATGTGGCCAAGCTTATGATTAGGAACGGTGGTCTGCTTACAGAATTTACCAGCGGCACAGTCCCGTTCAAGCCCAATTTCGTCCAGCGGAACAGAATCGTAGCCGGCATGGCAGACGCTGTCATCGTAGTGGAGAGCGCCTTCAAGGGCGGCTCACTGATTACTGCCGAGATTGCCGAGAGCTACTGCCGCAGCGTCTTTGCCTTCCCCGGTGCCGTAGGCGACGAGAGTTCCGCCGGCTGCAACGAACTTATCCGCAGCAACCGCTCCGGCCTCATACAGTCCACCTCAGACTTCGTGCAAGACATGGGATGGAGCGAATGCAAACATCAGCAACCCATCCAGCAGGAACTGTTCCAGGACCTGACAGAGACTCAGCAGAAAGTTCTGGACCTGCTCAGACACGCTCCCAAAGGGCTCCAGCTGAACGACCTCGTCGTCATCTGCAACACTCCCGCCGGCGACATGATGTCCCTGCTCTTCGACCTCGAAATGAAAGGCCTCGTCCGTTCCCGCCCCGGCTGCCTCTATACAGCCACATAAGCGGCCAGCTGACGGATTTTGCTGATGGATCAGACTACAGCGAAATCATCCCATACTTGACGAACCGGTCATGAATTCCCTGAGTTTTCGGGGCCAACGGCTTGCGGAGGCTGTCACTGATGGTGGCTGCCTGTGCAGCACCGTTCACACTCCAACCGGCAGGGATATAGCCATCACCGTATCTCACCTCAAGCCCATCCGGACATTCGAACAGGCCTTCAGAATGCACTCCCGCAGTCCAGCCAGCGGTGGCGCTGCCGTTGCCCCAGTCCTCGAAGCCAACCTTGATATGCTTGAGGTTTATGCAGTTATCGAAAAGTCCTTCGTAGCATCCCATACACAATTTACTGGCAGGAAGGTATGAAGCCTCTTCCAAAGACTCACACCCTTCAAACATATATTCATAGCAATAGTTGGCCAGTTCTGTGGCCGGGAGCTCCGGAGTCTTCCTCAGTCCGGTAAATGCGAACATATCGTAATAGCAACACTCAACCATCTGCGTTGCAGGTAGTGCCGGTGCGTTCTTCAGTGACGGACAACAATAGAACATAGCAGCATAACAGAAATCGGAAAGTTCTGTAGCCGGCAGGGCAGGTGCTTCCGTTAATGATGTGCATCGTTCGAACATTGCATAGTAACACGTGGAAAAAAGTGTTGTTGCAGGAAGTTCCGGGGCTTCTTTCAGAGAAGTGCATCCGTAGAACATACCATAATAACAAAACTGATCAAGTTCGGTAGCAGGAAGCGCAGGTGCTTCTTCCAGCAATTCACATTCATAAAACATTACATAGTAACAAGCGGTAAAAAGAGTTGTCGCCGGAAGTTCCGGAGCTTCTTCCAAAGATGTACATCCGTAAAACATTGCATAATAACACGCGGTAGAAAGTGCTGTTGCCGGCAGTTCCGGGGCTTTTGTCAGAGAAGAGCATTCTATGAACAGTTCATAGAAGCAAAAATCGGATGGTAATGTCACCGACTCGCAACTATTATCAAGTAGAGACATTATGTTTCCTCCGGCAGCAATTTTATTCTCTCCGAGAACGAAATGGACGTAATTGTCAAAATCCTGTGAAAAATGATCAGTCTTGCCGGTATTGCGCCAATAGACCTTGTCGCCGACATTCTCAAGGGTGATGGTCTGCGGATTGCTGAAATCAAACTTTGTCCATTCATTGAGGTCGGTGCTGTATTCGAGGCTCGGAGCTTCAACCTCGCCGATAATCTCTATGCTGACTGTCGCTCCGGCTTCCACTGCCTCGAACGTAAGGTAGTTCGGGACAACATCGACAACGAGTGAAGAAGACGTTTCCTTACCATTGTTGGTTACAAGGGATACCTTCAGCACTCCCTTGCCACCTGTCTGTGGAGTATTCTTGATGACGATTCCTGCAGGCTTTGCCAGGCTGCCGTCCTCGCTGAACTCGGGGGCGATGACCGCTATCTTCCACTGGCTGTCATCTGCGGCGGACTTGGTTGCGATTGATACCGCAGTACCGTCATCCGTCTTGAGTTCGGCCGTGAACGCTGCGAACTCCGACTTCGTGAAAGCCTCGTTCATGACCGTCCATATCGTGTCACCTCTCGCTACGGTCTTCGTCTCAAATGAGTCGAAGGATATCGTGGAGGTGAGCCTGTCCACGAAGAATCTGGTGCCGTCCGCGAGGATGAACTCCACGCAGGAGCTGCCTACGCTGACATTGCCGAAGAATGTGTCTCCGTCCTGGCCGTTATATAGTCTGATGGCCTGCCCGTCGGTGAAGGTGATGGCGTAGCCTGAGCCGGATTCGTCTTCGAAGACATCAACGGACACGATGCTGTTCATGTTCTCCACCGCCTCCTTCAGAACGGCTACATATCCAACAGCTTCCTGAGCACCCTGGGTCCAGGTCTCAAGTGTGGCCACTCTCTCACCGAGAGCCTTTATGTCCTGACGGATCTGTGCATCGTCATACTTCTGACAGCCTGAAAACAAGGCCATTGCGGCCAGCGCCACAACCGACAAACGAAAGAATCTATTCATATTACACTGTTATTTGTTTTGCGAAGTCTTTTTCTGCACAAAAGTACTGCAAATATTACGCAGTGTCGCACACAAATCGTAAAGAATTAAAACTACGCAATTTGTTTTAAAAACCTGTCCCTTATATCTTTTCTTTGAAAGAAAGTTTGTAACTTCGGCCTCTGCGTCAGATGCAGAGAATCCTATGCTTTTTGCAGATTGTTTTTAACGAATTCAGGCATATGAGGACAGATATTGATAAGGATATAATTATTCGTGCCAAAGGGCTCGTCAAGAATTTCGGAACGCAGCAGGTAATAAAAGGCATTGATTTTGAAATCAAACGGGGGGAATTTGTCACCATTCTGGGCCCATCAGGTTGTGGAAAGAGTACAATTCTCAGAATGATAGGCGGTTTTGAGGAAAAGACTGCCGGTGAACTATATCTGAACAGACATGAACTCACTGGTATTCCGGCAAATAAAAGACCTGTCAATACAGTGTTCCAACATTACTGTCTTTTCCCTCATCTCAACGTATATGACAACATCAGATATGGTCTGATTGCCAGAAAAGTTCCAAAAAGCGAGCATAAGGCTCTGATTGATGAAACTATGGCTCTTGTGGGGATGTCGGATTTCAAAACAAGGAACATTGGCGATTTATCTGGAGGACAGCAGCAGAGAGTTGCCATTGCCAGGGCAATAGTCAACAAACCGGAAGTGCTGCTGCTTGATGAGTCTCTCTCAGCGCTTGACATGAAACTGCGCAAGGATATGCAGAGAGAACTGAAACAACTTCACAGGAATCTTGGAATAACCTTCATTTTTGTCACTCACGACCAGGAAGAGGCGGTGGCAATGAGTGACAGGGTCATGTTACTGCATGATGGCCAAATAGAGCAATTCTCTACTCCAAAGGAGATGTACGACAGTCCGGCATCTGTCTTCACCGCTAAATTCATCGGCGAGAGCACTCTTGTGGATGCCGGAATATCCGACAGCGGAAAGTTGACGGTATTGGGTTATGAAACAGACCTGACTACATCTTTTGCCCCGGGACAGAATGTTGTTGCGGTGGTTCGTCCTGAGGATGTGAGGCTTTCCGGCAGCAACCTGAACGAATATCAGTGGCAAGGCACGGTGGAATCCTGTGAATTCCGTGGCATTTATTATGACATCTTCCTGAAGACAGATAATTGCGACCTGCTTATCCACGCCCGAAAGTACAAGGAATATCCGGCCGGAATGAGAGTCAGTGTCGGTTTCCATTTTGATCAAATCCATTTAATTGCCAGGGAATGAAACGTCTGGGTCTATTTATCATCCCGTATGCGGTGTTTTCCATTCTGCTTGTCATCTGTCCGTTGGTGACGATTGGCGTGAATGCCTTCCTTGATGAAAACGGCTCTTTCACCCTGGAGAATTTTGCCAATCTGGGTTCGCCGGAAGTCAGGCTGACCTTGCTTTATTCCTTTGCCGTGGCAATCAGGGTAACGGTGCTGTGCCTGCTACTCTGTTATCCGGCCGCATACTTCCTGTCACGCAAGAAGTTGGGCTTTTCCCAACAGATATCCCTGCTTTTTATACTGCCAATGGGTATAAATATGTTGCTTTATACCTTTTCAACAGTAGCAGTACTGGATTCCCTGAAGATACCTCCTGGACGTTTTGCTCTTATTATAGGATTGATAATCAATTCTATGCCATTTATGATGCAGCCTTTGTACAACTGCCTTTCAAAGATTGGCAGTCAGTATGAAGAGGCATCAGCCGATCTCGGCGCCGGTCGATTGATGACCTTCTTCAGGGTTACGGTGCCTTTGAGTATGCCGGGAATAATAAGCGGGGTGTCGATGGTCCTTTTCCCATCCCTATCTACTTTTGCAATATCCGAACTTCTGACAATGAACAAGGTACGCCTTTTCGGTTCAGTAATAGAAAGTGCTTTCAGTTCGGGATTGATAGGTTATGGGTCAGCGATGTCGATTCTGATGCTTGCCCTTATTTTATTGACACAATTATTGGACAGGAGGAAATGATATGAAAGTTTTCTCAAGAATTTATCTTGCATTTCTTCTTCTGCTGATGTATGCCCCGGTAATAGCCCTGATTGCATTCAGCTTCACTCCGAGCCGCATATTCGGACAATGGATCGGTTTCTCTCTGGAACTGTACCAGAATCTCTTGTCAGGGAGCGAACCGCAGATAATCAATGCTCTGGTGACAACCATACTGATAATGTTGGCAGTAGTTGCCATCAGCGTTGTCATAGGCACAACTGCAGCCATAGGTTTCCATTACAACAGGAGAAGGCTGGTTCGCAGGAGTGCATATGCCGTGAATACCCTATCGATATCAAATCCGGATATTGTGGCCGCAGTGGCACTTTTCGCATTCTACATCTCTGCCGGAATCAGCCGTGGAGCGTTCACAGTGATACTTTCCCAGTCAACGGTCTGCGTTCCCTTCGTCTTCATGTGTGTCCTCCCGATTCTTCAGAAAATGGATCCTGAGACATACGAAGCTTCTGCAGACCTTGGAGCTTCGCTTGGGATGACTCTCACCAAGGTGATACTGCCTCAGATCAGGCCGGGAATAGTATCCGGAGCCCTTATTTCGGCGGTGCTTTCCCTTGATGACTTTGCCGTAACTCTTTTCAGCCGCAGCAATGACGGGTTCGAGACCCTCTCCACTCTTATATACACAGATGCACGCAGAGGCACACTCACACCAGAATTCAGGCCACTTTATTCAATCATCATCGTTGTAATGCTCGTCCTGTACTTCCTTCATAAAAAAAATTCAAAAAGATGAAAAGACTGAGTTTATTTCTGCTTCTGCTCTTTTGCATCGTTTGCCCTGCCGTCTGCGAGGAACGTTCGGAAGTGCTCAAGGTGTATGACTGGCCTGAGGCAGTGACGGAGGAGGTCATTGCCGGTTTCCCGGAGTTCTACAAAAAATACACGGGCAAAAATATCAGGGTGCAGTACCAGACTTTTGATAGCGACATTGCCACTCTCAATCAAATCGTTGTCTCTCATGACGACTGGGACGTATTAACGCTGTCCAGTATGTATCTGGCGAAATACATACAGAATGGCATGTTGATGCCTATTGACCGATCATATCTGAAGAAATATAATGCGCCCGACTATATCGGCAATCTGAGTCCATTCCTGAGAGAAAAGCTCAATGAGCTCGGCACAGAATTCAACGTGTCTGATTATTTTGCTCCTTTTACACTCAATTCATGTGGCATAGCTTTTAATTCCGAAAAATATACAAGGGCGGATTTCTCCAGCTGGAATGTCCTGAGAGACCCGAGGTTCAAGGGACAGATTCTATTCATCAGTGATCCTACGGACTTGTACTATGTGGCTCTTGCCGACATTTATCACGAAGAACTACTGGCCGGAGAATTGACCCTCAAAGACCTTTATTGGGAATTCAAAGACAGATATCTGGATGAAATCAGGGAGTGGGGCAAAGAGGCGAGTCCCCAGATATCAGGTTGGGATACAGGATTCGGAGGAGACTATATGATTCACGGCAAAGTACCTGCCAAAGTTTGCTGGCTTTCCGATGCCAATTACATTATCGAACTTTCCAAAGAAGAGGACGGTCCGGCATTGGATTTTGTCTTTCCCGATGAGGGAGGATACCTTTGTAGCGACGGGCAGATTATTCCAAGATATAGCGGGAATCCGGAGGCGGCGGTATTCTGGATAAATTATCTGCAGCAATCCGATGTGGTCATAAGCAATCTCAGCCTCGAGCTGTCCAATATGGTAGTTGCAGATACCGTGGTGCTTGAAGCTATACAGGATAAGGAACGGTTCCCCCATCCCGTAGATTTGTCATATCTTTTCCCCGATTGCCCTGAGAAGGCGTCTGAGGTATATGTCAGCGATGCTCTATATATCGATGCAAAGAATATTGACAAGTTCTCCTTTTGTGGGGATATTTCGAATAATATTGACGACCTGTTGATGCTGCTCACAGAGATACAGTCCCAAAAAACCAGTCTTGCTGAGTTCTGGCCGGAAGCTATCATTTGCGTGGTGTTGTTGGTACTGTTTATTGTAAAACTCGTGAAGAAGAAATAATAAGGAAGTCTTTACGACCGAAGAACAAACCGAACAAATTTCAGATCTGAATTATTTGTCTGCGGAGTACTTTATCCGGTCGATGCCGTGATCTATCAGAGCGTTCTGGATACTATTATAATGCGAATAGTCCATTTCGAAGAACTCGCGCTGGCCTCTTATAAGATCGACGACGGCATTGTTCAGATTCTCCGGCGTGACTGTCATTGCGGCATTGGCTGGAGTCTTGCAGGACTTGAACAGAGCCACATTCATCTCCTTAATATAGGACACTCTGACAGACTTGAAATCAGAGTCACTATCTCTAAATTTGAAATTGATAGGAATCGTATAGCTGACACGAACCGGCTTTCCCTGCTGGGTTCCCGGTGTCCAGGCGGGCATTGCGGAAACGCATCTCAAAGCTTCCGAGTCAAGCAGCTCGTGCACGCTTTTGACGACTTCCGCATTGGATATGCTGCCGTCCTTCTCAACGACAAACTGTATCATCACACGGCCCTGAATGTTATTGTCACGGGCCTCCTCGGGATATTTTATATTGCCTGACAGATACTGCATCATCGCCATACTGCCACCGGGGAATCCCGGCATATTCTCCACCCGCATAAACGGCTCGTCGTTTGCTATTTTTTCTTCGATATCCTTCTGTTCTGCTGCCTTTATATCCAAAATCTCCTCTATAAAGTCTGCCGAAGCTTCCTCCTTTCCGTTTACAAGTACCTTGGTGATTCTTCGTCCATTTATCATTGTATAGCCTTCGCTGTCCTTCTCCGGTTCCTGTCCCAAATTTCGAACTATGGCATCAAAAAACGGAGTTCCTAAAACAGACTGATACACAATATTCAGACAGTTATTTTTACGCAAGATGTCCTTTACCTCGGATAATGTCTCCAATTTTTCATTCTCACCGATAGCAATTATGGCTTTGCTGATATTTCTGTCCTTGATAATTTTGCCCAGTTCTTTCACATCTCCGACTGGGGTGAAAGCATCTGCGGGCTCTGAATCAGGCAGCTGATAGCTAATGCCACGGTC
>JAZUJU010000022.1:0-3021 GCA_045642985.1 Bacteroidaceae bacterium | reverse complement strand
ACAAAGAGCCCCTGCAGAGTACCGACATAGAGACGTTCCTGATAGTTGAGAATGGCATTGACTCGTCCGTATAGTCCGTCGCTCTCGTCGTAACGGGAATAGACGGAATGAACATAAATCTGAAACACGCCATTGTCGGTAACGCCCCATAGGGTTCCTTTACCGTCATATTTCAAAGCGTTGACACTGTTGCTGCACAACCCTCTCTCCCTGTCAAGTGAAAAAATCACATTGTCGGCCTTGTCGGTAACAATAATACCTGCCGAATTGGATGCCAGTGCTCTGATCCCGAGGTCGTTTATCTCTAGCGTTTCGTTGATGAACTGACCGTTGCGGACGGTTGTCATGCTACCTCCTCCCATCAGGTCATCGCATTCGGTAATCTGCTCCCGGTCAACACAGTAGCCTTTGCCTTCGGCGATAAAGGACAGGACTCCGTTCTCCATGAAAATGCTTGAAATCTCTCCGAATGTGCTGGTGGAGTCGGTGTCTGAAGCGATGTAACTGGGATTGCCGTCTTCGCTAATGTAGCCGAGAACATTGTGCCCTCCGAACCAGATTCTCCCTTCTTCGGAGTTGTAAAGTGCTGTTATTCGCGATATTCCAGGGGTGTGAATCATTCGCCACATGACTCCGTCCCATATCATCAGACCTTCGAAATTGGCGATATAGACATTGCCGATGGAATCGCATTCCACATCGAAGTTTCTGTTGTGACCGTCGTATTCTGCGGCTGTGAAATTCCTGAAGAATGGCTTGCCGTTCAACGACCTGTCATCCTGTGCAAAGGTAGCCGATGCACCAATGAGGGCGACTGCCAGGAATGTTAGGATGATTTTCCTCATCATTTGAAACTTATGTGTGGTACGGATGAACCTACATATCGCTCCCATTCCTCATCGCTGAAGTTGACATCCGAACTGTTCTTCAGCTTCGATGCCATATCGTCTGTGGAAACGTTGAAACGGTGGACTTCGCCGTTGGCTGTGCCGGCAACCACTTCGGTCGGACTGAACTGACACAGCGCCAGAGGCCATGACTGGTATGTGATTGCTACAGGATTCATCCATTCGTTGATGGCTGCGGAGTGCGCATTGCCAACTTTTGACTGTGGAATATCCAGAGCTTCTGCAAGATTGCTGCTGCCGTTGAATTTGATCATCGGCAGATTCCATATAAGAACGCTGCGGTCGTACGATGCCGATGCCATAATGTTTCCTGCCGTTATAATATCTGTGATCTTACCGGTATGGCCGACAAGTTCGGCTGTTTTCACGCCGTGACGGTTGAAAAGCTCGATGTCTCCATTGTCGAATCCCAGGAACAGGGCGCTGAGATTCTGGTCGTAATAAGCTGCGGTGACGCTTCTGCCGTCAGTCAGGTTGATGTCGGTCAGTGTCATATCATCTGAAAGGCGGGCTTCGCTTCCGTCGCTGAAAAAGAGTATGGAGCCTTTGTCATCCCGGACCAGAGTCGTGAGCTCGCGGGTCAGGTCCTTGCGTGTGATGATTGTACCGCTTTTCTTGTCCATAATGAGCAGATGCTTCCTGGCGGCTACCATAAAGCGTTCGGAGTCCATATTGGTCAGACTGATGTATGTGCCCTCGGGGAGAGGAATTTCGCGCACGAACCGGCTGTAATCTGTCTGGCATAACGGACCATGAAGCGATAGGGCGTAGATGTAGTTGTCGTCGGCCCATACATCACGGAAATCATAGGTATTGTTTTGTAATACTATGCTGCGGCGTACACCCGAAGTGCGGTGAATCTCAATCTCGCCATAGTCGGTGACGGTAACGCATCCTATTCCGTAGAGTGGATGGAGGGCTCTGACAGTACCGCCCTGGACCGTCTGTATGCCTGCCTGCGAATTGCTACAGAGACTCAGTGCGTTGTATGTCTCAGGCTGGTAGGTATTCCCATTGAATGTGTTGAGGAAATACCAACTGGTATAAGCCATCTTGGCGGCCATCCCGGTGTTGCCGCTCTCGTAAAGTGTGATAGCTGAGTTGCCGAGTGTACGTCCGATGGCTCGGTAGTTCAATGTGTCTGAGATGCTTTTGGCTAAATTGGCTGCATCTCGCTGTTCCTCTGCCATCTGCTGATGGACGAGCGCTTTGGCACGTTGTTCTTCGGCCTCGGCTACGGCTGCTTTTGCCTTGCTTTCGGCATCGCGCGCAATGCGGCTTTCCTGTTCGGCACGGTCGCGCATCGCCAGCGCAAGTTCGGACTGTTGCTCGGCACGGTCACGTTCCTGGTCTGATACGGTCTTCTGCAGGAAGGCGATGTCCTCCATCTGCTGACTGACGCGCTTTACCACGGCAGCATCAGACTGGTCGCGGCGAAGCTGCTCGAGTTCTGCCTGGAACTCGTCGTTGACATTGCCGGCGCTACTCTTGCCGATGAAGTATGCAGCGGTCGCTGCTGCAGCTGCTACCAGAACGGTAACAATCCAATAGATGAACGGTCTTTTCATTGATGCTTGTTGTGTACTGGTTATTTGAGTCTCTTGATGACAAGCTGGGTGATGTCATCGAACTGGTCGGCTTCTCCTGCGAACTGCTTTACTTCGGCATTGATCTTATCTACGATTTCCTGTGCTGAAGCGCCCTTGAGTGAACGCAGCGTGTCTTCGAGAGCCGGCTCACCGAACTGGTTGTGGCTGATGTCTTCGGCTTCGGTAACGCCGTCGGTGTATGTCACGAGAGTGTCACCTGCCTGTAACTGCAGAGTATCGCCCTTGAAACTGATTCCGTCCATTGCGCCCAGCACGAGATTCTTGCTGGACTTGACCTGCTCCACACTACCGTCGGCGTGAAGGATATATGGAGGATTGTGTCCGGCGTTGGTGTATTCAATCAGTCCAGTTTCCTGATCGAATATTCCGTAGAAGGTGGTGACGAACATTGAGTTTACGCTCTCCTCGCACAGCAGTTCGTTGACTTCGCGCATACATTCCGATGATTTGATGCCACGGACACCGTTCGCCTTGATCAGAGTCCGGCTTACGGACATGAAAAT
>JAZUJU010000021.1:0-2164 GCA_045642985.1 Bacteroidaceae bacterium | reverse complement strand
TAGCGAAGATTCGGCTGATGTTGGCACTCTGAAGCGCATACGCAATCTGCACACCAAGGAACCCGAAGCTCAAGTTCCACAACTGTCCTTGTGATAAATTTCTCCTGTTATCCATTTCCGATTCCAATATTAACGCAGTCCTGTAGAATATAATTTATTGACAATTAGACGATTAGCTGTATCGATTACAATCCCGGAATAGACAGGAAACAAACCACGATAAACCCTCGCCATATCTGCCAACGATAAAATTACTGAAATTTTCTGTCCTGCCGATGAATTCTACAAGTTTTTCAACTCACAGGTCAAGAAATATACATTACCTCCAAGCGAAATATGCAGATATCGGAATTCTGCATATATTTGTAGATGAATGAGTTTGACATTTTGTATATGAACTGCCATATACCGTTTCCGAAACGCGTTGCACTTGAGGTCAACCGGGCCGCATTCAGAACTGAAATGCTGACCCACCCCATTAACCGTCTGTTTTGGGAATGTACACTCCGATGCAACCTGAACTGCCGGCATTGCGGAAGTGACTGCCGCAAGACCGCCAATCTTCCCGACCCTGAGCTTCAGGACCTGCTTTCCGTTTTGGACAGTGCCCCTGAAAACATTGACCGCAGCTGGATAATGGTCATCACCACCGGCGGCGAGCCTCTGGTACGCCCTGACATAGTGCAAGTGGGACGTGAAATCAGAAAACGCGGATACATCTGGGGTATGGTGTCAAACGGTATGCTCCTTACAAAGGAAAAATTTGACGAACTGCTCCAGGCAGGATTGGAATGTTTCTCAATGAGCTTTGACGGTTTTGAGGAGGAGCACAACTGGATGCGCGGGAGTGATGTCAGTTTCAAGAGGGCCGATGCCGCCATCGACTGGCTCGTGGAAAATAACGATGTTCTGGCCTGGGATCTGATCACTTGTGTGAACCGGCGAAATCTTGATTCACTGGAACGCTTCAAGGAATATCTGATAAGCCGCGGCGTGAAGAGATGGCGCATTTTTACTGTAGCGCCTATGGGACGTGCTGCCAGCGATTCTGAGCTGATGCTGTCTGACCGTGAATTCATCGGACTAATGGAATTCATTGCGAAGACCCGCAGGGAAGGCCGCATCGGACTTGAATATTCGTGCGAAGGTTTTCTCGGACCCTATGAGGGTGAAGTCCGCGACCATTATTTCAACTGCACCGCCGGAGTGAATGTCGCATCGGTTCTAAGTGACGGTTCGATATCGGGCTGTCTGAGCATACGCAGTGACTTCCATCAGGGCAACATACACACTGACAATTTCTGGGACGTTTGGGAGAACGGATTCTCAATATACCGTAACCGGAAATGGATGAAGAAGGACCAGTGTGGAAAGTGCGGCGTCTGGCGCTATTGTCACGGCGGGGCCATGCACCTTCGCGGTGAAGACGGGAAAATGCTTTCCTGCAATTATTTGAAAATCAGAAACGGATGATATGAAAATTCGCAGAATCAGAATCAGGCTTTCGTACCTGTGGTACAACATTACCCTGTCGGTCGCATCGCTGCTGCTGTCAATGACGTCACACGCGCAGAACAGACCGGATTCGGTTATTGTCACCCTTCCATCCCAGACTCCATCGACAAATTCAAATGCAATAGACATAAGTGAATTTGAAGGACTGGGAGTCACAACCGTTGACAAAGCGAAGCAACTTTACGGTCCGGCGGCGAAACTGGATATTGTTTATCCCAAGAGCGATGATCATAGCAGTACTTCCATCAGTAAGATGACCGAGGAAAAACCATATCCTTTGGTTTCCGTTGACGGTATGATTCCGAAGCCGCTGGAAATGGATAAATTTGACTGGCAGAACGATTATAAAAGCAAGAGAAAGGTTGCCAGACTAATTGGCATTCCGGCACGCAAAATCAAGGAGATTACTTTTTTGAATGATGACGCAGCTGTAACTATCTGGGGCTCACGCGGAAAGAACGGAGTCCTTGAAGTGCGGACAAAACGCCCCGCAAGGTAATCATATAGTTCCTGAGTTCAAGCACGAAACGCAATCGGTGAGAAGAATTTGAGCCGGGCGGCTTTGCCGATTGTTTCTGACACGAAGATACAGTTTTTTTCAGAAACTGGACTTTTTTCATCCCAATATCCAACTCAGTTTTCTCGGGAA
>JAZUJU010000020.1:0-4782 GCA_045642985.1 Bacteroidaceae bacterium | reverse complement strand
TGTTGAAGTCAAAACTCACAGAGATATTGTCTAATCCTGAAACCATACAGAAGTATCGGCATAATCTGGAGCGCTTTGAATCCGGGAAAAAGCAGTTTGATTGGGATAATATATTCAAACAATTCAAGTCCGTATTATTATAGAGATTACGATGAAATTGAAATTATAAATAAAATATTCAAACAATGAGAAAACTGTTCTTTATTGTCACCGCATTTGTAATGGTGCTTGCATCCTGTTCGGCACCCAAGCAGGTGGCATATTTTCAAGATGTTTCTGGCAAGGATACACTGATTACGAATGTCGGCTTCCAGCCGCTGAAGGTCCAGCCGGGAGAGAAACTGATGATTGTTGTGCACAGCTCGGTACCTGAACTTGCTGCCACGTTCAACCTGCCGGTCGTAGGCTATAGGCTTGGAACAAGCAACACCAATCAAAGCTACAACTCCAATTTCGCCACGATGAGCTATACCGTATCGCCTGAAGGGACGATTGATTTCCCTGTCCTGGGAATAATCAAGGTAGAGGGAATGACGCGCAACGAGGTGGCGGAGCATATAAAGCACCGTCTTGTCAGTGAGAACCACTGTACGGATGCAATAGTGAATGTGGAACTGTCCAATGCCTATGTAAACGTGATGGGAGAGGTCAATCGTCCCGGGCGTTATGAACTGGCTCAGGACAATGTCACCATCCTCGATGTGTTAAGCCAGGCATCGGACTTGAACGTATTGGGATTGCGCCAGAACGTGATGGTCAGCCGCAAGACGCCGCAGGGAACGCAGATTTACAAACTCGATATGACAAATATGCAGCAGGTGCTGTCATCTCCGGCATATATGATGCAGCAGGGGGATATGGTCTATGTTGAGCCCAACAAGGTCCGCAAGAGACAGACTACCGTCAGCGGCAACAATTTGCTGAATACGGGTTTCTGGATATCTGTGGCATCACTCATCACTTCTATAATTTCAGTAATTGTCAGGTAAATATGGAAAAAAGAAGCAATATAAAGGCTCAAGCGAACAATGCTGTTACGCTTAAGGAACTGTGGTATCAATGTCTGTATAATTGGAAACGGTTTGCCTTTTCCGTTGCAGTATGTCTGCTGGTGGCCGGTGCTTATATTTGGGTAACGCCCAATGAATATAACCGCAGTGCCACTATAATGATCAAGCCGGAGAATAACCGCAATTCCGGTTCGTTCACCAGCCAGTTGCAGAATATGGGCGATATGAACCTGTTCGGCACGGTGAGCGATGTACAGAACGAGATTCTGTGTATCCAATCGACCGATATCATGCTCGAAACGGTCAAGCGTATGCATCTTGACTACACGTATTCGTCAGAGAAGCATTTGACGGACAAAGGCATTCTCTATGGCAACAGTTTGCCTGTGGATGTCGAGTTTGAAGATATACGCCCGGAACAGGGATTGTCGATGATGCTCCAGATTATGAATCAGGAAATAATCATCACCAATCTGCAAACCCGGATAGACGGGAACGAGATCTATGATAAGAAGGAATATATTTGCAGACCTGATTCGACTGTTCAGACTGCTGCCGGTGCCGTGCGTGTTCATCTAAAGCACGATTTTCCGGAAGACGGTACAATTTATGTCATCCGCCAGGGCTATCATAGTTCCGTAAAGCAACTGCAGAACAAACTGTCATTCTCTCTCGCCAACAAACAGGCTGCCATAATCAATATGTCGTGCAAGGATTTTGTGCCTGCCCGGGCGGAAGATATCCTCAATACGATAGTGACCGTTTATAATGAAAGTTGGGTAAAGGACAAGAACTTGCTTGCAATTTCTACGTCAGACTTCATCAATGAACGTATCAAGGTGATTGAGTCTGAGCTCGGTACGGTTGACAGGGGTATATCTTCATTCAAAAGTGAAAACAATATGGCCGATGTCAGTATCGCGTCCACTCAGAATATCGCTCAGACCATCAACTCGGAAAATGCCATCCGCGCTTACACCAACGAGCTGTATATGGTACGCTATATCCGCAACTTCATGACGCAGAGTGATGACAAGCTCCTGCCTACGGGTCTTGGATTGAGCAGTGCCGCCATAAACAGCCAAATTGACGAATACAACGCCCAGCTTTTGAGACGCAACAATATTCTTCGTTACAGTTCAGATACAAGCCCGCTTGTTGTGGAAATCAACAATGAACTTGCAGCTATGCACGCGGCGGTGCTCGTCGGATTGGACAACGAAAAAGTGCGTTTGGAGCAGCTTATTCAGGCCGAACAGAGCAATCAAAGCAAATATGCCGGTCGCATCTCCAACACCCCGCAACTGGAGCGTGATCTGCGCTCAATCGAGCGTCAGCAGGAAGTTAAGGAACAGTTGTATCTGTACCTGTTGCAGAAGCGCGAGGAGAATGAACTCACCCAAGCCTTTACTGCATACAATACACGCATTGTGGCCAAACCATACGGAGGGCTGGCTCCTGTCGCCCCAAAGAAAAGCAGCATTCTGATGCTGGCACTTTTGCTTGGACTTTTCCTGCCATTGAACATCATCTATTTGAAAATGGTGCTCAATACGGTGGTACGTGGACGTAAGGATTTGGAAAGCCTTGCAGCTCCGTTTGTGGGCGAAATACCTCAGTATGGCTCCAAGCGTACGTCAAAAGATACCACAGAGAACCTTGTGGTTAAAGCCAACGACAGAAGTGTCATCAATGAGGCATTCCGTGTGGTGCGTTCCAATCTGGAGTTTATGCTTGATGGCGGACAAAAGAAAGTCATTATGGTGACATCCTTCAACCCGGGGTCAGGAAAGACATTCATTGCGGGAAATCTTGCAGCTGCTATGGCCGTTAAAGGGAAGAAAACTGCGGTGATTGACTTTGATATGCGTCATGCTTCGCTAAGTGGTTATGTCGGACGATCTAAACAGGGGCTCAGCAACTATCTGGCAGGCGTTATTGATAAATGTCCGATTCTGGAGCATCCTGAGCAGAAGAACTTCAGCATTATCCCGGCAGGAACAATTCCTCCGAATCCTACAGAACTTCTCTATAGCGACAGGCTCCAGGTTCTTCTTGAGACTTTGAAAGCGGAATACGATCTCATTTTTATGGATTGTCCTCCGGTAGAGATGCTGGCGGATGCTTCAATTATCTCGAAGTATGCCGACAAGACGCTCTTTGTGGTGCGAGCAGGACTTCTGGAACGTGAGATGCTGCCGGTAATAGACAAGTATTATGATGAGCAGAAACTGCCGAATATGGCTGTTATTCTGAATGGTACGGAGAAGTTCAACGGCCATTATGGATATCATTACGGGTATTATCATCATTATGGGAATTATTATAATGATGATAAGACAACAGATTGATGTACTTTTTGTAGAAACAATATGAAAACAGCACTTATCACAGGTATTACCGGTCAGGACGGAAGCTTCCTGGCAGAATTCCTTCTGGAAAAAGGATATGAAGTCCACGGCATCATCCGCCGCAGCAGCTCGTTCAATACGGGGCGCATCGAGCACCTCTATCTCGACGAATGGGTACGCGACATGAAGCAGAAGCGCCTTGTAAATCTCCACTACGGAGATATGACCGACAGCAGTTCCCTCGTGCGCATCATCCAGACCGTTCAGCCCGACGAAATCTACAACCTTGCCGCTCAGAGTCACGTGAAAGTCTCCTTCGACTGCCCCGAATACACGGCCGAAGCCGATGCCACAGGCGTGCTGAGACTCCTGGAGGCAGTCCGCATCCTCGGCCTCGAAAAGAAATGCAGGATATATCAGGCATCCACCTCCGAACTCTTCGGACTCGTGCAGGAAGTGCCTCAGAAGGAAACAACCCCCTTCTACCCGAGAAGCCCATACGGGGTGGCAAAGCAGTACGGCTTCTGGATTACCAAGAACTACCGTGAATCCTACGGGATGTTCGCAGTCAACGGCATACTCTTCAACCACGAATCCGAGCGCAGGGGCGAAACCTTCGTCACCCGCAAGATAACCCTTGCCGCAGCCCGCATAGCCCAAGGCTATCAGGACAAATTGTACCTGGGCAACCTCAAATCCCTGCGTGACTGGGGCTATGCCAAGGACTATGTGGAGTGTATGTGGCTCATCCTCCAGCAGGAAAAGCCCGAAGACTTCGTCATAGCCACAGGCGAATACCACACGGTGCGCGAATTCGCCACCCTCGCCTTCAGGAACGTGGGTATAGAGCTGAAATGGGAAGGCGAAGGAGTTGATGAGAAGGGCATCTGCGTATCTGTAGCCGATGGCGCGAGTGCAGAACTGGCGGCCCTCGTTGGCAAAATCATCGTCGAAGTCGATCCCAAATACTTCCGTCCCGCAGAAGTCGAGCAGCTCCTCGGCGACCCCACCAAGGCCAAGACCCTCCTCGGCTGGAACCCGACAAAGACCAGCTTCGAGCAGCTTGTGAAGATAATGACAGACCACGATATGAAGTTTGTCCGCAAGCTCTATCTTAAATCGTAGATGGACTAATGCAAAAAAACAGCAAAATATATGTCGCCGGGCATCGTGGAATGGTAGGTTCTGCGATTGTAAGTGAATTGCAGCACCAAGGTTACACCAATATAATAACACGCACCCACAAGGAGCTCGATCTCACCCGTCAGGCGGAGGTGGAGGCCTTCTTCGAGGCGGAGAAGCCCGAGTACGTGTTCCTTGCTGCCGCCAAGGTCGGAGGGATCATCGCCAACCAGAGTGCCCTTGCCGACTTTATGTACGACAATATGATTCTGGAGATGAACGTCATTCACTCCGCCTGG
>JAZUJU010000019.1:0-9680 GCA_045642985.1 Bacteroidaceae bacterium | reverse complement strand
TATGCCATAAGAACTCGCTTCGCTCAGACACTTATGGCATTTGACGGTCTGCAGACCTGCTCGCTTTCCGGCTCTCCGCTCATATGCCCGCATTCGGGCAATTCCTGCGGCTGCTCCGTGTGCAGAGTGCTGGACGGTATGGAAGCTCCGATTGAAGGCGTTTCCAGCTATACGGCCAATACTGCAAAATAACTCTTTCGCCATTGTTGTACCAACTGGATGCCGTATCTTTGCAATGCGGTTGGAATATAGCCGCCAGTCAGAACCCTTTTTGATAATTTTTCATAAGATTTACCATATGAAATTCAAATTCCAGTATGTTGCTGTTGCAATCTTGTTGCTGGCGGTATCCTGCAGCAAGTATGAAGAGAAGATTACAGAGGACCCGATAGAACGTATTATCGGTGAGATGACCCTGCAGGAAAAGGTATGTCAGATGTTCTTTCTCCGTCCCGAATCGCTTGTCAGCCCAGATGACCCCAAGAGTCTGGAAGTCACTCAACTGAGTGATGATATGGTGGACTTCTTCCGCGAATACCCTGCAGGTGGGTTCTGCCTATATGCCAAGAATATCATTTCTCCAGAGCAAATTTCAGAGTTTACCTCTGCCCTGCATATGCTTTCGCCCAAACCACTGCTCTGTATTGACGAGGAAGGTGGCCGCGTGGCGCGATTAGCCAACAATGACGCTTTCGGGCTTGAGAAATTCGAAAGTATGACAGCACTGGCTGCTGACGGTGACGAGAAGAAGGTTTACGATGCGTCTCACTATATTGGGTCATATGTCAGCAGATACGGTTTTGACATTGATTTTGCTCCCGTTGCAGATGTGAACACCAATCCGGAGAACATAGTTATCGGTCCAAGGGCATTCAGCGACAATCCTCAGACTGCAGCCAGAATGGTCGTATCATACCTGAACGGGCTGTGGGATTCCGGCATCACCGGATGCATCAAGCATTTTCCCGGTCATGGCGATACTAAGAATGATACTCATACCGGTTATGCGGCCAGTCTGAAGACCTGGGATGAAATGGCCGGATGCGAGATGATTCCGTTCAAGGCCGGCATTGCCGCAGGAACAGAAATGATAATGACTGCACATATTGCAGCGCCAAATGTGACAGGGTCGGATATTCCTTCCACAATGTCGTCGGTCATCCTTCAGGATAAACTCAGAGGCGAACTTAACTACAAAGGCATAATCGTGACGGATGCGATGGAAATGGGGGCAATCATTCAGAAATACACTTCGGCCGAAGCGGCCGTTGAGACAGTCAAGGCTGGAGCTGACATTGTTCTTCTGCCTATGGACTACATTCAGGCCGTGAACGGAGTGATAAGCGCAGTCAGAAATGGTGTGCTGGACGAGAAGAAGATAAATGAAAGCGTGTATCGTATTCTTCAACTCAAACAGAAAAGGGGGCTGCTTGACGATTGTATGTAAATCCGTCCTGATGTCGATTTCCGTAGCGTCCGCAGGCGTGCTTCATTCGGGCGTATGAGCGGAGAGCCGGAGAAGCGAGCAGGTCTGCAGTCCGTCAAGAACCATGAGTGTCTGAGCGCAGCGAGTTCTCATGGCTCAGGACAGCAGACCGTACGAGCCGGCTCGGAGCGTTTTTAGCCCGAATGAAGCACGCCTGCGGACGCGGTGCAAATGCTGCGAATGCTCCGGATGCGGCGCAGACCGCTGGACGCAACACATTGCTTTCAGTGCATTGGCGTGTGTAAAAAGAGGCCGACTAAAAAGTGATTTTTAGCCGGTCTCATTTGAAGCGATTGTGTATCTGCCGTTTGTCAGCGCTTGGTCGGGTTGCCGAGCTGCGAAGCTTCGGCATCGTTCTCGTCGAGCTTGAAAATCATAAACTGCTGATTCTTTTCGGTGAATGGCTTCCAGTCGCCGCCCTTAGGACCGTTCGGATCGCCATACTTTGCGAAGTTCGACCATGCGGTCAGCATCTTCTCCGAGAGATCCCAGTCGCCCTGGGTCCAGGGACGCCAGCAGTGCTTGAGTGACTTGAACACGAACCAGAGGTCTGATGAGTGGAAGGCGCCGCGGAGCTGACGGGTGATTTCCGGGTGCTTGCCGTCGTCCGGGAGAGGACGTGCGAACTGATATGCGAACGCCTTTCCGCCTTTCTCCTCACGGTTCAGACAGAAGTCGACAATCTGTGTGCCCATGTTGCCGGCATCGTTCAGGGTGTAGCCAATCAGAAATGGAACCTGTGCCAGCGAGCCGTCAAGACAGGCGTCGTCGAATGACTCCGGCAGTGTATAGCCGTCGATGTACGGCGAGATGGGAGATGCAGTAAGTATGCTACGCTTGCCGGTGACATTGGTGTAGAGGCTTGCCATTGCGAATATCACCTCGGTCGAAGCGTTGCGCATCTGGCTCAGTGTCTTGAGGTTGGCCCAGTCGCAGACCTCCTTGGTCGATTCCTCGGCCTGTGCCAGGGTCGTCATAGCCTGCTGACCGCCCATCATCATCATCGGACGTGCCTGGCCTGCCCCCTGTGCTGCAGGGGTTGCGGACTGCTCGCGCGGCTTGACAAGACCGCTGCCGCTCATGATGACAGCCTTGTTGAACAGACCCTTGGTGAGCGGAGATGCGCAGAGGAACTTGACGCTGCGCGAACCGGCACTCTGACCGAATATCATCACATTGTCGGGATCGCCGCCGAACTGTGCGATGTTCTTTTTGACCCACTTCATTGCCTCTATCTGGTCCAGCATACCCCAGTTGCCTGTGGCATGTTCGGGATCCTCGGCCGAAAGCTCAGGATGTGCGAAGAATCCGAAAGGACCTACGCGGTAGTTGAACGATACCAGCACGACATCCTTGTTGGCCCATTCCTGACCGTCGAACTCCGGCTCGGAACCCCAACCCTCGCGCATTCCACCGCCGAAAATCCAGATTGCTACCGGCAGCTTAGCCTTCGGGTTGCCCGGCTCTTTGGTCCAGACGTTCAGATAGAGACAGTCCTCGCTGTACGGAGCCTCGTCGCCGTAACCCCATTCTGACGGATAGCCGCCAGGATAGTGTACTGCCTGGAATGGCGGATGGCCGAATGTGTCGCAAATCTTCACGCCTTCCCATGGAATGACGGGCTGTGGAGCCTTCCAGCGGTTCTTGCCGGTTGGAGGTGCCGCGAACGGAATGCCGCGGAATACGGTGACACCCTTGATGTCTGTCGAAACGCCCTGAACCTGACCGCCTTCGATGGTCAGAATCGGATTGCTGTCGGCTGCACCGGCACCTATTGTTGCCAGCAGACCAGCCAGAACGATGAATAGTTTCTTCATAATTGTATGTTTGTTATTTGGTGTTTCTGTAACCGTTATCAATGAGTTTTGATACGACCTTCTCCTTGAGATCGCCCTGAATCAGAATCTCGCCGTCCTTGACAGCACCGCCGGTCCCGCAAAAGGTCTTGAGCGCTCTGGCCAGTTCCTTCAGTTCGTCATCCGGTCCGATGAAGCCGCGCACTATTGTGACTGTCTTTCCTCCGTGCCCGTGTTTTTCGACCGATACCCGCAGTTTCTGGCTGGCGGCGGGTACAGATTCCACATTCTGTTCAGCTTCGCTCTCAAACTTGAAGTCCGGATTGGTTGAATAGACCATTCCAAGCCTCTGTTTCCAGTCGTTGTCGTTTCTGCCCATATCCAATGCCGGATTTTTTAGTTCCACAATTGCAAAAATAGCAAGTAGTTTTTATAAATTCGCAAACTGCAACAGTGGAAAAATGAAGATAATCTGTGTCGGTTGGAATTACGCCGCCCACAATAAAGAGATGGGCCAGTCGTTAAAAGAAGGGGAGAGACCTGTTGTCTTCTTCAAGCCTGATTCGGCATACCAGAGAAACAGGAGACCGTTTTTCCTGCCAGACTTTTCGCAGCGGGTGGAGTACGAGACCGAACTGGTGTTCCGTATCAGCCGTCTTGGCAAGAGCATAGGTGGCAGGTTTGCCGAGCGGTACATCGATGCCGTGACGGTGGGAATAGACTTTACAGCCCGTGACCTGCAGGCCGAATTCAGGTCCAAGGGACTGCCCTGGGGACTGAGCAAAGGCTTCGACGCATCGGCTGTGGTGGGCGATATGAAGCCGGTGTCCTGTCTGGGCAAGCCTCTGACTGACATCCGTTTCCGTCTTGACATAGACGGTCGTACGGTTCAGGAAGGTTGGTCTGGCGATATGATATTCCCGGTCAGCACGCTGGTCGAATACGTGAGCGGTTTCTGTACCCTCAAGACCGGCGACCTGATTTTTACAGGAACGCCCGAAGGTGTGGGGCCGGTCAGCATCGGCCAGCATCTGGAGGGCTATTTGGAGGATGAGAAAGTACTGGACTTTCATATAAGATAAGGTATTTGAAGAGATCGAAGAACATATTTGTGACCCTGCTGGCTGCATTCTGCGGTCTGGTTGCCGCTGCGCGTGAGTTCACCGACATTGACTGGCAGCAGATGGAGCGCGACACTCTGCTTCCGTATTACAGCGGACAGCAGGCTCTTGCCGCCGATTACCGCCTGTCCGACTATTCGGTCACAATCGCATACCCTCAGTTGGAGAAGGTTTCCGATAGCGAAATGGCGCAGTGGCGTCTGGACGGTTATGCCGACCTGATCGGCGACTGGCCAGAGGTGTCGGTAGAGGTCAGTTCCAGCCGGGGTAAAGGTTATCTGGATTACGGCTTCGTTCCCATCATCCGCCGTAACGGTGAGTACTACAAGCTGATGTCGTGCAAACTGACGGTCGAAAGCCGCCGTTCCCGAGAGAAACTGACGGCTGCTGTCTGGCAGTCTATGACCGCGAAGTCGCGCTATGCTGACGAATCGGTACTGAACAGCGGGCGCTGGTACAAGATCCGCGTCCCGTCGACCGGAGTGTACCGGCTGAGCCGCAGTTTCCTGTCAAAGGCCGGCTTCAACAATCCCGACAGAGTGCGTCTTTACGGATACGGAGGCAATCTGCTGCCCGAAAAGGACATTGAGCAGCTGCCAGACGACCTTGAGGAACTTCCTCTGTGGCGTGAGGGCGGCGACCTGCTTTTCTATGCCAGAGGTACTGTGTCGTGGACTGCCGAATACGGAAGCAGATTCTCGCACACCAGAAATACATATTCCGATTACGGCTACTATTTCATCACAGCCGATGACACTATTACGCCGATGCAGGTGCAGACTTCGGAACTGGCCGAAACAGCTTTGGATACTCTGACGACTACAGGCGACTATATTCTGTACGACAATGATGAGTTCAGCTGGATGCACGCCGGCCGTATGTTCTTTGAGCGTACCGACTATCTGACTGCCGCTACCCAGAACTACAGTTTCCATCTGGATAATCCGACCGACGATCCTGTCAATATGACCGTGGCCTTTTCAGCCAACGGAAGCGTCTCTTCAACGCTCGAAATCAGTGTGAACGGCAAGTCTGCCGGAAAGATGACGCTGAAGTCTGTAGGCTCGAATGACGTGGCGACTGTCGAGACCGGCTCTTTCACTTGTCAGGGAATGTTCGGAAGTGACAACACCGTCAGACTCTATCACAATCATCAGGACGGCATATCCGGGCATCTTGACTATATCAGACTGAACTATACGCGCAGACTTGTCCTTGACGGTCAGTCGCTGAGTTTCAGAACGGGTATCTGGCTTAAGAACACACACTTCAAGATTCAGGTGCCTGGCGGCAAGGACGCATTATGGCGGATAGGCACAGATGGCGCAATAAGGAAGATCCCGTTCGAAATGGCAGGCGGCTACTGCGTGACACCCCCTATAAGGAGCACTTCGGACGACGAGTATGTCGCTATAGTTCCCGATGCCGAGTTCCCCGAACCGGAAGCCGTGGGCGAGGTCCCGAACCAGAATCTGCACGGAATGGATGCGGTGGATATGCTCATCATAGTGCCGTCTGGAGGAAAACTTACGGCTCAGGCAGAACGCCTGGCGGACTGGCACAGGACCCGTGACCGTATGTCGGTGGCTGTCGTACCGGCGGACAGAATTTACAACGAGTTCTCATCCGGAACGCCCGATGCCACAGCATACCGCCGTTTCCTGAAGATGCTGTACGACCGTTCCAATCCTCAGGACTCGCTGCAGTATCTGCTGCTGTTCGGCTCCGGGGCCTGGGATAACAGAATGGTGACTGAATCCTGGCGCGGCTGTTCGCCCGAGGACTATCTGCTGTGTTACGAATCGGATAACAGCATCAGCAAGACGGCATCGTATGTGGCGGAGGACTATTACGCTCTGCTGGATGACGGCAAGGGTGTCAGGATCCTTACTGAAAAGGTTGACATTGGTGTCGGACGATTCCCGGTCACCACCGCCGAACAGGCTGTTTCGATGGTTGACAAATGTATCTCGTATATGAGAGGCGATTATGCCGGTGACTGGCGCAACACCGTGCTGGTACTTGGCGATGACGGAGACAATAACCTGCATATGAAGCAGGCTGACGGAATAGCCGAACTGATACTGAACCAGAATCCGTCTCTCGATGTCCGCAAAGTCTACTGGGATGCCTATCATATGGAGACGACAGCGGCTGGCAACAGCTATCCCGAACTGAGGAAGGAGATTTTCAGACTGCTTGACAAGGGCGCCCTGATGGTTAATTACACTGGTCACGGGTCCACCGATGTGCTTTCGCACGAGCAGGTTTTCCTGCGTGACGATTTCCTGGAACTGACTTCTCCCAGACTGCCTCTGTGGGTCACGGCTTCGTGCGACATAGCTCCGTTTGACAACGGACAGGCCAGTATAGGTATGAACGCTATGTTGAATGACAAGGGCGGCGCATTGGCAATGTTCACCACTACCCGAACGGTGTTTTCAAATCCGAATGAGCTGATTAACAGACTGTTCTGTGAGAATGTCCTGAACAGTGCAAATGCTTTGGGCGATGCTGTCCGTATAGCAAAGGCACGGCTTGTCTCTACCGGTTCTCCGTACAGGGATATCACTGAGAACAGACTCAATTATGTCCTTCTTGGCGATCCGGCATTAAAACTGGCTGTCCCGTCGTTCAGGGCAGTGGTCGATTCCATGCAGACGGAGCAGAAGTCTGATGGAATGCCTAAGGCTTCGGCCGGCGATAAGGTGATGGTCTATGGCCATATTGAAGGGCCTGTCGGCAGGTCTGATACTCTCTCCGCAGGTTATGTCTGGCCGAGAATTTATGACAGCCGCAGGAAGATTGTCACCCGCAACAATGAAGGCTATGCAGATACCTGCTTCTCATATTACGATTATGACAGACTGCTCTACAGTGGCAGGGATTCTGTCCGAAACGGCAGGTTCTCGTTCGTATTCCCTGTGCCAAAGGACATCAGCTATTCAAACGAACATGGCAGGATGGTGCTGTACTCGCTGCTGTCTGACTCGGTTTCAGCCAACGGCAGTTACGACGGTTTCATCGTCGGCGGTACTTCGTCCCGGATGTCAGGTGACACGCTTGGTCCCAGTATGACCGTCTGTCTGAACACTCCCGAATTCCAGTATTGGGATAAGGTGAATACGACTCCCTGTTTCATTGCGGAACTTGAAGACGAGTCAGGCATCAATTCATCGGGAAACGGTTCGGGACACGATATGATGCTGCAGATAGATAACAGTTCGGACCGTTCGTATGTTCTGACAAGTTATTACGAACCATTGGACGGCGACTATCGCAGGGGAAGGGTGGTGTTCTCTATTCCGGCTTTGCCCGAGGGCAGGCACACACTGCAGTTCCGTGCGTGGGATGTTCTGAACAATTCGTCGACGGCCACTCTCGGCTTTGAGGTTAAGAACGGAGTCAACCCGACCTTCAGCAGCGTGTCGCTCACGGAGAATCCAGTGACAGACCGTACCTCGTTCGTCATTGTACACGACCGTCCCGGCAGCCTGAAGTCTGTCACTCTGCAGATTACTGACACCGGCGGACGCGTCCTGTGGAATGCCACCAGATCCGATAGCGGTACGACGGGGGTGACTGTCATTGACTGGAATGTGATGAGTGATGCCGGACAGCATCTGCAGTCCGGACTGTATATCTACAAGGTGCTGCTTACCGACGGAGACGGAGGGTCTGAATCGTATTGCGGAAAACTGGTCGTTTTGTGAAAAATAGTCTGTTGAACAATAAAAGCGGTATTTTGCAGTTTTATATTTACCATCGTAAAATGACTGAGATGAGAAAGAACCTGTACATATTCCTGATTCTGTTGGTAGCCGGACTGCTGTCTGTTACGCCTGCCGCAGCACAGAAGGATATGTTCAACCCTGTCTATACGGGTGTGACATCGCTTTCAATCGCTCCGGATCCGCGTGCCGGTGCCATGGGTGATGTAGGCTGCGCCACCGATCCGTACTACGATGTCAATAACCAGTATTGGAATCCTGCCAAATTCCCCTATACCAAGAGCAGCGGCGGCTTGTCACTGTCGTATACCCCCTGGCTCCGTAAACTGGTCAGTGACATTGACCTGGCATATTTGAGCGGATTCGGCAAACTGGATGACTATTCCGCACTCAGCGGTTCGCTGACCTATTTCTCGCTGGGTGACGTCATAGCCAGCGGCTACACTATCCGTCCTTACGAACTCGCTGTGGATTTCGCATATTCCAGAAAACTGTCCGAGGTGTTTTCGGCTGCTGTGGCTCTGCGTTTCATCTATTCCGACCTTCAGTACAGCTACAAGGACGATATCACTCCCGGCAAGGCTTTTGCGGCCGATATTGCGCTCTATCACAACAACATGGTGTCGATGGGCAGGCGTGACTGCATGCTGGGCTGGGGAGTCAACATTTCGAACATAGGTACCAAGATATCGTACAACGGCGGTCAGACCAACCAGTTCATCCCGACCAACCTGCGTCTGGGCGCATCGTTGCTTGTTCCGATAGACGGCTACAATGCCATCTCGATAAATGCCGATGCCAACAAACTGCTGGTGCCGACAAAGCCGACATACGCCCAGTTCATGCAGGAGATGCATCCGGGCGAGACAGATGACCAGTACAAATATGCTTCGGAGTACGCCACCTGGATTGAGTCCACGGGTTACAACGACATTTCACCGATTGCCGGTATATTCAAGTCTTTCTGTGACGCTCCGGGCGGTTTTGAGGAGGAAATGCGCGAAATCTATTTCGGCGTCGGTCTGGAGTATATCTACAATGACCAGTTCTTTGTACGCGCCGGTTATCACTACGAGGACAAATACAAGGGCAACCGCAAATACTTCACCGTCGGAGCCGGTTTCAGAATGAGCGTGTTCTCGCTTGATGCGGCATATCTGGTTTCCACTTCACAGAGCAATCCTCTTGATCAGACTCTGCGCTTCTCGCTGATGTTCGATATTGACGGAATCAAGACAATATTTGGAAGATGACCAGAGTCGGTTTCGGATACGATGTACATCAGCTGGCCGAGGGCAGGGAACTGTGGATCGGAGGTGTCAGACTTGATTATGAAAAGGGCCTTCTGGGCCACTCCGATGCCGATGTGCTTATCCACGCCATCTGTGATGCACTTTTAGGGGCTGCAAATCTGCGCGATATAGGTTTCCACTTTTCTGATAAGGATCCCCGGTACAAGGGTATTGACAGCAAACTTCTGCTGCGCGAATGTGTCCGACTGCTGGACGAAAAAGGCTACTGTGTGGTCAACATAGACGCCACAGTC
>JAZUJU010000018.1:0-9653 GCA_045642985.1 Bacteroidaceae bacterium | reverse complement strand
AGCGCCGTCTGCCGCTTTAGAATTCCACTCTTTTTCTCTTTGAAAGCAGCCAGCGTATGTCAGAAAGACACATTCGTGTGAATTCACGATAGTCAATCAGATAGTTGTATGCCGGGAGCAGCAGCAGTGTCAGTATGATTGCAGGAATCAGCGGCAGCTTGCAGAAGAAAAGGACTGCAAACAGGATGACATAAATCCAGGACAGAGCCAGACGGACTGCATAACGTGCCGTATTGTAGAAGGCATCGTCATCGACCTTGCTCAGCACGAACAGAGTCGGTATCCAGACAAGAGCAGATACGATGGCGGAGAAAATGTAATACGGCAGACCCAGCAGAGCTATGAAAGCCTTGCCGACAGCCTTTGCCCAGCTGACGCGACCGCCTATGGAACGGACAGAGACGCCGTGCTGGATGCGCCATACACGCTGCTGGTCAATCTGCTGGAACAGTTCCGCAGCCTTCTCCGGCTGTTCCTCCTTGAGTTTGAGAGCCTCGGCAATAGCATGTCTGTCAACCGCCTGCAAAGCTTCAAGACTTTCAAATTTTCTACCCGCCGCATTTTCACATTCAGACTGCACCTTTGCAAAATACTCGCTGTCGGCAGCCTTCAGCTTGGCGTATTCCCAGACAGCATCGTAATCGGCATCGTCAGGAACATACGATAGAATCTGCGCAAGCCTATCTGTCAACATCTTACGCAGTTTCTGGAACTGCTGCGGCTGTGTCAGTTCCTGATTTTCCTTAAGAAATTCCGTAATGTTGATTGGCTGGCCGAAATGTACCAGCACCGTAGAACGGAAACGGAAATAATCGCCGTAATCGAGTGTCAGCGGAAGAATGTAGACCGGCTTTTCACCTTTCACAATCTCCTCGACCGAAAATGCCATATGGAAGACGCCCTTGCTGAGCGGCAGAAGCGAATGTTTGGCCCGATGTGTAGCCTCTGGGAATATAACCAACGGAGTGCCGTCCTTCAGGACATCGGCCGAACGCAACATTATCTCGTCGTTGCGCTTGACCGAATTGATGCCGTCACGTATTCTGTAGATAGGCATCATCTTCAGGAATCTCAACAGCTTGGCAATAAACGGTTTGCGGAAGATATCGGCACGTGCGACGAACACCTTGGCCGGAGTTGTGCTGTTTAGGACCACCAGCGGATCCATCATCGCATTGGTATGGTTGGACGCCCAGATAGTGCAGCCGTCTGTGGGGATATTCTCTTTACCTATTACCTGAAATTTTCTATATGAACGACAGAGGACACGACCCGCAAGCACTCTGATAAACGAGTAGAGGAACGATTTGTCCTGTAGCTTCTTTTCCATATTATGCACATTACGACCCGCAAATATACATAATATATCATCCAATAAGGCTTTGCCGCTCAAAAAAATAGCCCGAACGGGAATTATGAATATCTTTGCACAAAAGAGCAAAGTGATGAAAATTGTGCTGATTATGGTCGGGAAGACCGACAAGGAGTGGATTGTGAAAGGATTTTCGGAATATGTCGAAAGAATTGCACATTTCGCCCCATTCCAGGCAATTGTGATTCCAGATGTGCGCAACACCCGCAATATGGATACCGCCACTCAGAAGGAGCAGGAAGGAGAAGCCATACTGCGCCAGCTGCAACCAGGTGACGACATCATACTGCTTGACGACAAAGGAGAGGAACTTACATCCGAAGGTATGGCGGTCTGGCTCGAAAAGCGGATGTCTCGTTCATCCAGGCGTATGGTGTTCATCATAGGCGGTCCATACGGATTTTCCAGCCAGGTATATGCCACAGCCGGAGGGAAGCTGTCTCTGTCGCGTATGACATTTTCGCATCAGATGGTTCGGGTTATTTTCGCCGAACAGTTGTACCGGGCATTCACCATACTCAAGGGAATTCCATACCACCATTCCTGATTTCTGCATATTTCAAAACAAATTCATTAACTTCGCATACCGGACGGATTTCAGCCGGCAGGCACAATGCGGCAAACAAAGACGAATAACAAACGACATTACAGAATGATAAAGAAACTATTTACAATCGCGACAGCTGTATGCATATCGCTTTACGCAGCAGCAGACGTAATCACCGTTGACCAGATCAACGATTCCAACATCAACAAGTTCGGAGGACTGATGTACGAATATGTGGCTCCCAATGTCACATACACTGCACCTCCCAAAGGATTCACACCGTTCTATCTGAGTCATTACGGCCGTCACGGCTCACGATACATGCTCAACACTCCGCAGTACGAACGCCCGTATCAGATTCTTCAGGATGCACTCGACAAGGGTGTCCTGACCGATTTCGGAAAGACAGTTCTGGAACGCGTCGAGATAATGATGATGGATGCCGACGGCCGTTTGGGCGACCTGACGGACAAAGGTCAGGAGCAGCACAAGGGCATCACACGCCGTATGATGCAGAACTATCCCAAGCTTTTCAAGAATGGCAATCTTGTAGTGAGATCAACCGCATCGCACCGTGTCATCGTAAGCATGATGTCAGGCATCACAGAGATATACCGCACCTATCCGGACATTCATATTGATTACAATGCCAGCGACCACGACGCGTACTATCTTAACAAGGAGGACCCGGCCGTATCATCATTCAAGAACAGCCGCGAGAAAACTGCCGCAGTCAACGAGTTCAACGCCAGACACACTCATCCCGAGCGTCTGATGACCGTTCTCTTTACGGACACCACCTTCATCACAAGATATGCAATGCGCACATCATCGTCAATGCGCCGCACAGGAACGGCTGCAGCCGCCCCTGCCAGCACTCGAGTGACTGATGCCTCGGCTACTCTCTACAACGACCTGTACGACATGGCGGCCAATATGCAGAGTCACAATCTCGGCATTGACCTGAACGATGTGTTCACCGCTCAGGAGTGGTACGATTCATTCCTCAAGAACAATCTCTACTGGTATTCCGTTTCGGCGTTCAGCCCGCTGACAGGCGACATCGTCCCCTACGGCCGCTGCACGCTGCTCAATGACTTCCTGACCTGCGCGGACGAGGCAATCGAAGGCAACGGTGTTACCGCCAACCTCCGTTACGGACACGACACCGAGCTGTTCCCGTTCCTCTGCCTTATGGACATCAATGACTGCGGATGGTCAGTCAGCGACCTGGAGAAAGTTGCCGACAAGTGGGTGGAATACGACATCGTCCATATGGGCAGCAACATTCAGTGGATATTCTTCCGCAACAAGTCCGGCAAAGTACTGGTCAAGTTCCTTTTGAACGAAGAGGAAGCCAGGATTCCGCTCGACTGCTACACCGACGAAAAGGGTAACAGACACGAGTTCTACTACGAGTGGGAGAAGGTCCGCGAATTCTATCAGGCCAAGATAGACTATTTCGAAAAGTTCAAGGCCGAGCAGGCTGCAAAGGCCCAGTAATCCGGTCAGTAGCTCAGATCCAACGCAATCGGTAGATGGTCGCTGAAGCCATTCTGATAGCGATAGCCGTTATAAGTCCGTAACGGCTTTTTTCCGCCGTATTTCTTATCATCCTCGAGCAGGAAATCAAGGCGGCAGATACGTACAGCACTGATTTCTGTGCAGCCGCGACCGTTCAGCATACTGGCTGACACCACGAACTGGTCATAGCAGTCCCATTCGCCTTCGTACTTGTAGCTTCCGGCACTCAGAGCATCCATTGCAGTGACCAGCGAACTGTCCGGAAGATTCTCGCCCTCGCTGTATCTGTGCGCCGAAAGCGTCTGCCGCACGGCAGAATCGTCAGCCCCCTCGTTCAGGTCGCCCATAATCACGACATACGGTTTCCTGCGCGAATCATTCACCTTGCGTACAGATTCAAGCACAACCCCTGCTGCTATCCTGCGACGAGGCTCGCTCTCCTCCACCCCGCCAACGCGGCTCGGCCAGTGACAGACATAGATGTCCAGAGTATCACCATTAAGTATTCGTCCGGTAACATGCAGAATATCACGTGTCGGAGTGCCGCCAACAGGTGTCAGATCGACAGGCAGCGTTTCCCAGCCAACAAGTCTGAAATAATTCTTCTTATATAGCAGAGCCACATTTATGCCGCGTCTGTCCGGCGAGTCAGTGACGACATAATCATATCCCAGTCTCTTGAGAACGGCGCGTCCTGTCAGGTCTGCCAGAACCGAATCGTTCTCAACCTCGCATAGTCCGATTATCTCCGGGGCGTTGTCTTCGTCCACCGCAGCAATCACACGGCTAAGGTTAGTCAGTTTGCTCCAATAGCGGCGGTTGGTCCAGCGGCGGGCGCCCTCGGGAGTGAACTCATCGTCGTCCTTGAGAGGATTATCGCTCGTATCGAACAGATTCTCTGTGTTATAGAACATCACGTTCATGATATTCTGCGCATACGTCCCCATCACGCATAGGGTCAGTATCACCGTAACAAATGTCTTCTTCATGGTATTCAAATCAATTATTCTGCAACAAATTGGAAACAGCCTGCATCCGGGCTGGCATCACAGGGGCGCGCTACTCCACGAATGTCATAATCGATGCCGGGAACAGGCGTCGCCAGACTGCGGGCCGAGGACAGAGAATCCAGACGGAAGTCGAATCTGAAATCGACCTTGAGGACACTGCGGAAATTATCAGCTCCATAGACCTGACAAGTGTCGTTCTCGCAGATACAGTCCTTCATTCCGAGTCCGGCTGTATCCTTTGCCAGTATCAGCGAATTACTGAACGAAAAGTTTCCGGGCGATATCCCGTCGTCAGATGTAACGGAGTCAGCAAGGACTACGGAAAGTCCCTCCTGACCGTAACCGGTAATGACACTGTTCCTGAAATCCGCACGCCGGATCGGATATATGTTCTTGCTGTTCACATTGGTCAGATTCAACGCCGTACCGCACTGGCTCCAAGGATAGAAGTTGGCTATTGTACAGTAAACGAATGTATTATCTCCGCCCAAGATGCTGACACAGTGATTTCCCGCATTGGTAATCTGTGAATTTACGATCCGCGCGCTGCAGTTGTTCAGTTGCAGGGCATCCCCCTTGACATTGTGTATGGTCGTTCCGTCCAGCAGCAGTTTTTCGAAGTCTGTGCTGCTGGTATCAGCCCTGACGCCCCAAGTTCCTCCGTGAATGTCGCAGCTGACAAATCTGTTGCCAAAACTGCAGGAATCGATGATTATGCCGCCCCATCGCCCCGAAACAAGATCGTACGGCATATCGTTGAGCATACGGTCCATACGGTCGCCGCGCATCAGAATTGTACTGTCACAAGTTCCCTCGGCAAGGATACGGCCGGAAATGTGAAGTATGCCGTCATCGTGGAAATACAGTCTCGCACCCTTCTCGACTGTAAGCGAAGCGCCCTCTCCAACAGTCAGAGTGTCATAGACAAGGAACGGGCGACGCGAGCTGAGGACTGTGTCACTCTTGAAAGTATGCCTGCGCAATATCACCACATCCTGCCCGAATGCAGAGAGATAGACATACTGCGATGTCCCGCCGGCATTAGTGAAACGTATGGAATCGAAGGCCAGCACAGGGCTGTCGCTGTCATGCGGATCAATATTGACCGATACGAAACAGTATGCGCTGTCATCAGACGCAATCCTGATGTCCGGCACTACGGTTCCGCTCTGTCCGTCCACATTCATTCTGAACGGGCTGGCATTTCCACCGCACAGAGTAGCCTGAAGAGTCACTCCGATATCGTTGGAATTATGAACGACAAAACACTCGGTGGCAGAACCGACCGAAGTGAATACTGTGTCGAATGCGATTGTATCGGTCGAAAATGAGACCTTGAGCGACGGATCGGACGAATAGTCATCATTGTCGGTACACGATGCGGATGATACCGCCAAGACAAGTATCGCAATAATCGCCGCAGGTATGTCAGCCAACAATCTTTTCATCGTCATAGCAGTTTTGGCAAAGCCACTGTCAACCCGACACGGGCCTGTTGGAACGGCCAGTCGCGGACACCTTTCTGGTACAGGAAGAAAAACGAAACCATCCTGTCAGGAAGGAAATCAAGACGAGACTTAAACATAGCCGGCTTGTCGAAATAATGTTCCTGTCCGGCGTAAGTACCCAGATCGACCGACAGTCTGGCGAGTTTTGTATCAAGCGCCAGAGAACCGGCGTATAGCCATGCGTCGTTCTGACAGCCGATGTCCTTCTGCCAGCAGACAAATCCGAAATTCAGCGATGCGCTTATGCTCTTGAAGAACACGCCGCCCAGAGAAATGTTCTTTGTGGCGCAGGCATCAAAGAAATATCCGGGAGCGTCATAGTAACGGGCTTTCTCGTAATCATCCCCGGAAGCGGTCTTCAGCGCTACCCTCATTGTCAGCGACGGCAGCAGCTTACGTTCTTTGACAAGAAGTACATCGGCACTTAGATACGCTTCGCCGGAGCAGTCTCCATTCAGATTGTACTTCGGGTCAACTCCCCGCGCCTCTCTGACCTCGGGCGTGTCCCAGTACCATTCGTGGACCTGCCCCCACACTGACAGATTTACGCGTTCCGTGAAGAGAGGTATTCTTATGTCGAAGCCGAGAGTCGAAGCATAATCGGTAGTGGGTGCCAGATTTCCCCAGGCTACATCAGTATTGACCTGCAGTCTGATTCTGTCAGTTGTATTCTTCACCATATCCGGAACGGGAAAAGCCGACGGGCCGAAAAAATTGGGAGAAGTTCCCGAAGGCTCGCCGATAACGCTGTATGGAAGTCCCTGCGCAGAGATGGCTGATGACATAAGCACCGCCATCACAGTAAAGGCAAAATGATGTATATAACGTCCCGACTGCATTCCAATAACAATATTAACCTGACGACCTGCAAAGATAATCAACTTAGCAACTGGCCGATAATTAAACGGACAAAATCTTCATTTTTACATACAACTTGGAAAGCAGAGGTTTATTGCATTTTCCAATCATTATTGAGCGGTAATGCAGCGTCATTCGATTGGAATTCCTAATTTTGTGGATATTCTAGTCAGCTGACTGACACAAAGCGCAGACCGATATGTTCAAAGCACAGCAGTGGAACCCGATGATTTGGCTGAACTGGTGGTACAAGATTACTCACACCAGAAATGGAGACACACGTATGCCCAGAGCCAAAGTTTTTCAAAATAATATTGACATTTTCAGAGATGGGGCCTATCGTACGGAAGACGGTACGGTTGTCTCTGCCGATTTTTACGGCAAGTCCGTAACCGGAGCAGTGATGTACGATTCCCAGTTCCGGCCGGAATGTCCCGCCGACAAAGAAGACGGCGAATTCGAAGACATGTCCGTATCGGCTGTCAACGAAGACTGCGTGAAAACGGCCTGTGCAATGTTAGAAGACGGACTGACCCCGGCAATTCTGAACATGGCCAGTCTTCACCACCCTGGAGGCGGTGTAATTGACGGTTCCGGTGCGCAGGAGGAAAACCTGTGTCGCCGCAGCAATCTGGCTGTATCATTGTTCCAGTTCTCATTAAAGGGAGGGAGACACGGCGATCTGGCCGAAATGGTCGGAGTCAGCCGAAGAGAGAATCAGCACTACCCTATGGATGAACGTTCCGGCGGCATCTATTCCCCTGATGTCTGTTTCTTCCGCGATGATGAGGAAAACGGATACGCACTTTTGGGAAAACCGTATTACATATCGGTAATATCTGTTGCGGCAATCGACTACAATCCCAAGCACGGAAGACATTCGCTTGATGACGACGGCAGGATTCCCGAACAGGACATACCGGTTCTGAAAGATAAGATCAGGACCATACTGGACATAGGTGCAGCCCACGGTCACGACAGTCTGGTACTGAGTGCCTTCGGCTGTGGCGCGTTCTGCACTCCGCCGGACCAGATGGCATCCCTTTTCCACCAGGTTCTGTCAGAAGACCACTATCGCAGGCGCTTCAGAAAAATAGTCTTCGCCATTCTGGACGACAGAAACGCTACACATCCATCGAACAGGCAGGGCAACTACATTCCGTTCCACAAAGAATTCACCTAACATAGAAACTGTCATGAAAACAGTCAGACAATTCACACTCATTCTTTCACTTTCAGTTCTCGCGCCTCTCTGCGGACCATTCTGCCAGAGCAGCGTCAACGCGCAGGAACCTATCGGAATCAAAGTTTCCGTACAGAACGAAATCAATCCCGGAGGTGACGTTTGGGACGGATGGGGCACGAGCCTGTGCTGGTGGGCAAACCGCATCGGCTATAACGACAGACTTACAGAGCGGGCCGCCAGTCTGTTTTTTGACAAGGCAGACGGACTCGGTCTGAACATCATGCGCTACAACATCGGCGGAGGGGACGATCCCTCGCACCATCACATAACCCGTACCGACTCCGACATACCGGGATGGCAGAAATACGACGCTGCAACCGGAACGTATGTATATGACTATAGCGCAGACGCCCGTCAGCTTGCTGTACTCAAAGCTGCCGACCAGGCTGCCGGAGACGAGTCCATTGTCGAAGTTTTCTCAAACTCCCCGCCCTACTTCATGACTGTCAGCGGCTGTACTAGCGGAAATTTCAGGGCTGCCGTCAACAATCTCAAGCAGGACAGATACACCGACTTCGCGCAGTATCTGGCACACGTCACCAATCACATCGTCAACAATCTGGGGATAAAGGTGACCAGCGTATCGCCTATGAACGAACCTAACACGGACTACTGGTCAGCATTCAGCGCCAAACAGGAGGGGTGTCACTTCGATGCAGGGAAACCGCAGTGCGACATCATCGTCGAAACACGGAAGGCCCTAGACGGATACGGGCTTGGAAACGTCATCGTAGCGATGAGCGACGAGACCAATCCTGGCAAACAGATAGAGGAAATCCAGAAGTTGACGCCCGAAGCCCGGAAAGCCGCAGGCCGAATCAACGCACACACATACGGCACCAACGAAATAGTGCGTCTCGGGCAGCTTACACATCAGGAGAACATGAGTCTCTGGATGAGCGAAGTGGACGGCAACGGAGTGGCAGGCAGCAATGCAGGCGAAATGGCATCCGGACTCTGGCTGGCCGACAAAATCATCTCCGACATTACAGCACTCAAGCCATCGGCATGGGTGCTATGGCAGGTCATCGACACACACGTTTCAAAGGACGGGTACGACGGTCGTCGCGACAAAGGGCCGCTCAACCGCAATCAGGGTTTCTGGGGTCTCGCATGGGCGAATCACGATGACAGCACTGTCGAGCTGACCCAGAAGTACTACTCGTTCGGACAGTTCACACGCTATATCAGGCCAGGTGCAAAAGTCATCTTGTGCCCGCTTCCGTCAGACAGCAGGCTGCGTTCAATTGCAGCTGTGAACAGCGACGGCAGCGTTGCCGTTGTGATTGTGAACCTGTCTGCCGATAACAGGGATGTCAGCATAGATCTGTCAGAGCTGGGAATCAGGCGGAACAGGGTTTCAGTAATACGTACCAGCGGTGATATCGTCACTGGAGAACACTGGAACAATGCCGGCCGGATCAGAGCAAAGCACGGACTCATCAGCGTCAGTTGCATCGGGAACTCCGTCAGCACCATACTTGTCGGCAGCACGCTGCGCTGACTTAAGGCATCGTCAACTTAATAACATTTTGAAACATTTTGCAACAATTCAACACACATTATTAAAAAATGCCTAATTTTGGGG
>JAZUJU010000017.1:0-9406 GCA_045642985.1 Bacteroidaceae bacterium | reverse complement strand
TTGATGCGAATCATCGGAGTGTTGCCTATGGCTTCGAGAATATTGTTGCAGATCATACAGCTTGTTGTAAATACAGCGCGAAATTAGTTCAAATAATTGTTTTTTCAGCATCTGCGACCCCTTGTTAAGATTTATTATAATACCTTTGTTAATTAAATGACTATATAACAACTTACCTAATAATGAACAGAATCCTCAAGAGCCTCGCACTGTCTGCAATTGCAGCAGTCGTTTCAGTCCCGATGGGCGCACAGCCTATGATGGGCGGTTCGCAGGTCAAATCGACCATTATCAACGCGGACAACACTATCACATTCAACTACACAAGCAGAACGGCAAAGAGCGTCAAGGTCTGGACTCAGTTCTCCGACGAAAAGGAACTGGTCAAGGGCGATGGTGGCGTTTGGGCCATTACGGTTGGTCCGGCAGTCCCCGACATCTATCCGTACCACTTTGTCGTTGACGGCATAAGCGTGATGGATGCTCAGAACGCCGAGTGGTTCCCCAACGAGACCTTCAAGAACAGTCTTCTGGACATGCGCGGCGACGGTAATCTTCCGCACGCTCTCAAGGACGTTCCTCACGGCAGCGTGGATTATCTGAACTACTGGTCCGAGGGTCTTGGAATGTACATTCCTCTCATCGTCTATACCCCACCGTTCTACGATGACCCTAAGAACAAGGACAAGAAATATCCGGTAATGTACCTGATCAGCGGTACCACCGATACCGAAGAGGTCTATTTCAAGGTCGGAAAGATGAACCTTATTCTGGATAACCTGATTGCCGAGGGCAAAGCCAAAGAGATGATTCTGGTACTTCCCTACGGCAACGCCACTCTGCTCAAGAGTGAGCGTCAGCCTGCCCCGAAGGGCGGTGCCGGCGCTTTCGGCGGTATGGGAGGCTTCGGTGGAATGGGTGGAGGCTACAACTTCAACAAGGACTTCCTCGAAGTGATGATGCCGTTTGTCGAGTCCAACTACCGCACGATCAACGACCGCGAACATCGTGGCATAGGCGGTTTCTCACGCGGCGGCAATCAGGGCCTTTCACTGGGTCTTGCAAATCTTGACAAGTTCTCGTACTTCTGCTCGTACAGTTCGTTCGCATCGGTCCGCGGCAGCATCTTCCAGGATGCCGAGACCGTGAACAAGCAGATCAGGCTGTTCTGGCTGGGTATCGGCACCGACGATTTCCTGTACGGCAACTCAAAGGACCTGATGGACCAGCTAGACAAGAACGGTATCAGGAACATCAAGGAATTTACCTACGACAAGTATGGTCACACCTGGATGAACGCCCGCTACTGGCTTGAGAAGTCGTTCCCGCTCCTGTTCCAGGACGAGAAAGTGATTGCAGCCGAAAAGGGTATGGATCTGGCAGAGGCTGAGAAGGTGCGCAACGCATCTGCAGCCGGTGGAGAGCCTTCACGTCTGACCGGTTCTCTGATGACCAGCCTCTTCCCTGCAGGTGTAAAGTCTCCGGAATACAACGAAGACGGAACTGTCACTTTCCGCTGCCAGGCACCTGATGCAGAGAAGGTTCTGCTTGAATGCCAGATGTTCAACGGCACAAAGCCGATGGAGAAGGACGAGAAGGGTGTCTGGACCATAACTGTCAAGCCTGACGCTCCCGACATCTATCCGTACGCATTCCAGATTGACGGTACCCAGGTCGCCGACCCGAATAACATGCACATATTCCCGAACGAGAATTTCAAGTACAGTCTGGTAGATGTTCGCGGTGAGACCCCGTCTGTTCAGGACATCCAGAATGTTCCGCACGGCAAGGTTGCATACCGCTACTACACATCAAAGAGCTGCGGTGGCATCGTCCGTCCGATGTGCGTCTACACACCTGCAGGCTACGAGCCGAACGGCAGCGAGAAACTTCCGGTTCTCTACCTGATTCACGGTATGACCGACACCTACGAGACTTGGTTCAAGGTAGGACAGATGAACAACATCCTTGACAATATGATTGCAAAGGGCGAAGCCAAGCGCATGATTGTTGTGATGCCGTACGCCAACCCGTATCCAGAAATGATACTCCAGGGTAAGGCCAAGGCTTACGATTCGATGGACACCAAGCTTACCACCAGCGAGTTCATCAACGATGTCATTCCATTTATCGAGGCTAACTACAATGTTCTGAAGGATGCCGACAACCGTGCTATCGCAGGTTTCTCACTCGGTGGTCGTCAGACTCTGGCCGCCGGTCTCGGCAATCCGGACAAGTTCCACTATGTGGCAGCCCTCTCGCCTGCTATTTTCGGCAATGAGTACGCCACAAACTTCACCAACGGCACCTACAAGCCAGTCAGCGAGTTGAACAGCCAGCTCAAGTTCCTGTGGCTCGGTACCGGCAAGAGCGATTTCCTGGTACAGGCTTCGAACGGATTTGACAAGTACATGACCGACAACGGTCTGAAGCACACATACCACAATCCGGAAGGTGCACACACCTGGATGCACTGCCGCGATTGTCTGGAAATTATCGCACGTCAGCTTTTCAAGTAATTTACAGATGTTATTAAAAAACGTAACACTCGAAGACGGCCGCAAGACCAACATTCTGATTGAAGGCAATATCATCAAAGCTATAGCTGTCCCTGACAACACTGCATCGGACCAGATTATCGATGCTGAGGGGATGGCTATACTGCCTGCCTTCTACAACCTTCACACGCATATTCCTATGAATCTGCTGCGCGGCTATGCAGACGATATGGAGTTGCAGAAATGGCTCAACGAGTACATCTGGCCGTTCGAGGCGAAGATGACCGCCGATGACATGTGCCAGGGTGCGGAGATGGCCGTCGAAGAAATGCTTCACACAGGTACAGTCGGCTACTACGACATGTACTTCAACACAGACAGGACCAGTCTGGTGCCCGAAAGGCACGGAATGCGCGCTATCGTTTCTGAATGTTTCTTCCAGCATACTGCAGGAAAAATAGCGGAGTACGCAAAGCTGGTGCAGCAGAAGAATGCTGGCAACGGCAATGTCCGCCTGGCCATCGCTCCGCACGCCATCTATACGAACACGACGGAATCGCTGCAGACAGCTGTCCGAGCAGCCCGCGACATAGGTGCTCCCATCAACATACATCTGTCAGAGACCAAAGGTGAAGTTGAAAACTGCGTCAATAAGTACGGCATGACCCCTGTCCGCTACCTCGACTCAATCGGTCTGCTAGGTCCTGACGTCACAGCAGCGCACTGCGTATGGGTTGACCGCCAGGAGTGGGACATTCTGGCGGAACGCGGTGTAACAGTCACACACTGCCCGTGTTCGAACATGAAACTCGGCAGCGGCATCTTCCCCTACCGGGATGCGATGGCATCGGGAGTGAGAATTACTTTGGGAACCGACAGCAGTTCGTCGAACAATAATCTGGACATGCGCGAGGAGATGAAGTTCGCCGCTCTGCTTTCAAAAGTCAACAGCGATGTGGAGTGCCTGCCAGCTACAGAGGTTCTGCGATGGGCTACTGTGAACGGAGCTGAGGCACTGGGCTTCAACGCCGGTGTCATAGCCGAAGGGAAACTTGCCGACTGTCTGCTCGTTGACCTTGGCGACTGCAGGATGAAACCCTGCCACAATCTGATTTCCAACTGGGTATATGCCGCATCTTCGGACTGCATCAGGACCGTAATATGCGACGGAAAAGTATTATTCAGCAAGTAATGTACAGAGTAATCAAGACAATGGAGATTTCGGCCAGCCATCAGCTGACGCTGGACCATCAGAGCAAGTGCGAGACGCTGCACGGGCATAATTTCCGTGTTACCGTATACTGCAAAAGCGACACACTCAACGAAGATGGAATGGTTGTCGATTTTACCGAAATTAAGAAACGTATCCATGGCTATTTGGATCACACAGACCTGAATTCAAAGCTGCCGTTCAACCCGACATCCGAGAATATGGCCAAATGGATTCACGACCAGATTGAATGCTGCTACCGGGTTGATGTTCAGGAAAGCGAGAACAATGTCGCCATTTACGAAGAGGATTGATATGATTTCAGAAGAGAAGGCAAGAGAAGATATAAAGGAGCTGTTGGAGTACATCGGCGAGAATCCCGACCGTGAAGGTCTCAAGGAAACGCCTGACCGGATGTTGAGAATGTTCAAGGAGATGTTCAGGGGCTATAATCCTGACGAAAAGCCCGTGATAACCACTTTTCCCAACGGTCAGGACGGCATCATATACGACAATATGGTGGTTGATACCGGAACGTTCTATTCGGTATGCGAGCATCATTGCCGGACATTTTTCGGCGAGTACTGGTTCGCATACATTCCACATCCCAAGGGGCGCATACTCGGTCTCTCGAAAATAGGACGTGTGGTCGACTACTGTTCCTCGAAGCTACAGGTACAGGAGCGTCTGGTTTACGATGTGGTTCAGATGCTGACGGAGGCCCTGGGAACGGAGTATCCTCCACGTGGCATGGCACTTATGATGCGCGGCAGGCACATGTGCAAAGAGAGCCGCGGAGTGCGCAAGCCGGGAATGATGACATCGACTTACCTGACAGGTGCCTTCCGCAACAGCGCACAGGTACGCAACGAGTTTCTGGCTTACACAAAGGAGTGACGGTTCAGACCGACACGGCAGACTTCCTGCCCCTCCTGATTCACAATGCTGCAGCCGACTTCATCCGTGAAGTCGGCTGAGCTATATCTGCAGGTCAGAATCTCGTCTGCAAAACACTGGCGCATGAACCGGATAATCAGATTGCTCATCGCTCCATGTCTGACGACATCCACAGGAACCGAAGCCATAGCCATCGTAACATAGCGGATGTTGTTCAAATGATAGTTGAAATCGAGATCATAAGCCGTGACCCTATGCTGTTCTTCGAAGGCGGCATCGGTCACTGCTGGGAGCAGGTTCTTTGTATGCCGGATGCTGTTTTCACCGACAAATCTGATAAAATCCGACAGACGGACAGGGCGTCCGCTTTCTATATCCATTATGCTCCAGCAACTGCTTCCGTCAGCGAACACCTTTCCGTCGGCATTCGCGAGACTGTAGTCAAAATACATCTTGAGCGAGGAGACCTCGGTTGGAGATATGGTCACAAACACCTTCTCCATCCATACCGGCAGGCGGTCTGTGACACGGGCGGTAATCTCTGAGATTATCCACATCCTGCCATCCGGCCTTATCTGGAATGCCGCCAGATTCTCAGTCTCCAGATAGGTGGCGACAACATCCTGAAAGAAAGACAGAATGCCTTCGTATCGGAGACGATACTCCGGATCCATCGTATTGCAGGTAACTTTGTATGTACCGGAATATGTGTCCCCTATCTTTATGGTTCTCATTCAGTTTCGGTTTCAGATACGGTCCAGCACTACCCTGACAAGTTCCTTCATACGATCCTTATAAGCGGTATTCATCGCCTTGGAATGGCGGTTAGCAATGACCAGGCATACGGTCATTGCCTTGTGGCCGAGAATTCCGGCCATGCCCTCGACCATCGCACTCTCCATCTCGTAGTTTGTGACGCGGAAGCGCCCGTATCTGAATGCCTCGGCCTTGGAATTGAAGTCAGGGTGAGCCAGTCCCCCGCGCAGACACCTGCCCTGAGGGCCATAGAACCCAACGGCAGTAAGTGTTACGCCGAGTGCCATGCCACGCCCGATACGGCTCACGAGTTCTTCGTCAGAACTGACTACGTATGGTCTGGCCCAGCGCTCAAGATACCCGGTCTGACGACAGAATTCAGCCTCAAATGCGGCATCCGAAACATCGGCCACACCTGGATAGTAATTCAGAACCCCGTCAAGTCCTATCGACTTCTCTGACACGAGGAATGTTCCCGGCGGCAGATCGGGATGCAGAGCCCCGCAGGTTCCGATCCTGACCAGTGTCAGTGTACGATGCTCCGGCTTTTCCTGACGTGTGGAATAGTCGATATTTGCCAGTGAATCGAGTTCGTTCATCACGATATCTATATTGTCGGGACCTATTCCTGTGGAAATCACGCTCAACCGTTTGTCATTATACCATCCTGTACAGGTCCTGAATTCGCGGTTCTGTCCGATGAACTCGATTGGATCGAGCATACCGGCTATCATGTCCACACGGCCGGGATCGCCCACCAGGATAATCCGGTCTGCCATCTGTTCAGGTCTCAGATGAAGATGGAACGCACTTCCATCGCTGTTTATTACCAGTTCTGAATCGGGAAAAAGCATAGGAGCAAATGATTAGAGATAACGGAAACTGCTGCCACCGACAAATTCGCGGATGATGGATGTGGGAGGTATTTCGCGGTCGCTCAACGGGAGCAGATAGCTGAGCAGATGAAGCAGGCGGCGCGATTCTGCATATTCGGGAGTATTCTGCGGTACATCGCGAAGCAGTTCCTCGACGAAAGGCTTGATTACGGCAATCTCATAAACGAGAGCCGTATTGAAGAACACGTCGGCATTCTTCCGATACGGGAAAATCCACTTTATCTCGCCCCTTCTGACACTGGTCCATGAGTCTATCGTATCGCGTGCTGTGCGATTGCGTTGGACTGAATCGCGCGTGATACGTCGCATGAGTCTGTTGTCAGTAGCCGAAATGCGCATGTGTCCGTCCAGAGCCAGTGATGTCATGGGCGATACATAAATACGGAAAGCGTCCTCAGGGGATATCTCTGTCAGCAGGTCGGGATTCAGACCGTGAAGTCCCTCAATAATAAAGATACAGTCACGGACTGCTGTAATGCGGTTCTGCTCACGATATTCCTTCATGCCAGTTGTAAAGTTATATGTCGGAAGATCCACCGGGACACCGGCAAGGAGTTTCTTAAGGCATTCGTTGAAAAGTTTGATATCAAGAGCCTGCAGACACTCGTAGTCACGCTTACCGTTCTCGTCCAGAGGCGTTTCCGAACGGTTTACGAAGAAATCGTCAAGCGACAGAGGAAAGGCCTCGCACCCTATGGTCTCAAGCGCGACCTCAAGTCTCTTGCTGAATGTAGTCTTGCCCGATGATGAAGGTCCAGCCACAAGTACGATATGCTTGCCCGAAGCCGCTATTGACTCGGCTATCTCCGATATTTTCTTCTCCTGAAGCGATTCAGCCACTTTGATGAGCCATCCGCTACCACGACGTTCAGTACAGTTGGCATTGATTTCACCGACACTCCTGGCGTGCATCCTGGTGTTCCACGAGTCACCTTCGCGGCACACATCCATCTCCTGAGGCAGTATGGCGAAGCTCTCCCCGTTATCCTGATTTTCGAACAGCGGACTGTACACCATAAGTCCGTCCTCGAAAGGTTCTATCACAAAATCAGACACATAGTGTGTCGAATATGCCAGCGGAATATAGGAATACTCTATGTGTTGTCCCATCTTGTAATAGGCAGCATACAAGTCGTGATAGTTCTCCAGAAGCAGGGCTACATCGTCGCGACGGTTTTTGCGGAACTTTTCAATGACGGTTGCCGTCTCCTCTTCGACCATCTCGATGGGAATATCCGCCTCACAGATACGGTTCACACGTTCGGTCAGCATTGCAGCTATGCGGTCCGGAGTCAGTTCCAGACCGTTTTCCGTTCCAGTGCTATATGTGCAGTACATAAAACCGGACGATATGTGCGACACACGGAAATCACCGTCAGGAAACATCTCATCAAAAGCGGATGCCACAACAAAAGTCAGCGTCGGGATAAAAACCTGACGGCCTTCATAGGAATCGGTCTTGACGAACTCCACCATCTTGGGGTGGTAGAGCTCGAGTTCGAGACCCTCGAGCCTATTATTAACCTTGGCCGAAATGGGAACAAAGCCGAGCTCGCTTTCAAGCTGCTCGGCTATCTCCTTAAGACTTATTCCGTTCGGAACAAACAACTCCCGACCTGTATTTACACACTGAATCTTAATTGTTCTTGCCATTATGATCTTGTAAGGTAAGGTAAGTGGGACGCGACCTCCATAATTCTGTTGGCCCTGTCCTTGTTATAGTCAGATGGTCCGTTCAGGACTTCAAACATCTTGACAAGTCCCAAAGTGCCTCCACCATTCTTGAGTATGTGGACAATGCACAAATCCTGAACTGCAAGAGTAGAAGAGATTATGTCCAAATCAGTATTTCCAATCTGATGTACCGCCAGCTGGAAAGCGTCATCGCTGTCCTCCTTCAGCATCTTGTCAAGGTCACCCAAAGTCTTGAAATCCATCAGTTTGAAGACCTTTAGATATGGTATGAGCGAAGATTCATGGATTTCAGCCTGATTTATGGCGGCCACCCTGCGGTTAAGCTTGTCAAACGGTTTCAGATTCAGATAATTCTTGAATGTATCACCATTCAGCGAAACATCGTCAAATTTACCGTTCGACACGAGGTCAATGACCTGACGGCGGTAATCGTTGATGGCGGTACGGATTCGGCTGAACTCATCGTCGGCGAGTTCCAGCATTCCTGCCAGTCTGTTCAGATTGCGCAGGTGCTCTTTCGGGACCTCAAAACCTGACTTATATCCGATGTCATGGTACATGTTAGCCCACATGTGCTGCAAGGTTGTACGCAACTGGAGTTCGAATCTGAAATCGTTCACCCACGGGTTCTGCGGGTCTGAATAGAGCGATTCGGGAAGGCGGCAGATGTAGTGGAGAGACGAGTATCCGAAGCTGTCCAGCTGGTGCATTTTGCGCTTGTCAACCGAATTATCCCAGTCTATGCCGAACATTGTCTCGGCAAATGCGGATATCTTGTCTACATCATCAGTATAGAAAGTGATGACCCTGACGCCGACTATATCGGTAATGTCATCCAGAAACGCATACTTCTGACCTTTAAGCTCCAATTTGCCGGCAAGACTGGCCTCAGTCTTGATACGCCCCTCTATTGCAGTCACACAGATTCCGCTCTCTGCGAGCGTCTTGCGCAAGGCATTGACAATTACCTCCTTCATTTTGACGAAGGTAGACCACTTGTCACGATAATCCTCAAGGATCATCGTGCAGTGCATGTCAAGACCGTACTTCTCTACGCCATCCTCCATCTGTCAGGAACAGTCTCAAATAAGTTTGTCAGCTGATTTTGATGATGCTGGAGAAACCGGTAATGTCGAATACCTCCTTGACCTGAGGACGCATGTTCTTCATTTCCATTGTACCTCCCTGCTGGTTGACATACTTCTGCAACATAAGGAACATTCTCAAGCCCTGGCTCGAGGTGTACTCCATATCGGTGCAGTCAAGAATGATTTCAGACTTGCCGCTCTGCATCAGCGGAGCGATGTCCTTCTGGAACTGATCAGCATTGGTTGTGTCAAGACGTCCTTCCAGTACGACATTGTACTTGTTCTCTTCGCGATTGATAGTTACATTCATATCTCTTAAATTTTAATAGTCATTATCGTTATATCATCATTCTGTTCATTTCCATC
>JAZUJU010000016.1:0-9701 GCA_045642985.1 Bacteroidaceae bacterium | reverse complement strand
TACGACGTTCCTTCTGCAGAGGAAATTCCGACTATTCCGGAAGAGTGACCAAAAGGGGCAGAACCCCGCAGCCACTTGTAAAGTAAAATAGGGCCACATCAGATGTGACCCTTTTTTGTTTTGTCGTTTGGCTGAACAAGTGACTGAGGGGGTACCTTCAGTCACTGAGTGGGATGGAGTCGATGCGGGTCTGGTGGCGACCGCCATCGAACGGGGTGCTGAGGTACTCGTCCATAATGCGGCGGGCCATGTCGTTGTCGATGAAACGGCCGGGCATGACGAGGACGTTGGCGTTGTTGTGCTGACGGATGAGGTGGGCGATTTCCGGAATCCAGCAGAGACCGGCGCGTATGCCCTGATGCTTGTTAAGCGTCATTGAGATGCCCTCGCCGCTGCCGCACATGGCTATGCCTTTCTCCACTTCTCCGTTCTCGATGCCCTCGGCCAGCTTGTGACCGAATTCGGCATAGTTGCAGCTATCCTCGGAGTAGGTGCCGTAGTCCTTGTACGGCAGGCCCTTCTCCTCGAGATACTGCTTTACGAACTGCTTCAACGGGAAAGCAGCGTGGTCACTTGCAATTCCTATCATTTCTTCAGAAGGTTCATCACCTGCTTATAGACATTCTTGGCGGTGTAGCCGAGCTTCTCGTCAAGAACCTTGTACGGTGCTGAGAAACCGAAACTCTCCAGACCCCAGATTGTGCCCTCTGCCTCAGGTACGAGACCGAGCAGATTGACAGGCAGACCGGCGGTCATACCGAACTTCTTTACGCCGCAGGGCAGGACGCTCTGCTGATACTCCTTGCTCTGGCTGCGGAACAGACCTTCGGATGGAACGCTTACGATGCGAACCTTGATCTTCTTCTTGCGGAGCAGCTCTGCGCCTGCAACGAGAGTCGAAACCTCGGAACCGGTAGCTACCAGGATTACATCAGGATTCTCATCGGAACCGGTTACGATGTAACCGCCCTTTGCTGCGAGCTTGTAATCGTTGCCTGCTGGCAGGTTCTGTATGTTCTGACGTGACAGAATCAGAGCTGACGGGGTCTTGGTATTCTTCATAGCCATTGCCCAAGCCTGAGTGGTCTCTTTGGCATCGGCCGGACGGAGAACGAGAACAGACGGTTTGCCGCTGTGGTTCTTCAGCTTCTCCATCAGACGGATCTGAGCCTCCTGCTCAACCGGCTCGTGTGTAGGACCATCTTCACCGACGCGGAATGCATCGTGTGTCCAGATGAACTTGACCGGAAGCTCCATAAGAGCAGCCATACGTACGGCCGGCTTCATGTAGTCAGAGAATACGAAGAATGTACCGCAAGCCGGGATGACACCACCGTGCAGGGCCATACCGATGCAGCAGCATGCCATTGTAAGCTCAGCCACACCTGCCTGGAAGAATGCGCCCGAGAAATCGCCCTTAGTGAAGGCGTGGGTCTTCTTCAGGAAACCGTCGGTCTTGTCAGAGTTGCTCAGGTCGGCACTTGCGCAAATCATGTTCGGAACCTGCTCTGCCAGAACTGACAGACATGCTGCAGATGCTGAACGGGTGGCGTCATTGTCCTTTTGGACGCACTTCCTCCAGTTGATCTTCGGAGCCTTGCCGCTGAACCACTCGTCCTGAGCGGCAGCCTTGTCCGGATTGGCCTTAGCCCAGGCCTTCTCCTCCTTGTATCTGTCTGCGCAGATGTCCTTAAGTTCCTTGGCACGCTCTGCGTACAGTTTCTTGACCTCTGGGAATATCTGGAACGGATTTTCCGGATTGCCGCCGAGATTATTGATGGTGTTTATGTATGCCTGACCGCCGATAGGTGCGCCGTGAGTCTTGCAGTCGGCCTCGTATGATGAACCGTCAGATCTCAGGGCACCCTTGCCCATGATACACTTGCCGATGATGAGGGCCGGTTTGCCTTTGACTCCCTTTGCCCAGGTCAGAGCCTTGCGGATTTCCTCGCAGTCATTGCCGTTGATGACCTTGACTTCCCAGCCGAGAGCCTGATACTTGGCTGCGGTATCCTCGTTCATGACCTCCTTGGTCTTTGTTGAGAGCTGGATGTCGTTTGAATCGTAGAACATTACAAGATTGTCCAGACCCAGAACGCCTGCGATGCGGGCGCTGCCCTGTGAAATCTCCTCCTGAACGCCGCCGTCCGAGATGTATGCGTAGATGGTCTCCTTTTCGAATGTCGGGTTGCCGGTGTGGGCTGCCAGGAACTTGGCTGCGATGGCTGCGCCGACTGCGTATGAGTGGCCCTGGCCGAGAGGACCAGATGTGTTCTCAATGCCGCGGGCAATCTCGAACTCCGGGTGACCGGTTGTCGGTGAACCCCACTGACGCAGGTTCTTGAGCTCTTCCATTGAGAACTTGCCGATGAGGGCGAGCTGTGAATAGAGCATCGGAGCCATGTGACCCGGGTCAAGGAAGAAACGGTCACGGCCGACCCATTCAGGTTTCTTGGGGTCGTACTGGAGAAATTCCGAGAAAAGTACATTGATGAAATCCGCGCCGCCCATCGCACCGCCCGGATGACCTGATTTGGCCTTCTCAACCATTGAGGCTGCCAGGATGCGGATGTTGTCCGCAGCCTTGTTCATAAGCTCTTTGCTGTTCATAATCAAATAATTATAAATTAAATAAACCTTTTTTCGTGTGTGCCGCGTACAAGCGCGGTTTCGTAAATTCACAAAATTAGTAAAATCAATGATATGACGCAAATAAGATGTTGATTCTTATGTTGCAAATGTTGATTGGTATATTCCTGATGTTGACTCATCTGTCCCTATTGTTGATTTGTTGGGCTTCAGGGCGGGTTCCTTTCGGATTGTTGAAAAAATGTGTGCCGCCTTTTGCAGGTCTGCGACGTATTTTGCATAACTTTGTGTGGAAAGGTTTTTCGCTGATACCGTGAACAGACCTTTTGAAATAATAAAAAACAGAACATATGGCAAAAAAAGAGACAGACGGAGAGATGAACTCCGCAAAGGCAGCGCTCAGCGAGAAGCTGAAGGCATTACTGGCTGCTACAGAGAAAATCGAGAAGAGCTTCGGCAAAGGCTCGATCATGAAACTTGGTGATGACAGCGTCGAAGCCGTAGATGTGATTCCTACGGGGTCGATAGGTCTGAACGCCGCCCTCGGTGTAGGCGGCTATCCGCGCGGCAGGATAATCGAGATTTACGGTCCGGAGTCATCGGGCAAGACCACTCTGGCTATCCACGCCATCGCCGAGGCTCAGAAGAGCGGCGGCATTGCGGCGTTCATCGATGCCGAGCATGCCTTTGACCGCTTCTACGCTGCAAAGCTCGGCGTGGACATCGACAATCTGTGGATATCCCAGCCGGACAACGGAGAGCAGGCACTCGAAATCGCAGAACAGCTTATCCGCTCGTCTGCAATCGACATCATCGTAATTGATTCAGTTGCAGCTCTTACCCCGAAGGCTGAGATTGAGGGTGATATGGGAGACAATAAGGTCGGCCTTCAGGCTCGTCTGATGTCGCAGGCCCTGCGCAAGCTGACATCAACCATAAACAAGACCAACACTACCTGTATCTTCATCAACCAGCTGCGCGAGAAAATCGGCGTGATGTTCGGCAATCCCGAAACAACTACCGGCGGCAACGCCTTGAAGTTCTACGCATCGGTGCGTCTGGACATACGTCGCGTGACACAGCTCAAGGACGGTGACAGCACGGTTGGCAACCAGGTCCGCGTCAAGGTGGTCAAGAACAAGGTGGCGCCTCCATTCCGCAAGGCTGAGTTTGACATCATGTTCGGCACGGGCATTTCAAAGAGCGGTGAGATTGTCGACTTGGGCGTTGAGTATGGCATCATCAGAAAGAGCGGTTCGTGGTTCAGTTACGGCGATTCCAAACTGGCTCAGGGACGCGATGCCACCAAGCAGCTGATGGAGGACAATCCGGAACTGGCCGAGGAACTGGAGGCCAGAATCATGAAGGCCATTGCCGGAACAGACGCTCCTCAGGATGAGTTCGAGGATTAGGATACTGTTATTGATTACGACGACACTGCTGCTCTCCGGCTGCAGTGTCGGTCGTATTGTGTGCGATTTCGCACTGAAGCCAAAGAAATATCTCAAGTCCATAGATGAGGCCAGGCAGATTGCCGAAGAACGCTATCCGGGCATAGTTGACTGGTACGACAGCCTTCGTGCGGACGGCGTGTTCCGCGACACTGTCATTACCGGCTGTAACGGGGCTTCAATCTATGCGGTGTATGCCGGCAGGCCTGATGCCGAAGGTTCGGCTCTGATAATCCACGGATACGGTTCGAACCACATAGGTATGCTGCATATTGCCAGAATGTACCGTGACAGCCTGAACTTCAATGTGATTCTGCCGGACCTTCAGTTCCACGGTTATAGCGGGGGTGATGCTGTTCAGATGGGATGGAATGACCGTCTGGATGCACGCCGTTGGATAGATGTGGCCAACGGATTGTGGCACAGCGATTTCCTGCTCGTTCACGGAGTGTCGATGGGAGCTGCTACGACTATGATGCTGAGTGGTGAGCCTGATCTTCCGGAGAATGTGCGCTGTTTTGTCGAGGACTGCGGCTATGCCTCGGTGTGGCAGCAGTTCGACAATCTCAGACAAGAGCGTTCGCCGCTTCCGGTCGGAGTCCTGGAGCGTGGCAGCCGTTACTGCGACAAACGGTACGGATGGAATTTTCATGAGGCATCGTCGGTCGCTCAGGTCGCTGAATGTGACAGACCGATGTTGTTCATCCACGGCAATCCGGACAATTTCGTATCGGTCGATTTCGTGTATGAATGCTTCGTCGCAAAGACAAAGGGATACAAGGAAATCTGGGTGGAGCCAGATACTCCGAAACACGCGTTCATGTATAAGGAATACACGCACGAATTTCTGTCGCGGGTGCGTCAGTTTATTGCCACCGTCAGGTCTTTGTGACGGAATAGCCGGTATTTCCCATCTTTTTTCTGCCAAAAAGTCATATTGGCAGTGTCAGTTCGTATAATATTCGTAAAAATGTCTGTGGCACGGGCTTTGTCTTATGACTGGCGTGAGCCCGATGGCTCGGAAAATTGAGTATAAACTGATAAAAATAGAAACTATGGGAAAAATCATTGGAATCGATCTTGGAACAACCAACTCGTGTGTTGCTGTTTACGAAGGTAATGAACCGACTGTCATCGCCAATTCCGAGGGCAAGCGTACTACTCCTTCGATTGTGGCTTTCGTTGATGGAGGCGAGCGTAAGGTAGGCGACCCTGCAAAGCGTCAGGCTATCACCAATCCTCAGCGTACCATCTTCTCAATCAAGCGCTTTATGGGCGAGAATTGGGATCAGGTGCAGAAGGAGGTATCCCGCGTACCGTACAAGGTGGTCAAGGGTGACAACAATATGCCGCGCGTCGATATTGACGGCCGTATGTACACCGCTCAGGAGATTTCGGCAATGGTGCTTCAGAAGATGAAGAAGACTGCCGAGGATTATCTGGGTCAGGAGGTTACCGAGGCTGTCATCACAGTTCCGGCATACTTCAGCGACTCACAGCGTCAGGCTACCAAAGAGGCCGGCCAGATTGCAGGTCTCGATGTGAAGCGTATCGTCAACGAGCCGACTGCCGCTGCTCTGGCATACGGCGTTGACAAGGCCAACAAGGATATGAAGATTGCTGTCTTCGACCTTGGCGGCGGTACATTCGATATTTCAATTCTTGAGTTCGGCGGCGGCGTGTTCGAGGTACTTGCCACCAACGGTGACACTCATCTGGGCGGTGACGATTTCGATCAGGTCATCATCAACTGGCTGGTACAGGAGTTCAAGAATGACGAGGGTGCGGATCTGACTTCTGATCCTATGGCTCTGCAGCGCCTCAAGGAGGCTGCCGAGAAGGCCAAGATTGAACTTTCGTCATCGACATCGACAGAAATCAACCTGCCGTACATTATGGCGGTAGCTGGTATGCCGCGTCACCTTGTAAAGACTCTCACCCGTGCCAAGTTCGAGCAGCTGGCCAACGGCCTGATCCAGGCTTGTCTGGAGCCGTGCCGCAAGGCTATGAGCGATGCCGGACTGAGCAACTCCGATATTGACGAGGTTATCCTGGTAGGTGGTTCAAGCCGTATCCCAGCTGTCCAGAAGCTGGTTGAGGACTTCTTCGGCAAGGTTCCGTCGAAGGGCGTAAATCCTGACGAGGTTGTGGCAGTAGGTGCCTGCATCCAGGGTGCCATCCTGAACAAGGAGAGCGGAGTGGGCGACATCGTCCTTCTTGATGTGACTCCTCTGACAATGGGTATCGAGACTCTGGGCGGCGTGATGACCAAGCTGGTTGACGCCAACACCACAATTCCGTGCAAGAAGAGCGAGACTTTCTCGACGGCTGCCGACAATCAGACCGCAGTTACCATCCACGTGCTGCAGGGTGAGCGTCCTATGGCTGCACAGAACAAGTCCATCGGCCAGTTCAACCTGGAGGGCATTGCCCCGGCCCGTCGCGGCGTTCCTCAGATTGAGGTTACTTTCGACATCGATGCCAACGGTATTCTGAAGGTCAGCGCCAAGGATAAGGCTACCGGCAAGGAGCAGGCTATCCGTATCGAGGCCAGCTCGGGTCTGAGCAAGGAGGAAATTGACCGCATGAAGGCTGAGGCCGAGGCAAACGCCGATGCCGACAAGAAGGAGCGTGAGCGCATTGACAAGCTCAATCAGGCTGATTCTCTGATCTTCACCACCGAGCAGCAGCTAACCGAACTCGGCGACAAGATTCCAGCGGACAAGAAGGCTCCGATCGAGGCTGCCCTGAACAAGCTGAAGGATGCCCACAAGGCTCAGGATCTGGATGCCATCGACAAGGCTACAGCCGAACTTCAGACTGCCTTCCAGACAGCAAGCGCCGAGATGTACGCCCAGAGCGGCGCACAGGGCCAGCCGGGCGCAGGTGCAGGTGCCGGTTTCAACGGCGGTGCAGGCTTTGGCGGCGGCGCCCAGCAGGGTCCGCAGAACGACCAGAAGGGTCCGGACGTTCAGGACGCCGACTTCGAGGAGGTGAAATAGATATAAATAGATATCAATAAATAATGCGGTGTGAGTCATAGATTTACACCGCATTATTTTTTTATGCTACATAAATGGTGTTGTCTTAATGGAGGACTACACAGGCTTGTCATTCTTTTATTCCGCGCCAACTAGCATATCGTTGCCCTTTTTTATGCTGAAAATATATTACGGCGACGTTCGTCGTCTATTTTGACTGCTTTGGTGACTACTGTCGTAACAGGTAGAAGTACGGCTTCAAGTAAAATCTTAGCTAATACCTGGGCAAGGCCGATACCGACCAGCGCTTTAGCCGGAAGTCTGCCGATGAACGCGAGCGGGAGGAACACAAGGCAGTCGGACAGTTCTCCGATGCAGCTTGATATTATTGCCCGCCATGCGAAACCGGTCATGTCGGGATGCTTTTTCTTCATTCTTGCAAAAACCCTGTCGTTCATAAAGTCACCGGCTACGAATGCAATCAGTGATGCTGCGGTAATTCTGGGTGTACTGCCAAGCACTGCCTTGAATGCATCCTGGTTGGTGAATGAATCAGGATAAGGCCAGGCAAGAGTGAGTTCGAATATCAGAACCATAACGATGTTCATGGCGAACGCAATGTAGCACGTGACTCGGCTCCAGCGGTATCCATAAACCTCAGAAAATACATCGGAGAGGATGTATGTCAAAGGGAATAGAATGACAGACCCTACCGTTGCCTGCCCGAATGGCAGACTGATTTGCTTGTTAACAATGATATTGCTCAGCAACAATGTTATGGCGAAAACGACCGTGAGTGTCAGCTGCAAAAAACTGTAGCTTGAATTGATTATAGTGTTCTTTGCCTTATCTTGACCGGTTCTTCTTACAACTTGTATTTCATTATTCATATGGAAAAATATACGTCTCACATTGAATGGCTTCCTTCCACGGAAATCATAAGCATTTATCACTCTATGATAGAAATCCATTGACAAAACACCCGTTTGCCGTTTGGGTCCGGGATTATGCCCGGAGAAGGTACAATCAGAAGATGATTTCAATCTTTGCGGTCTCACCGGACTTGAACGTGTACTGGACATGGTCGCCGTCCTTGGCCGGCTCCTTGCCATTCACAAGTATGCGGCAGCCTTCCCGGCGGTTGCGAAGCGTCAGGGTCTGGGCCTGATTGGAGGTGATGGAGGCACGGATGCCCTTCTCGTCCCAGTCCATATGATCAAGTTTGGCAAAGGTATATAGCCAGACACCGTCAATGGCGCCGTACATCAGGTTGTCGGGCATTACCGGCAGAAGTTCCACTGTTCCGGGCTCGCTGAAGACGCACATCTCCACCAGGAACGCCGGGACAGCGCCCGTCAGATCCGGGAACACGCCTCTGTAGGGGAAGTGGCTGGTCTGCAGAGTGCGGCGGACGAAACCGTGGTTGAGCAGCTGGCTAAGGTTCTGCCAGGCTTCTTCCATATCCTTCAGGCGGATGGCCGTGAAGGCGCGGTGGATGATGCCATGGGCCGAATCGTCCTGCTGGGCGCGCTTGCGGTTGGATATTCTGATTGCTTCCGTCAGCACTGGATCCTTCTCTGGCGTGACCGCGCGGCCGGGCCATACATCATAATGGTGGGACACGTGGCGGTGGTTGTAGTTCTCTTCGATAGTCGGCCAGGCCCATTCCTTCAGGCCGCCGTCCAGGTCCAGGAGATAGGTTGGAAGGGATGCGAGCTGTGCCTCCCAGTGAGGGATGCTATCCTGATTGATGCCCAGTGTCCTGCAGCCATCGATCAGGTTTGTCAGTATCTCGCGGCAGATGGCGATGTCCATGACGGAGTTGATTCTGGTAGGATTGATGTCCCGGCTGGTGACCGTCTCATAGCCGGGATTCGGGGTGGGGTTCTCAGGAGAGAAGGACGGATAGAAGATGACCTTGCCGTCAGGGCCGCGGTCGCACGCGTAATCCTCATAGAACAAAGCCATTTCCTTGTAAGCCGGTATCACGCGGGTACGCAGGAATTCTTTGTCTCCCGTGACTAGGTAGTGGCCCCACAACTCGTTGTAGACCCAACCCAGGACGCCCGTAAAGCCGTAATGCGGATAGGTGTGGGAGAAATGATAGTACAGGCCGGAGTTCGGGTCGCAGTGGACGCTGGCCAGTACACCGCGGGCACCGTAGAGCAGCTGTGCGTTGGTGCGGATGTCATCGAACTTCGTCTCGTAATACTTGAAATACACGTCCATCTCGTCAAAGAGGCCGGTGTTGTTTCCAGCACAGACCTGCAGGTTGGTGTTGATGTTGTGCTGGCCTGTAAATGGAGGAATATTCTTGCCCGTCTCATAGATCTGGAAAAAGCGGCCCATGTCATAGAGCTTCTCCAGCAGGCTTGGGTCCAGTTCGTTCCTGCTGTGGGCGCGACTGAGCAGTTCCTCACCGGAAAGCAGCAGGTCTTCATCGGTGCTCAGATGGATACGTGAACGGTCCATGCGTTCGCCTATGTACTTTTCGTTGCCCTTGAGCAGCTTGTCGAAATTGACCTTCATGGCCATCAGGCTGTCACGGACGGGCTTGACGCATTCAAAGGTGAAGTCGCTTTCGACCCGCACAATCTTCGAGACGACCATCAGACCGTCCGCGCCAGAAATGTGCATACCTTTTTCGGTCTTATTCATCGTGCCGCCTTCAGGCAGGAAG
>JAZUJU010000015.1:0-10379 GCA_045642985.1 Bacteroidaceae bacterium | reverse complement strand
TTCATATCTGCAAAGTTATGCTCTGATATCGGTATGCCGCAAGATTGTTGTGCAAAAATAGCCGCTTCAGAGTAGAATAATTCAAACAGATGCCTATTTTTGTATATATTATTAAAAATCGGATTCTGATATGTCGGAGGAAATACATCTTGTCTCGGATCTTGCTCTCATACTGATAGCAGCGGGCATATTCACTCTTATATCGAAAGCTCTCAAGCAGCCTCTAATACTGGGCTATATTGTTGCCGGATTCATAGTCGGGCCGAAACTCGGCATCTTTCCCCAACTTACCAGTACAGAGGCCGTATCGCAGTGGTCGGAAATCGGTATTATTTTCCTCCTGTTTGCATTAGGACTCGAATTCAGCTTCAAGAAACTGCTGAAAGTGGGCAGCAGCGCGCTGATAACGGCGCTTACTATCTGCATAGGTATGTTTGTCGTCGGAATGATTACAGGCAAGCTGATGTCCTGGTCTGCGATGGAGAGCGTTTTCCTGGGCGGACTTCTGTCGATGTCCTCGACCACCATCATCATTAAGGCATACGACGATCTGGGACTCAAAAAGAGACCTTACGCGTCGCTGGTGTTCGGCACACTTGTCATAGAGGACCTTATGGCAGTGCTTATGATGGTGCTGCTCTCTACACTTGCCGCATCGAACAAGTTTGCTGGCGGAGCTATGCTGATGGGTATCGCAAAACTGGCATTCTTCATAATACTATGGTTCCTGGTGGGCATTTTCTTCATTCCTATGGTATTGAAGAAGGCGCACAAGTACCTGAGCGATGAGATACTTCTGATTGTCGCCATCGGGCTGTGCTTTGTTATGGTGGCTCTGGCAAATATGGTGGGATTCTCGTCAGCGCTCGGAGCTTTCGTCATGGGCTCGATTCTGGCTGAAACGCTCGAAGGCGAACGTATTGCCCGTCTCGTCACCGAAATCAAGAACCTGTTCGGGGCAATCTTCTTCGTGTCTGTCGGTATGATGGTCGATCCGCAGGTCATCGGCCAGCACTGGGGAACCGTGCTGATTCTTGCTCTGGTCAATGTGTGCGGCATACTGTTCTTCTCTACATCGGGTGCTATCCTGTCGGGACAGGGACTGGACTCATCGGTACACGCCGGATTCAGTATGGCGCAGTTGGGTGAGTTCGCATTCATCATTGCCGGCGTGGGCTGCAGTCTCGGCGTCATGAGAGATTTCATTTATCCCATAATAGTGGCGGTGTCGGTACTTACAACATTCACCACACCATATATGATAAAGGCTGCCGATCCTGCGTACAATTATCTGAAAAGCCATCTGCCCAAGGACTTCGTGGCCAGAATTGACAATGCTATGGCGAACAAGACTCACACTGCCGCCGCCGACAACGAATGGAATAAACTGATCAGGGCCTATATTATCCGTGTAGTTCTTTATTCTGTGATACTGATAGCCATTACCATGGGCTCGCAGATGTTCCTGAGCGGATGGTTGGACAAACTGTTCCCGTCCATGCCGGATACTGCTCGGAGCATTGTCGCAACTGTGGTAACTCTGGGCGTTATGACTCCATTCATAATCGGCCTTGCCATTTCCGGCTCCGACATTGCCCGTTCTTCGGACAAACTGCTTAAGGAGCGTGATTCCAGGACATGGCCTGTCATAGCCTTGGCCTTCCTCAGAATTTTTATAGCGATGGGATTTGTCCTGGTCGTCATAATAGGACATTTCAAACTCTCGTTCTGGATGATTCTCTTCATACTGGCGGCAGGTGTCGTGTTCTTCTTCATATCGAGGAAATCCCTCAGCCGTCTGTCCCTGATTGAGGACGTGTTCATGGCAAACCTCCATCAGAGGGAGAAACGGGCGCGCGAAATGGCTCCGGTCGCATCGTCCGTATCGGATAATCTGGCTGCTTTTGATGTCCATACCGATATATACGAACTTCCGCAGGAGACCGTCTATGCCGGACTGACGCTGCGTGAGATGCCGTTCAGACATTCTTCGGGTGTCAATATCGTCAAGATTATGCGCGGTAAGAAGAACATCCTGATTCCTGGCGGAAGCGAGAGGATATATCCGCTGGACAAGCTGCTTGCCGTCGGTACCCAGTCACAGCTCGCTGCAATGAGGGCTACTCTGGCGGCCAACGAGGTGGCATACGAGGAGAAGGAATCCCAGTTCGAATTGGAACCGATACGTCTGACAGCCGATTCCTTCCTTACAGGCAAGACTCTGCGCGAAGCCGAGATGAGATCGTACGGATGTATGGTAATCAGCTATCTGCGCGGAGACAAGCTGATTACCAATCCTAAGCCCGACTGTTGTTTCCAGGAAGGCGACATCGTGTGGGTCGCAGGCGAGAAGTCTGCCTGCGACTGGTGGAAATAATCCGTCACTTCATGAACAGCCAGGTGCCGAGCTCCTTCCAGCTCGGTTTCTTTCCGTGCGTGAAGATGCCTATTCTGTAGATGCGTGCGGCTATCACAGTCGTCAGCAGGAACGACACGTACAGGATGACCAGCGACAGAATAATCTGCCACACAGGAATATCGAACGGAATACGGGCCATCATGACGATGGGCGAGGTGAAAGGTATCATCGAACACCAGAACACCAGTTTTGAGTCCGGATCGTTGAACACCATCATCATTACCATAATGGAAAGGATGATAGGCATCATCAGTATGGTGTTGAACTGCTGGGCGTCCTGATTGGCGTCGACTGCCGAACCGGCAGCAGCAAACAGAGAGGCATACAGCAGGAAACCGCCGACAATGAACAGCAGCAGCCAGAGGAACAGCTTCAGCACATACATTACGTTGCCGAAAGTAATGTTGAGCGATGCTTCGGTCGCACTCATTGCCTGAACTGTATCGGGTGACATAATCATAGGCATTATGAAGGCGCTGACAGTACAGACAATCACGCACCAGATGGCAACCTGAACGGCAGCCACGGCGGCCACTCCAAGAATCTTTCCCATCATCAGGTCAAAAGGCGAACAGGATGTGACCATCACATCGAGGACACGTGTCTGCTTCTCCTCAATGACGCCGGTCAGCACCTGCTGGCCGTAAATGATGATGAACATATAGAGAATCATTCCAAGAATCAGACTGACTGCCATCGAGAGTGCCGATGATGTCTCTTCCATCGACTCTTTGTCGCCGGTGTAGCGCATTGTCGACAATGACACATTCACCTGGCTTTCGGAAAGGATACGGTCAATTTCCTCAATTCCGTATGATTTGAGCTTGATGTCACGCAGAATCTCGGAAATCTGATTCTCGATATTCTCTTCGGTCATTACAGACGAGGACGAATTGGTGATCAGCTGAATGTGGTCGGGATGCAGGACCGCATCGCTGTCAATCCAGAGTATGCCGTATACGCTTTCGTCCTTGTCGAATCTGCTGACCGCATCAGTGCGCGTGATGTTCTCGAGCATCTCGAATTCGACCGAACTGTCGGACTTGAGCGACTTGCCTACAACAGTCCCGTCGGTCTCGTCAACAACCACAATATGCTTTGTGTCGCTCCCTATGTTCCCGTTCATGATAACAGCGGGGAGAATCATCATCGCCACCATGAACAGGGGCATTATGATGGTCGTTATGATAAATGACTTTTTTCTGACCCTTTCGCTGAACTCCCGTGATATGATAACTTTCAGATTGCTCATTGTCTTTCGTTTATTGTGCGTTGTTAACGGCATTGATGAATATGTCCCCCATACTCGGGACTATCTCCTGGAACGAGCGCAGACGCATACCGGCGTTCAGCGCTTCAATCACATCGTGAATCCTGTCATCGTCAGAGATGTGTATCTTCTGCTGCGTGTATCCGCCGATGATGTTCCTGGTGTCGCCTATCAGCTCTGCCATACCGCTGACGGTCTCGGCCACCGGCCTGACAGGGTCGCTGTATGTCAGCTGGAAGATGTTGCCTCCAGCCTTTCGCCTGATTTCGTCAACAGAGCCTGACAGAATGTTCCGCGACTTGTTTATCAGCGTGATATAGTCACAGATTTCCTCCACAGACTCCATGTTGTGAGTCGACAGTATGATGGTCGTACCCTTGTCCCTGAGCCTCAGAATCTCACGCTTGAGCAGATCTGCGTTGATGGGGTCGAAACCGGAAAACGGCTCGTCGAAGATAAGAAGGTCCGGCTCGTGCACGACGGTACAGATGAACTGCAGCTTCTGGGCCATACCTTTTGACAGGTCCTCAACCTTCTTATCCCACCAGTCGGATATGTTCAGCCTGTTGAACCATTCCTTCAGCCTGACCTGTGCCGTGTATTTGTTCATGCCCTTGAGCCGTGCAAAGAATATGGCCTGGTCGCCCACGCGCATTTTCTTGTACATACCGCGTTCTTCGGGCATGTAGCCAATGCGATAGACATCCTTGTCGGTTACGGGCTGCCCGTTGAGATACACCTTTCCGCTGTCAGGCAGAGAGATGCGCGTGATGATTCTGATGAGTGTGGTCTTGCCGGCTCCGTTCGGTCCGAGAAAACCGTAGACAGAGCCCTTGGGTATCTCGACAGAAACATCGTCCAGCGCCTTGTGTCCCGTAAAACTTTTGGACACACTCTCTATTTTCAGTATCGGTTCCATCATTTCATTATTGCGTTCATTACTGTTTCGGCTATGACTGACTGCCCTGCCTCGTTAGGATGGATGGTGTCCGGAAAGTACTGCGGCTTTGACTGGAATGGCGTGTTCAGGTCAATCAGACCGACATTCTCGCTCTCGGCTATCTCCCTGATATAGGGAATGACACCGTTGGATATGATGCTGTCGTTGATGCCCCACGCATTACCCATTGCTGGAGGCGGCAGACATACCCAGATCTGCGGATGTGATTCAAGATTCCTGAAGCTTGCAATCAGAGTTCTGAAATCGTCTTTGAAATCCTGACTGTTAATCCAGTTCTGTGCCTTGGAATCGTTGGTCCCGAGTGCTATTGTCACGATGTCGGGCATAAAGTCCAGCGCCTCCTGATATACCGGAGTGCTTGTGTACGGCATATCGCCGCTGTTCATCAGCGTGTAGCCGCTGATGCCGAAGTTGCGCACATCGTATCCGGGACCCATCAGGGAATCGAGAATGCAGGGGTAGGTGTCGCGCTCCCTGTTTGCAATGCCGTGACCGAACGTGATGCTGTCGCCTACACAGGCCACTCTTACTGGTTCCTTCCTGCATGATGTCATCAGAACGGCTGCTGCCGCTGCGATGATGAATAATGTTCTTGTCTTCATAATGATTGTTTACTTGTCTTCTTCGTCTGCCAGTTGGATGCGTATGCTTTCAGTGTGAATCGTTTCGAACAGCGAGCGGATGAAATCGCCGGGCAGTCCTAACCTCGCTCCGTCGTCCTGAAGCTTACGTATTATTTCGTTATATCTTTCAGACTGCAGTACAGTCAGATTGTGCTTTTTCTTGTATTCACCGATCTCACGCGAAATCTCCATTCTCCGGATGAGAATCCGCATCAGTTCGCGGTCGCAGCCGTCAATCCCCGAACGGAAGTCAAGCAGCTCGCTCACTTCTCCCTCGTCTGGCTGCCTGTGAGACTTCAGCTGCTCCATAAGCGAAGCCATCTGGGCCGGAGTAAGCTGCTGCGAGGCATCGCTCAATGCAGAATCGGGGTTGCAGTGTACTTCGATGAAGAGTCCGTCGGCATTCATTTCGAGAGCCGTCTGGCTGAGCGACAGCAGATGCTTGCGGCTGCCGCTCATGTGGCTCGGGTCGCACAGAATCTGCAGTTCTGGCATACGCCTGCGCAGTTCGATGGGAATCTGCCACTGCGGCGGATTCCTGTAGATGCTGTCACCGTATGTTGAAAAACCGCGATGTATGGCGGCAATACGGCTGATACCCGCCTTCTCAAATCTCTCGATGGCTCCGGTCCAGAGTTCAATGTCGGGGTTGACGGGGTTCTTCACCAGCAGCGGAATGTCGCAGCCTCTCAGGGCATCGGCAATCTCCTGAACGGCAAACGGACTTGTCGTGGTCCTGGCACCTATCCACAGGATGTCTATCTCTGCCTTCAGCGCCTCTTCGACATGCTTGGGGTTCGCAACTTCGGTTGCCACCGACATTCCGGTCTCATCACGGACCTGCCTGAGCCATTCCAGCCCCACAGAGCCTATACCTTCGAAACAGCCCGGCCTGGTGCGTGGCTTCCATATCCCGGCGCGGAAGAATCCGATGCCCATGGCAGCCAGACTGTGCGCCGTATCCAGCACCTGCTGTCTGGTTTCCGCACTGCACGGGCCGGCTATTATGACTTTCTTTCCGTCATCTCTCCTGAACTGTCCAATAGGCTTTATCATTGTGCATTTCCAGTTATTCGTATTGTGCCGTCCGATACATACAGCTCCTCTTCGGCGAACATATGCTCCAGAACCTGGTCTATCTTCTTTCTGTCGTGTGGCAGAGCATAGATCAGGTCCTGCGGTTTGGAACCGTTACGGATGACCCCGACCACATCATCGTGTATCTTTCTGTACATCCCTCTGCTTACACCGCTGTCGTGGCGTTCCTGACACAGGTCGCAACGCATGCAGGGCTCCTGCATCTTTTCTCCGAAATAGTTCAGCAGCATCTCTGTGCGGCATCCGGCAGTGCGGGTTGCGTACTCGGTCATTGCCTTGATCCGCGCCTGATATTCATCCTTGCGCTCCTTGTATATCTCATCCGGGAAATTCAGCATCGACGAGTCAACGCGCTCCCGTTTCCAGACTATCAGCGGAGTCCGCACCGACGGTATATAGTGGACCGTTCCCATACGGCTCAGACCTGTCAGAGTGTCGTAAAGGGTCCGATGGTCTATCCCGGCTTTCTGACATATCAGGTATTCGTCCAGAAAGACCTGTTCGGAAAACACTCCGCTGTATGTCCTCAGAATTGTGTTCAGTATCTTTTCGGTTTCGGGGCTGCCGCTGCGTATGTCGTACAGGTTCTCTCTGGTGGTCGTGAACTGGAGCCGTGCTGAATAGTCTGCCTCGTCAATGTATTCGATGTATCCCATACGGGTCAGTATTCTCAGCGCGCTGTCGGTCTGCACGGCGGGCAGGGAATAGCCGCTGCAGAACTCCGTCAGTGAGAAACTGAAGGTGCAGCCGCGTCCGTCTCCGACAGCCATATTGTGCATATAGCTCAGCTTGTCATAGACTTTGCGGATAAAGTCCTTCTCGGGGTATGAGTCGCTTACCCGCTTGCTGAGAATACGCTTGTCTCCGGGAGAGTACAGAAGAACCGCGTACGATGTCCTGCCGTCGCGTCCGCCGCGTCCTGCCTCCTGAAAGTAGGCTTCGGGCGAGTCGGGAACATCCATATGGATTACGGTCCTGACATCAGGCTTGTCTATGCCCATGCCGAAAGCATTGGTGGCCACCATTATGCGCGACGAGCCTTCGGTCCAGCGCTTCTGCCTTTCGTCCTTGACGTGCTGGTCGAGTCCTGCGTGGTAATATTCCGCCGTAATTCCGTCCTTCCGCAGCAGTTCGGCTATTTCCTTAGTGTCGCGGCGGTTGCGTACATATACTATGCCGCAGCCGTCCACTCTGGACAGAATGTATGTCAGTTCCTTGTACTTGTTGTCGGTGTTGCGCACCATATACCACAGGTTGCTCCGGCTGAAGCTCATCCTGAACATCTGCCCGTCTTTGAATTCGAGCTGCCTCATTATGTCTTCGGCTACTCTTGGGGTGGCTGTCGCGGTCAGCGCCAGGACCGGAACTCCGGGCAGCAGCTCCCTGATCTTTGAAATCTCCAGATATGCCGGACGGAAATCGTACCCCCATTGTGAGATGCAGTGCGCCTCGTCCACCGTGATGATGGAGACTTTCATATGGCGGAGCTTGGTCTGGAACAGTTCGGACGAAAGTCTCTCGGGAGACACATACAGAAATTTGCATCCGCCGAATATGCAGTCCTCCATTATCTCGACGATACGGGTCCTGCTTATGCCGCTGTAAATGGCGTCGGCCCGTATGCCGCGTGCCCGCAGATTCAGAACCTGGTCCTTCATCAGTGCAATCAGAGGGGTGATGACCAGGCATACTCCGTCGACTGCCATTGCCGGAACCTGAAATGTGATGCTTTTGCCACCTCCGGTCGGCATAAGCCCCAGAGTGTCGCGCCCGCTGCCTATACTTTCGATGATATCGGCCTGAATACCGCGGAATTGGTCATATCCCCAGTATTGCCGGAGTATTTCGAGGTACTTTACGGAACTCATTGCCGACAGAGCGATTTTTCCAGATACCGGTTACTTGACCTGCGTGCCGTTGCCTGACTTGATGTTTTCAATCTGCAGGATAGGGTGGTGCGGCCTGAAGTTGTCCTCCTCGATGGTGTAGCAGATGTCGAAGGAGCTCTTGGTCTTGATGAGTGAGATGTACTCGTTCTGACCGAAGGCGATACCCTTGCGGGTGCAGCTGGTGCTGTCAATCAGGTCAAGCTGAATATGCTCGTGCCCGCGTCCGACCACCTTGCTTCCGCCGTAGTCGTAAACGTTTCGGGTGCAGAATACAGGCTTGCTGTTCTCGGGTCCGAAAGGCTGGAATCTGGCAAGATCCTGGAAGAACTCGTTGGTTATGTCTCCGAAACCTATTTCAGCATCGATGTCAATGGTGGCTTTTATCTGCTCCGGCTCTATGTGGTTGGCTACGAACTCTTCGAATCTCTGTGAGAACTCTTCGACATTTTCAACCTTCATAGAGAGACCTGCCGCGTAGGTATGGCCTCCGAAGTTTTCCAGCAGGTCCTGACAGCTTTCGATGGCTTTGTAAACGTCAAATCCGGCAACCGAGCGTGCGGAACCTGTGGCGACATCGCCTGTTTTGGTAAGCACTACTGCAGGGCGGTAGTATATTTCAGTCAGGCGTGAGGCAACAATTCCGATTACGCCTCTGTTCCACTCTTCGTTGTAGAGGACGATGGAACGGCGCTGTGACAGTCCTTCGAGCGAATCGACAATGTGGTTGGCCTCGGCTGTCATCTTCTTGTCCTGTTCCTTGCGCTCTTCGTTGTGGGCGTTTATGCTCAGAGCCAGTTCCAGAGCCTTGTCAGGGTCTGTTTCGACCATCAGGTCAACGGCTTCCTTGCCGCTGTAAAGTCGGCCCGATGCATTGAGCCTGGGGCCTATCTTGAAGATGATGTCGTTGATGTTCAACTCTTTGTTGCCGAGCTTGCAAACCTGAATGATGGCTTTGAGCCCGGTACTGGGGTTGCTGTTCAGGCGTTGCAAACCGTAATAGGTCAGGACTCTGTTCTCGCCCATTATCGGTACGATGTCCGATGCCGTACTTACTGCGACAAGGTCAAGCGACGGTATGAGTTCGGAGAACGGGATGCCGTTGCTCATTGCGAAAGCCTGCATGAACTTGAACCCGACGCCGCATCCGGAAAGGTGCAGGAAAGGGTAGGTGGAGTCCTGACGTTTGGCATTGAGTATGGCTACTGCGGGCGGCAGCTCGTCGCCCGGAACGTGATGGTCGCAGACGATGAAATCTATGCCTTTCTCCTTGGCGTATGCAATTTCCTCGACGGCTTTTATTCCGCAGTCGAGCACTATCACGAGCGATACTCCCTCTTCGACGGCATGGTCCACACCGGTCCGCGAAACGCCGTAGCCTTCGTGGTTCCTGTCGGGAATGTAGTAGCCTATGTTCGAGTGGTAGCGCTTCAGAAAATTATACACCAGAGCGACGGCGGTTGTGCCGTCAACGTCATAATCCCCATAGACAGTGATCCTCTCGTTATTTTCGATGGCTCTGTTGAGCCTGTCCACAGCAATGTCCATATCGAGCATGAGCGATGGGTCATGAAGTTCGCTCAGCTGTGGATTAAAGAATTTTTCTGCCTCTTCCTTGTCTCTTATACCTCGTTCTATCAGTAATTTGCAGAGAATAGGGTGAATACCTATCTCACGCGAAAGTTTAAGCGCTTCCTCTTGCAACTCCGATGTCGGGGGCACGTAGTTCCATTTGAAGTCCATTTTTTATATCATTTTTTTCCTTTTTCATAATTTACTGTCCGGCGTGGATAATGGTTTTGAAATGAATGATGCGAATCGCCGGTTTCAAATAGCAAATATAGCAAAACCTATTGACATATGCGTTTTTTTTCGAACAAAACTTTTCTGCACCTCTGCTGGCTGCTATTCTGCACCGCAGCTGTGGACTGCGATTCTTCACCGCCGCTTCTCGCTGCGATTCTGTACCGCAGTTGCTCTTTGCGATTCTGCACCGCATCCGCAGGCATTGGCCGGGTGCGGGCTAGGCACGCTCCGCGCCGGCTCGTACGGCCTGCAGACCTATGCTATGAGAACTCGCTTCGCTCAGACACTCATAGCATTTGACGGTTTGCGGGCCTGC
>JAZUJU010000014.1:0-15742 GCA_045642985.1 Bacteroidaceae bacterium | reverse complement strand
CTGATGATGCCTTTCGGCTATCCTGCCGAAGATGCCGCTCCATCTGCCAGACATACCGAGTATCGTCCGCTTGAAGAGACCGTACAGTATCTATAAGAATCAATAATTTATAATATGAGAAAAGTACTATTGCTCGCAGCTATCGCTTTCGGCCTCACTGCCGGAGCGAAGCAGAATGTGACTGTAAACGTGCAGGCCGACCAGCCTGGCGCAACCATTAACAAAAACATTTACGGACAGTTCTCCGAACACCTGGGAACCTGTATCTACGGTGGCCTGTGGGTAGGTGAGGATTCAAAAATCCCTAACACCAACGGATATAGGAACGATGTGCTGAACGCTCTCCGTGAACTTCACGTTCCGGTAATGCGCTGGCCGGGCGGCTGTTTTGCCGATGAGTATCATTGGATGGACGGTATCGGTCCCAAGGAGAACCGCCCGCGTATGGTGAACAACAACTGGGGAGGCATCGTTGAGGACAACAGTTTCGGAACCCACGAGTTCCTGAATCTCTGCGAGATGCTGGACATCGAGCCGTATATCAGTATGAATGTGGGCAGCGGTTCGGTTGAGGAGGCTGCCAAGTGGGTCGAGTATATGAATGCGGCAGACGGTCCTATGGCCAAGATACGTAAGCAGAACGGCCGTGAGGAACCGTGGCAGGTCCATTTCATCGGTGTTGGCAACGAGGCTTGGGGCTGCGGCGGCAATATGCGTCCTGAGTATTATTCTGACATCTTCCGCCGTTACCAGACCTATATGCGCGATTACAACGGCACTCATCTTACCAAGATTGCCAGTGGCGCGAGCGATTATGATTACGAGTGGACCGAGGTTCTTATGGACCGCGTCGGTAGCCAGATGAATGCCGTTTCTCTGCATTACTACACAGTTGCAGGATGGGAGGGAAGCAAGGGCTCCGCTACCGATTTCAGCAAGGATGACTATTACTGGTGTCTGGGCAAGGCCCTGGGCATTGAGCCTGTCATACAGAAGCATCTTGACATTATGACCAAGGCCGATCCGACAAACAGCATTCCTCTGTTTGTTGATGAGTGGGGCACCTGGTGGGATTCCGAGCCGGGTACACAGCTCTATCAGCAGAATACTATGCGCGACGCTTTCGTGGCTTCTCTTTCGCTCGATGTGTTCCACAAGTATGCTGACCGTATCCAGATGACTAACATAGCACAGGTAGCTAACGTTCTCCAGTCTATGGTTCTGACCAAGGACGACAAGATGGTCCTGACCCCGACATATTATGTATATAAGATGTACATCCCGCATCAGGATGCCAAGTCTCTTGCCACTTCGATTGACGGATGTGCGGTAAAGCTTGTCCGCAACGAGCGTTTCAAGAACAATCCGTCCGAGGGTGCAACCCGTCCTCTGCCGCTGATGAGCGCAACGGCATCGAAGGCTGCTGACGGCAGGATTCACGTATCCCTGTCGAATGTCGATGCAGACCAGGAGCAGGAGGTGACTGTTAATCTGAACGGCTTCAAGGCCAAAAAGGTCAGCGCACAGATCCTGACTACAGCTGCCATCAATGACTACAACAGCTTTGACAATCCGGACAAGGTCGCTCTCAAGGCATTCACCGGTGCCAAGATTGCAAAGGACGGCTCGATTACTCTGACGATGCCGGCTCTGAGCATCATCACCCTCGAAATTGAGTGATACCCTGTCGGTATATACAGAACGGGCTGCTATCCGATGATGGCAGCCCGTTCCGTTTGTCTATGAGTCTATCCGGTCAGTAGCGACGGTCACTCCTTTTTGTATTCGGCGTCCAGTTCCTTGATCTGTTCTGCTACGTCCTTGTCGACCATCTCGCCGGTTATGGTTACGCGGGCGAACGCTTCGCTGATGGTCTTGCCGTTGTAGCTGACGGTGATTACTTTGCGGAATACGCCCGGACGTTTGGTTGAACCGTCATAACTGACTTTGATAGAGTCGGTGGCACCGGGGGCGATTTCGTGCTTGGGGTATTCCGGAACGGTACAGTTGCAGGTGGCAGTAGCATCGGAGATGACAAGTGGAGCATCGCCGGTGTTTGTGAACTTGAAATAATGGCTCTGTTTTGCGTGTTCCTGGTCAAAAAAGCCGAAATTAAAATCCGTCTCCTCGAATGTGAGGATGGGACCCTTTGCGTCTTCCTGGGCATACGACACTACAGACAGCCCGAGAATGGCAGCAGCCAATAGCAGTTTCTTTTTCATAGATTTTATTCTTATCATTTTAAATTTGCGGCTAATATATGAATTTTTCTCTTTTCTTTATAACTTTGACAAACTGAAAGAAAAAAGATATAATCCGCTATGGCAAAGTTTGACGAAAAAGATCTGGAACTGTTTGCAGCAAAGGGTATCACTCAGGAACAGGTTGAGAGCCAGCTTGATGATTTCAAGAAGGGATTCCCGTTCCTTGAACTTGAATCGGCAGCATCCGAGGGAAATGGAATCAAGGTGATTCTTCCGGAAAGTATGGACAAGTATATCAATGCGTGGGAACGTTATCGCTCCGATAACAACAGAATCACGAAATTCGTTCCGGCATCGGGTGCCGCGAGCAGAATGTTCAAGGATCTGTTCGCATTTCTGAATGCCGGATACGATGCCCCCCAGTCCGATTTTGAGAAGAAGTTCTTCGGCGAAATAGATAAGTTCGCGTTTTATGCCGATCTGAATGATGCCTGCGTCAGAAACGAAGGCTGCGGCATACGGGAACTGATGGAATCGGGACGCTACAAATGTGTTGTGGCAAATCTTCTCGAAGCGAAGGGACTCGGTTACGGCTCTCTGCCTAAGGGCCTGCTCAAGTTCCACAGCTATCCGGGCAATGCGCGCACTCCTATGGAAGAGCATCTGGTTGAGGGCGCTCTGTACGCCTCGAGCGCGGATGCACGTGTCAATCTGCATTTTACCGTGTCGAACGAACATCGTCACCTCTTTGAGAAACTGGCTTCTGAAGTCTCGGCGCCGATGGGACGCAAGTACGCTCTGGATTATCGCATCAGTTTCTCCGAACAGAAACCGTCAACTGATACTGTCGCCGCCGATATGGAGAACAACCCGTTCAGGAACGACGACGGTTCGATTCTGTTCCGTCCGGGAGGCCACGGCGCGCTTATAGCCAATCTTAACGAGATAGATTCCGACATCATATTTGTCAAGAACATTGACAATGTGGTGCCCGATCATATGAAGGCCGATACTGTCACTTACAAGAAACTGATTGCAGGCGTGCTGGTATCGCTTCAGAGCAAGATTTTCGGATATCTGCGCCAGCTTGATGCCGGAAAGTATGACCACGACAAGCTGCACGAGATACTTGCATTCCTGGAGAATACGGTCTGCTGCCGTTATGACAAGGCTCACGGTATGGATGACAAGGAACTGCTGTCGTATCTCCGTTGCAAGCTGAACAGACCTATCCGCGTGTGCGGAATGGTCAGGAATGTGGGCGAACCGGGCGGAGGCCCGTTCATAGCCCGTAACAGTGACGGGACCTATTCGCTCCAGATTCTTGAGAGCTCGCAGATTGATATGTCGGACCCGGACAAGAAGCGTATGTTCAGCGAGGGCACTCACTTCAATCCGGTGGATCTGGTTTGCGCAGTCCGTGACTACAACGGCCAGAAGTTTGATCTGACCCGCTATGTGGATCCGGCAACCGGTTTCATATCGTACAAGTCGAAGAACGGCCGCGAACTGAAGGCTCTTGAACTGCCGGGACTGTGGAACGGCGCAATGAGTGACTGGAACACTATGTTCGTGGAGGTTCCTCTGACTACATTCAATCCTGTCAAGACGGTCAACGATCTTCTCAGACCGCAGCATCAGAAGATGTAAACCGTCACTGTATCAGCCAGTGGTATTCGGGAATCACTCCGGAGTTCCTTTCGATGATAAGTAGTTTCAGGGCTGCGTACGGACGCAGCTCTGATGCTTTCTGATGCGGGTCAGCATCCTCTCCAAAATACTGCTTGACGAAGTAGTGCCAGAACATTGCTGCGGTTTCCGGTTCCATATGAAACTCATTGCGCAGGAAATCGACATTGTCGTAGCAGCACGTGAACAGCACCATCCCCAGGTCGAATAGCGGTGAACCGCAGGCAAAATCTCCCAGGTCAATCAGGTACGACCTGCCGCCTGCGATAATGGCATTGCTGAACTGCAGGTCTCCGTGGATGGCGGTGTCGCCGTCTGGTGCGCCGTTAATGTATCTTTCAAGAACGGAACGCTCTTCTGCAGTATATATAGTGCTGTTGGATAGTATGTTGCGGTTAAATTCCTTTATGTCCGTAAAAGTCCCCCTTTCCAAATGGATGGAGTGCAGCTGCAGACATAGATCTGCAAAGTGACGTGCATAATACTCCACATCCTGGGGGTTGTTACCGACAGCCCGCGAATACGAAATCTTGTCGGGTATCCTTTCGAAATGGATGCCGAAACGCCCGTTTCCGTCAGTGACAAAATCTCCAGGCTTTGGAGTGGGGATGCCGAGTCCGTATGCCTTGTGCGCACATTCCAATTCATTTTCTATGATTTCGTAAGGTGCTGAAGAATTATATAGTTTCAGCATTACTCCCGGGTCCGTTCTATGGTTGAAACTCTGTCCGTTTGCGCCCTGACCGGCGTATTCGTAGTCGTTGATGTTGATTCTGATTGCTTTCATCGTGAGACAAATGTATAAAAACTTGGCGTTCTTGGAAAACCGTGCGGAAAAAATAACTACCTTCGCAGAGCAATGCGGTAATAGCTCAGTTGGTAGAGCGTTGGCTTCCCAAGCCGAAGGTCGCGGGTTCGAGCCCCGTTTACCGCTCCAGAATCGGATTGTTAATCGCAAGCAACTATAATACAGTTGTTTGCGATTTCGCTTAATAAATATAATTAATGCTGTAAAATTTTGTAGATTTGCTAAGAAATGTAGTATGAACGCCTAAACTGGTATTTGTATGAGATTGAATAAGAAAGGATTCGCGCCCTGGAGTCTTCTGATTGCTGTTGCAGCAGTTGCAGTGTTCGTCTTGCTGACGATTCCCGGAACAAATGAATATGCCGATGTCCCGCCAATGAAAGCTACTTCTGCGGCCGTATCGGACAACGGTAAGGTTAAATTGAAAGCCGGTGAGGAATTCAAAATACTTGGCGTGGACAAGACCAATTCCAACAGGGACGGAGGAACCAAAATAATGCTTCTGGTCCAGACTTCAAAGGGGGAGAGGGCTCTGTTCAATCCCGACCTGATTTCGGACGAAAAGATGCAGGAGATACTTCCGGCAGTCATCAAGCACGATTTTTCCAATTCTCCTGCTCTGTTCTGCCGCAAGACCATAACTAGAAAAGCAGTAGATGCCATCCCCTTGGGTATTTCGCTTGAACAGATGGACAGTATTCTTGTGCCCACTGACAGGGCCGTGATGGAGGATGGATTCCTGAAGGCCGAATACCTGCGTATGGAGGTTTTTGACAAGGGCTCTGGCAGATTCTACAAACCGGTGATGAAATTCCAGAATGGGGAATACTGCGGCTGTGAACTTGTACCATATAGGAAGACTCACTTGAATGCCTGGCTCCTGAAGATACTACCCGGGGCTGAATGGGTATATGACCACAATGTGTTCAACATCGATTTCCAGAAGAAGGCCTTCGGAAAACTTGCGCTCAAGGATGCCAAGGAGGTCACTCTCAAGGACAACTTTTTCGAGTACATTATGGCTCTTGCAGTAGTGATACTGCTGCTTGTGATTGTATTCGCATTCTATGTCTTCATACCTATGCTTCCGGCATATACGTTTTACGGACTTATGCTTTTCCCGCCTCTGTTCAAACCTTTCAGTGAAAAGATGTTGTCCATAGTGGTAACAGTACTCGCCGTGCTCGGATATTACTACTGCTGGCTGACTTTTATGCCATATATGTCATACTTCATAATGCCGTTCCTGATGTATCCTGCTGCGACTCTGGCCATTGAGCCTTTGCTTGGCGACGCGCTCTGCAGCAAGTGCAGATATATGAACTACGATGTCCTGGACCATACCGAATTCCTTGGCGAGCATTATACAAACAGGGTGGAGGACAAACGCCGTAAAGTCGGGAGCCGTAAAGTCGCCACCCGTCAGACCTGGAAAGAAACCACTACGACAACAAAGAATTCCGTATCCGGTCAGATACTGAACCAGTATACCAACAAAAGTGATGTCAAAAACTATACTGATTACGAGGATACATACAAGACAGACAGCTACGCCTGCAAGTATCTGGTAAAATCGTACAGGGACTATTACAGATGCGAGGTCTGCGGTACTATAACTTATTCGGACCGCGATGAGTGGGAACTGGTTTCCAAAGATCATATTGGAACGAGTACAAGTACCAGCAACAGAACTGTGGTCAGCTGATGTCGGCAATGGTAAGAACTAATGTCTGCGTGAACGAGGACACGCATAAGGACAAGGCGGTACACCATTCCGCCACCGGAGTCGTATGCCCGTACTGCGGGCGTGGAATAGCCGCCGATGATGAGATCTGTCCGCACTGCGGCGCCCGGCTTACATCGGACTGTACATTCTGCGGAACTCCGCTGCTGCCGGGTGATGATGAGTGTCCCGAATGCGGTATGCCTGTAAGTGGCGTACGCTGTCCGAAATGCGGAACGGTTAATCATCGTGCGTTCTGCAGAGTGTGCAATGCTCCGCTTACCAGAGCTGCGGTCAGGGCTGTCGAGAAAGCCAAATCGGATCCTGTATTTGTGGAGTGCGAGGCTATGGCTGCCAAGGCGGCAGAGTTGGAAGAGGAAATCGCGGCCGCCGGTCCCGCAGAAGTCGAAGAACTGAAGAAGGAACAGAAAAAGGTCGTATGCAGTCTGAACGAAAAGCTGAAAAGTATGCTTCCTCCTCCAGACAGTACGCCGAAGGAGCAGATGATTTTCTATTCCGCCCGAAAGGTGGCTGTCACGACCAAATATGTCAGTAGGGAGAAGGTCGGATGGGTATGCAACTACTGTGGATGCACACACGACAAACCTATTGAATGCACCAAGCCCGAGCTCGGGGGACACTGGGTGTACAGAGAATCGGAAATAACATTCACAAAATACGAATGAAAGCTGGAAAAAATGACATTCAGGGCACAGCTGTCGCTCCGCAGGGTACGGCTGTAGCACCTCAGGGTACTGCCATAGCGCCACAGGGCACAGCAGTAGCACCTCAAGGCACTGCTGCAGCACCTCAGGGTACGGCCGCTGCGGCAGACAATGCGGCTTCGGCTCCAATAAAAGGCACTTCGGCCAAACGGTTGAATTCAGGTGCTCAGGCTGACATCATAGTGACAAAATATGACGGCAGGGACTGTGTCATGAAGCTTTACAAGCCCGGCTACGGTCCGAATGACGAAGTGAACAATGCCCTTCGCAAACTTTATGGCAAGGGATTTGTCACAGATATACTTGATTCCGGCACAAAGGACGGAAGATTGTACGAAATTATGCCCTACTATCCGAACGGTTCGTTGGCTGACTACGATTTCAGGGGCAATGATATGGCAATAATCAATATTGTCATCAAGACAGCTATGGGACTGGATGCGATGCACAGGGCCCACGTTATCCATAAGGACATCAAGCCTGCCAATCTGCTGGTGACGGATACAGACAGCTGGGATACGGTGATTTGCGATTTCGGCATAGCTGACATCATATCCGGAGGCAAGGTTGTGACAAAGCAGACCAGAACGCCCATATACGCTGCTCCGGAACTGTATGATCCGAAGAAGGTCGTCGCACGTCTGGATGGTGAGGACCTTTTCGAGATAAGCCCTGCTGCTGATTACTATTCGCTTGGAATGACAATACTCTGCCTGTGGTACGGTGAGAAGGCTTTCCTGAAGAAGGAACATCAGATGGCTGTCGCCAAGCTCAAGGATGGCATCAAGGTGCCTGATGATATGCCTGAGGGACTGGCGGAAATGGCAAAAGGTCTGTTGGAGAAGGATCCGCGCAAACGATGGGGATACAGGGAGATACGCGACCTGCTGGTGCCTGAGAAACTGGGAGATTACGGAGTAAGGCTTTTCCTGAACCAGCTGTGCGACGTGCGCCTGAACAATAATGTCGGCAGTCCGGACTATATTGCCAAGGGCGATCAGCTGGGAAAATTCCTGTGCGACGTATATCTGTGGCATTTCACCGGTTCCAAGGCTCCAGCCGAAGAAAAGCTGTGCGAACTTGTTCTGGACAGCTTCAGAGAGTACGAAGATTCGTATATGCAGACCTACTTCTACAGCAAGGGCGATTTTTTCAAGTCATACTCCGACTGGATGGAGAAGTGCTTGGACAATGGATACAATACCAGCAAGATAGCTCCCAAAGATCCGGAAATCCGTTTCCAAATCTCTATGATGAAGACTATAAAGGGACTTGGCTATAATCCGGAATACCGGTTCAGCGATACAGGTGAAGTCATTACCGGCGTCGAAGAACTGAAGAATGTCAGGGGCGATAAGAAGAAGGCACTTAAAGACGGCGGTCTGAGGGGATGGCTGGCTGTTCAGTATCAGGAGGATCCGTGGGCCGATTTCTCCGCCAATTTGGCATACGAGAATGCATTGTCTGAATATCTGATTGCGCTTCAGGAGATCGATTCAAACTGCAAAGAGGCCCAACGTTTCAGAAAGGCTGCCGATCAGCAGTACATTGCTGCCAAACAGGCCAAGAAGGCCATCAGAGGCTTGCGCTTCCGCCGCCTGATACAGTGTCTGCTGTCTGTCATTTCGATGGCGGTCTCTTATAAACTTGCCAACATATTCCTGGAACTCGCCAAGGTGAATCCTGAGGGGGGTACCGGCATACTGGATCATATTTGGATATTTGCCGTATTGGGTATCATCGTCGGCCTGCTGCTGTTTATTGAGAAAGGCAGCCTGCTGTTGGGATTGCTGGGGTTCGGCGTAGTGTCGTTCATCAGTCTGGTGATAGTCAGACTGCTTACCAGTTATCTGATGTGGATAATGTTCGGATTCAGCATTGCTATCGGCGTATTCGCGCTGGTGATTCTGATTATTTCACTATGGCCGCGCAGCTATATAATGTCTCCGAAAGAAGTGCAGACAGGTACCGATGATACAACGCTGGAATGTCTTGACTATGCTTTCGGCACTGACAGAATTTTCGATACATCGCTGAACGGTTTCCGTACCGACGGACGTATGTACTGGTGGGAGGACCATATCAGAAATATCCGCATTTGTCTGATAGTCTGTCTCAGTTGTCTTGCCATTGCGGTGGCCGGCAGCATATTTTTGCCGAATAATGGTTCAAACGAAGATGTGATTCCTGATGAAACAGTCGAAGAAGTGCAGTAAATGCAAGACCGATAACAGGCCGGAGGCAAGGTTCTGCAAGCATTGCGGACAGCCTCTGCCTGACGAAGACAGGTTCCGCGGATTCTTTGGAAAAAGGAATCTGGAACCGCTGCTCAAACAGTTCGGGGAGCGGGCAGCAGTTGCGGCCAAGCTCCGTCAGCTGGGCGGCAAAGCCAAGGTGGGTATGGATGCCCTGGTGCTTGGCGATGCCGGCACGGGCAAGAACTTTATTGCCGAAAAGTTGTTTGACATTCTGCAGAGGGAGAAATACACTACAGAAGCCAGACCGACAGTGCTTGACGCAGCCCAGTTGGAAGGATGGATGCAGGCCTTCGATACGAATATCGCCAAACTGGCCGATGGAGTGCTGGTCATCACGAATGTCCAGAAGCTTGTTCCTGGTGAATATGCTACCTGCGTGGGCGAACTTGACAAGCTCTTCGCCAGGATGAAATCATCTCCGGCTACCACTCCTGTGGTGATATTGTGCGGTCTTAAGAGAGGGGTGGAGGATTTCCTGAACAGTAACCCGGAAATCGCATCTCTGTTTGAGTTCCGCTTTGATCTGGCACCTTTCTCCGAGGAGGACCTGTGCGGATTGTGCGGCTTCAAACTCAAGGAAGATTTCCATCTTGGCATAAGCGATGAGGCTGCGTCCAGACTGCAGAAACATTTCGTGTGGCTGAACAGAGAAGGAGATGGAACAGGCGGCAACGGTCACGTGGCTGACACTATGGCTCAGGAACTGGCTGTCAGTGCCGTATCGTCAAACCGTAAGATTGTCGAAGCGGACGATGTCAGAGGTCCGGTCTTCGAACCTCCTACCGAAGAGGAAATCTGGAAGGAGCTTGACGGTTTCGTCGGATTGGAAAATGTCAAGAAGGAGATACATTCTATCATTGACAGCATACGCGAGTCTCAGGCTACAGGACAGAAGATGAAGCTTGAGGACCACTATGTGTTTACCGGCAATCCGGGCACAGGCAAGACGACCATAGCCCGCATATTCGCGGACATACTCGGCGCTTTGGGCATACTGCCTAAGGGCCAGTTCGTTGAAGTGGCTGGAAAGGATCTCATAGCTGATGTGGTCGGAGGCAGTGAACGCAATGTCCAGGAGGCTGTTGACAAGGCGATGGGAGGCGTATTGTTCATAGACGAGGCCTACGGTCTTGCTCAGGGTGAGTTCGGCCAGGCAGCCATTGACAAGCTGCTGCCCATCGTGGAGAATCGCAGGGGAGAGTTCGTCTGCATACTGGCCGGTTACAGCCGCGAGATGAGGAATTTTATGAAGGCCAATTCCGGCCTTGAGTCCCGTTTCAACAGAACGATAGACTTCCCCGATTATAATCCGGACGAACTGGAACGCATATTCCGCATTATGGCAGCCGGAAAAGGCTATACTCTCGATGATGAGGCCGACGGCAGACTTCATATGGAGATGGAGAAAATCTACAACCGTCGTGGGGAGAATTTCGGCAATGCCCGTGACATTCGCAACTTCCTGTCGAAAGCGGAGCAGAGACGGCGCGAAAGGCTCCGGGGTTCCGATATGTCCGCATCGGCCGGAGTCAGAACACTGACATATACCGATATTGCCGGAGAGGACGCAAAGAGCGAAATCAGTGTCAAAGATGTAATGAAGGAACTTGATGCTCTTGTCGGTCTGGATGGGGTCAAGACGAGCATACGCCGACTGGCCGCTTCGGTCAGCCGCGAGCAGAAACTTGCCCAGGCCGAGGGACGTTCTTCGGAAATCAATGTAGGACATTTCCTGTTCCTGGGAAATCCGGGCACAGGCAAGACCACGGTGGCACGACTTATGGGCAAAATGCTATATGCAATGAAACTCATTCCACGTCCCGATGTGACCGAAGTCCTCAGAGATGATCTTGTCGCGGGGTACCTGGGACAGACTGCACTGAAAACCAAAGAAGTTGTAATGGACGCTATGGGCGGCGTGCTTTTCATAGACGAGGCATACTCGCTCAACAGCGGATTGAACGACACCTTCGGGCAGGAGTGCATCAACACACTTGTACCGCTGCTTGAGAACTATAAGGGAAAATTCGTCTGTATTGCTGCCGGCTACAGCCGCGAGATGCAGGATTTCCTGGATGCCAATTCCGGAATGAAGTCCCGTTTCCGTAACCGGATAGAATTCGAGGACTACAATCCTGAACAGATGATGGAGATATTCGAGGGAATGAGTGCAAAAGAGGGACTTGTGCTTCCGGCAGAGACGCGCGATGCGGTCAGGTGCAGGCTCCAGCAGATATATGACGGCAGGGACATTGACTTTGCAAATGCGCGCGAAGTCCGCAACCTGATGGAGGACATAAAGAACAATATGGCCCTGCGCCAGTTCGATAATGACTGCAGCGACCTGCAGGAATTGAGGACCATTAGACCTGAAGATGTAATATGAGTATGACGTGTCCGTTCTGCCGGGCGATGATCCCGGATGACAGCCGCTTCTGCGACCAGTGCGGCAAGGAGCTTCTTTTCTGTCCCGAATGCGGCAAGCCCAAGCGCGGAACCCAGTGCGCCGTGTGCGGCTCCGACCTGGTACGGGCAGATGTCTATTTCAAATCCGAAACCAAAAAGCCTGTCAGTCAGACATCTCAAGACACCGGCCGTCTGTTCCTTGTAGCCGGCAGTGTCAGGATAGAACTGCGTGAAGGTATATTCGGCCGGACTCAGGGCGTATATCCGGAGTTTTCGGGCGACACTTATGTTTCGGGCAGGCACGGGGAATTCCGCTATAATGGCGGTATTTGGCAGATCAGGGATTTTGGAAGTACTAACGGTACATTTGTGGGCGGCCGCAGACTTGAGACCGGAGTGTGGACTGATCTGTCTGCCGACGATGAGCTGAAAATTGCGACCACAGTTTATAGATTGAGCCTATGATACTGAATGTTAATGCGGTATGCGACTGCGGCCCTGTCCGCCCAAACAACGAGGATATGGTCTCGGTGGGCGGTATTATGCTGCGGGACGAGAAACTGTCAGTCCCGATAACATTTGAAGATTCCTCTACATTCTATCTTTTCGTTTCAGACGGAATGGGCGGTCACGAGAAGGGAGAGGTGGCCAGCAGGCTGCTGCTTGAACACCTTAGGGACTGCTTTACGATGGGCGACATCTCGCCTGAGGAATTTGCGGACGATATGACCCGTTCTGTCCGTTACATCAGCCGGAAGCTTGATTCGCTGTCGCAGGCCGGAGGGCTCTCAAAGGCGATGGGCTGTACTCTCACCGGTGTCGTGTGGATGGCGGGACATGTATGGCTGGTAAACGCCGGTGACAGTCGTACATATCTGTTTCACGAGGGGCTGATAGAGCAGCTTACACAGGACGATGAAAACGGGGACGGCCTTCTGACAAACTGCGTGGGTGCCTTCTGTGATACATCTCTGGCTGTCAGTGACATTACCGACAGACTTCAGGATGGAGACATCCTGCTGATTTGTTCGGACGGACTCGGCGATGTTGCAGTATCTGATTATCTGGAGCATTTCCTGCTTAATTCCGTCGCACCGGCCGAAGACCTGATGGAATGGGCCGCGAATGAGGGCTCGTCTGACAATATTAGTGTGATAGCTGCCCGTATCGGAGGCGGCGATTTCGGTTCTGACGATGAATGTCCCGACGATGACGGACGCTTTGATGCCTGGGCCTGATTTTTTATGAACATATATCTGCAGTTATGTATTCTATAAAACTGAAGTTCTCAAAGACAGATGAATCGCTCGAAGGCCGCAGCAAGTGGTGGGGGGCTCCCGACCTGCCTGCCGGGTCTCCGTATCCTGTGGTACATTGTTCGGACGATGGAGACGAGTGGGATGAGCCTTTGACATTCCTGTGCCAGATTCGCTGCGAAGACATAGCAGCCCTTGATCCGGACGGACTGCTGCCTCACAGTGGAATGCTATATTTCTTTGCCGCAGTGGATTATTTCCTGGGATTGAACTGTCCGCTGGACACTCCGATGGGAGAGTGGCCTGCCGAAAATGTCCGTGTTATGTATAGCCCGTCCTGCGAAGGACTGGAACCGTACGAAATGTATTGGGACGAAAGCGGTGAGTCTGTCTTCCTGCCCGCTGAGAAACTTGATTTTGAGACGTGCGGTGCCTGTGACGAGGGGTTCAAACTCCTGGGCAGGCCATATATATGTGAGATAAATGAAGAATATGAAGATGACTTTGTTTCTGTGCTCCAGATTGATGAGAACGATGACTGGAGCCTTCGTTTTTATGATTGCGGAATGCTGTTTCTGCTCATGCGTAAATCGCAGCTGCTCGGCCGCGACTGGGAACGAATGGTCGGATGTCTGTATTCCTGCTGACAAATTTTCTGAAGATGAGATTATGGATAATGTGAAGAAACTTGGAGGGATTTTTTCGGAGATGGTCGCAAACTACGACAGCTTCGGCAGCACCTGGAAGAACATCCCGCTTGGCCATCGTGCCTTTGAACTTCTGAAGGACAGCCTGCCGCTGCGTGTCAGCGGCGAACTGACGCCATACACCCGCATCGTCCTGTTGAACAAGATGATGGGCTGTATGCCAGAAAGGGATTGCGCCAGGTTCCTGAAGGAGGTCAAGGAGTATCAGTTGGGTATGTTTCAGCTGATGAGTGACGAGGATTTTGCCGAAGATATGGATATAGACGGATATTCCGGAGCGCCCGAGGATTATGTCAGGGAGTATGGGGTCAGGGAACACGGACAAAGCCTGAAGAGAACTCAGGACTATCTGGATTCCAATGTCTCGATGGAGGAGTGGTGCAAAAGGTATGGCGTAATGCTGAAATTTGATCCCGTAGAGCGCTCCGAACAATGGGAGAAATGCATTTACAATGTTGAATTTGAGTGCGATAGAAAACTGAAGGATGAACCCAGACAAATGGGATTCTGCTTCTCGTACTGGAGTGTCAAAAAGGCTGTCCTCGCAAAATACGGAATAGAATGGAGAAGTCCTTCGGTAATGAATCCACGTGTAATGTTTGACTGATAATCTTGATGTGAATGGAGATGGAAATCAAGGATTTTAAGGGAAAGAGACTGGAGGACGAAGATTTCTCCGGCAAACGACTCGAGGGATATGACTTTTCCGATGCGGAACTGGTCTCCTGTAATTTCGACAAGGCTGTCATCCTGTCGTCGTCGTTCAAAAAGGCTACAGTCACCGGTTGCCGGTTCCGCGGAGCCAAGATAGAGTGGACCGATTTCAGATATGCCAGCTTTGAGAATGGAACATTCGAGGATGCCGTAATCGAAAACTGCGATTTTTATCGTACGTTCTTTGATGGAATTATCCTCTTCAACCATTCGAAAGTGAAAGACTGCAGCCTGAACAAGACATACTTCGGCGATTCGGCATTCATCAAACGCGAGAATATAGTCAATGGCCGTCTCATTCAGCAGGACAAGTCCGCGTGGCGCCGATTCCTTGTTGAGTGGCACGAGCATTCCCTGGGCGAACGCACCAACGATTCCAATGTGATTTCAGCCTGGAGTCCCGATGAGGCTATCAGTCACCGGTGGGCTGAGGCGGAGGAACTGTTCAAGAACTTCAACGCGATGTGGACCGGTCACGGTTTCATTGCTGACGGCAACTGGGCGTATGTCCGTGGCAGGAAGATGGAGCGGAAGCGTATGATTTCCGAACTGACGGACCGGGCTGTCCCATTTGTCGTGAAACTGAAGAACCTGTGGCATATTCTGACCAATTTCTTTTCGGACTTGCTGTTCGGATATGGCGAGAGTATGGTGAAGATGGTTCTGACATACATCGTAACAGTGTTCCTGTTTGCTTGGCTGTTCAGTTCGAACGTCTCTCTTCTGGAGTATGGTCAGGCTCTTGCCGTCAGCCTCAAGAATATGGCCGGTATGGATTCCGATGTGCTACGCGACGTTTCCCCGCTGGTTGATATGCTGAATGTCATCCAGACAACGATAGGCATCATCCTGACCGGTATTTTCGGCTTCATTCTTGGCAACAAGATCAGGAACCAGTAGTGTTATTACGAAAAACGCCTAAGTGATGGAATTCAACTACTTAGGCGTTTCTTTCTGGTGATTCCGTTGGGATTAGCATATTTGTATTGAGACTTATTGTGCCGTATAGGTAAATAATTGATTTAAATTATGTTATCAATTTATGTGGTATAGTGTGATAATTTGTGATTGAAATGATTTGGCACGATTTTGGCACGATTTGAACTATTTGCTATTATTGCTGTCCGCTAAAAGTCGGTATGCGAAGCGTGAACCATCCGCAGTGTTGTCGTAACTACATTGCGGATGATTTTCTTGAAAGTAAGCCCCTCTCATCAGAAGAGCAGTGGTTCCTCAGGCGGTGGATCCGCAT
>JAZUJU010000013.1:0-4569 GCA_045642985.1 Bacteroidaceae bacterium | reverse complement strand
TAGTCCAAAAATACAATGCCGGTATCTTCTCTCATACTTTTTTCAGTGATTATGTGAGGATTGCGACGTTGAAAAAGTATGGCGGAATTTGGATTGATTCAACTACCTATCTGACAGGTGAAATACCATCCTACATTTCAGACTCTGATATGTTCTGCTTCAAAATCTTTCCTATAGGTAAGGTACATGCGAGCAACTGGTTTATAGCAGCAAAGAAAGGCAATCCTATTATTGCCCAGATGGAATGTCTGCTGAATGAGTATTGGCGTCGTGAAAATACACTTGTTACATACAGCTTTTTTCATCTTTTTATGACAATGGTTATCAATCATAATGATGAAAACAGGCGAATGTGGAATGCTATTCCTTATTTTCCCGATGAAAACTGTAAGGTCATGCAGAATGAACTATTTGACGAGTATACTGAGACGCGTTTCAAACAACTGTGTGACATTTCTTCAATTCATAAGCTGACATACAAATTTCCAAATAATGCCGCTAAAGTTGAGAATACAAATTATCAGCATATTATTGGCGGGTTCTAAAATATTGAACAACTGGTTAATTCAATGTATATGAGTTGCTTATTACTCTTCTTCCTGATCCTGTGACAGGGCTTTGCGCAGAGCTTCGATGTTGGCTTTTGAAACGGGGATGGTACGCTCTATGCTGAACATATTCAGATGACAGCCCGAAGCGTTGCCGTCAACGTGAGTGATGAAGCGGATGTTGACGACGAATGCCCTGTGACAGTGAAAGAGAAACGGATATCCCGACAATGTTTCCTCCACACTCTTCAAGGTGCTTCTGATCCGTTTCTGCCTGAGCTCACCGTCATTGAAGTGCCAGATGTTCAGATAGTTTGCAACTGATTCAATGAAAAGAATGTCCGAAGGGGATACGCTCAGGGATTCTTTGGACTCGCCGGATATTGTCACAATGCCGGTTTTCTCTTCGAACGTGCTTTCAGTCCGGTCAATCACTTCGTTCAGAGCAAGCAGTTCCTGAATCTTGTTCTCCTTCATGCGGCTGTTTGTCAGAAATGCCCAGTAAATGGCAAGGAACACGCAGATGGCCAGATCCTGCCTGAAGTTATTCATATACCACATCAGGCTGAAATTCCCGTCGTAATCAGTCCAGAAATAATACCACTTGCTCCAACTCCATTCGATTATGGTGAAATATTGCCCTATTGCTCCGGACAACAGAATAATTACGACAGCATATATGGGGATTTTACGCTTTATCTGATAGCTCCAGTCTTTTGAGTAGTCGCATGGCAGATTCAGGACGTATGTCGTAAACAGTTCGCTGAGAATGGTACAGATGAAAATTACCAGCCCCTCTCCGAGTATCTGGAGAGTCCGGCCTACGGGCAGCGCCGGATTGCTGATATAGTTGTTCACATTGAAAGGGTCCAACAGAAAGAACAGGGAGAATCCTGCTCCTAAAATTGCGTAGTCCTTGATTACTTTATTCGGTATTGTCTTCATATCGTCAGCAAAAATACTTATTAATGAATAAGCAGCAAGCATTTAGGGACAGATGGAAAACGTCTGGGACAAATGGACAGCAAACCATATATCCCAAATGGGGCTGCTGATTGTCCCGACCCAGTCCTGCAATTTGTAAACGAAATACCTTTGCCACGAAAATAATAACGGATAACGAAGATGAACAGATTTTTATTGGCACTTTTCCTGAGCGCGACAGTCATCTCTCAGGCTGCGGCACAGAGCATTCAGGGTACAGTATTTGATGAAAACGACAACCCTATGGAATTTGCAACTGTCGCTTTCCTGTCTGACTCAGTCATAATAGGTGGCGGTATTACGGACTTGAACGGGACTTTCAATCTGGAAGTGCCTGAAGGCGCGCAGCGTGTGCGGGTGTCGATTATGGGATATCGTATGTCAGAGCTGTCTGTGGACGCTTTCCCCTGCACTGTCCGCCTGCAGCCTGACAATGTGCTGCTCGAGGGCGTGGTCATCACTGCCAGTCTTCCGAAAACCGAAATTAAGGGCGATGCCGTGGTAACGAACATTACCGGCACTGTGCTGGAACATTCCGGCAATGCGAATGATGTGCTTGCCAAGGTTCCGGGTATGATCAGCACTAAGGACGGACTTGAGGTAATAGGGCGGGGTGCCCCCGAATACTATATCAACGGCCGCAAGGTGACTGATGACTCTGAACTGCGCAATCTGATGTCGGAGGACATAAAGTCTGTCGATGTGGTGAGCAATCCGGGTGCACTGTATGGCGGTAATGTGCGCTGCGTTGTCCGCATCACTACTGTCAAGCGTAAGGGCGACGGTTTCAGCTTCGCTCTGACCAGTCAGGCCAAGCAGCATATCTATGGCTGTCGTGACTTTGAACCGTCGTGGTCGGTGCTTGACCTGAACTACAGGACAGGCGGCTGGGATTTCTTCGGGAAAGTGGTCTACTGGAACCAGCGCAATTATCAGTATTCCGATATGTCCGATGGTACTGTAACTCTGAAAGACGGAGTGCCGGTTTCGCATTTTGAGAAAGGTATCATTGACCATATGTCGCATTACGGAGGTCTGCAGTATGTGTTCGGGGCTAACTGGCAGATCAATGAAAGGCATTCGCTTGGCGTCAAAATCAACCGTGACCATAATTATATCGGCGAATCTGCGACCTGGTTCGACACGGATGTCTTCATTGATGATGATCTTTCGGATCATCTCAATTCTTATGGTCTGACCAAGAATCCGACTAATCTGCAGTGGAACGGCAATCTGTACTACGATGGGAACATCGGCAAACTCAATGTCAATCTTAATCTTGATTTTGTGGACGGCAATACACGCTCGGAAACCGAGACTGAGGAGCGGAGCTGGCAGGCCCCTGTCGTACTGTCATCTTTTTCGGAATCGGATTTGGGGCTTGGGGCTGGCAAACTGGTGCTTTCGTATCCGATAGGAAAGGGTATGCTTCAGGCTGGCACCGAGGAGACTTACGTTTCGGCTGCTCAGAAGTACCACATTACGAAGGTGGAGATTCCGTCGTCCGATGCGAAGCTCAAGGAAAACACCATTGCCGGATTTGCCCAGTACTCTATATCTCTGCCTATCGGACAGATAAGTGCCGGATTGCGCTACGAACATGTCGATATGAACTACGACGATTATCTGGTCGCATCGAACAGCGTTGAACGGCATCATGACAACTGGTTCCCGTCGTTCAGCCTGTCAACGGCATTGGGCCCGGTCAACTGCTCGCTATCGTATTCGGGAAAGACTGTCCGTCCTGCCTATAATATGCTCAGCAACGAAATAATGTACAACAACCGCTACGCATATGAGTGCGGTGACCCGAAGCTCCAGAACGAGAAGCAGACTACATTGTCTCTGAATGCCAATTGGAAATGGCTTACATTCAGTTCGAACTACGAGAGGGTTGATAACCGCTTTGTGCAGTGGGGCTCTCCGTATGGCGACGATGGAGTGGTGATGCTGAAGTCCGCAAATCTGAGCGAACCTGTCAGACAGCTCAGCTTCTTTCTCAATGCATCGCCCTCGATTGGAGTGTGGAGCCCGCGATATACTGTCGGGCTGCAGAAGCAGTTCCTGAAAATGACTGTCACTGATCCGGTCGCGGAGGGCGGCAGGCGCGAACTGTCTCTGGACAAGCCGCTGTGCTATCTGCAGCTGAACAATTCTTTCCGTTTTGCTCACAGTCTGATGGCGGAACTGAATTACCAATATATATGTCCGATGCATCAGGATATATACTACATCAGCAATCCTCTTCATACTCTTGAGGTCAGCATCCAGAAGTCGTTCTTCAAGGACGATGCTCTGACAGTCCGGCTGACCGGCTCGGACCTGCTGAATACTAACATACAGCATGTGCTGGTGGATTACGGCAGTTTTATGGTTGACCAGGTGAATGACCACCGCGCTCCCTGTATAACCCTGCGAGTTTCGTACCGCTTCAACAGCGCCAACGACAAGTACAAGGGTACTGGCGCCGGTCTTGACGCGAAGAGCAGGATGGGGGACTGACCTCCGTTCACCAAAGCGAAGCGACGTGAACGGGGTCTGTCCCCTGTTCCCGCAGTTCACCAAAGCGAAGCGACTTGAACGGGGTCTGTCCCCTGTTCATTCACCCTGTTCATTTTCTTCACCGCGTCCGCAGGCATTGACCGGGTGCGGGCTAAGCACGCTCCGCGCCGGCTCGTACGGCCTGCAGACCTATGCTATGAGAACTCGCTTCGCTCAGACACTCATAGCATTTGACGGTCTGCGGGCCTGCTCGCTTTCCGGCTCTCCGCTCATACGCCCGCACCCGGTCAATGCCTGCGGACGCTCCGTGTACAGAGTGCAGGACGGTATCGGAACTCCGATTGAAGGTGTTTCCGGCGATACGGCTTCTTTTGAAGGGTGTCTCCTGCGATGTCTGCGATACGGCCAATATTGCAGTTGGAAGCAGCGCAGCACGGTTTCTGTTGCAATGTTGGCATCGTTTTGGCGCATTTCGGGCGATTTGGTTGCCAATATTGCAAAATATCACGCTCACAAGAGTTACGCTTGCAATAAT
>JAZUJU010000012.1:0-31392 GCA_045642985.1 Bacteroidaceae bacterium | reverse complement strand
TTGTGTTCCGCTCGGGGTTCGAACCCGAGACCCCATCCTTAAAAGGGATGTGCTCTACCTGCTGAGCTAGCGGAACTCCCTTAGTGCCGTTAAGCGGTTGCAAAGATATGCCGTTTTGAATTATCAGCCAACTTTTTTTCAGGTTTTTAGATTAATAGTTGATTTTGTGGGTGCGGTAGGTTATTTTTGTAGTCGGTAACGGGAATATTGATGGCAGCAGGAAAACTGTTTCTTGTACCCACTCCGGTGGGGAATATGGAGGATATTACTCTGAGGGCACTGCGCATCCTCAAGGAGGCCGATCTGATACTGGCCGAGGATACACGTACCAGCGGAGTGCTGCTGAAACATTACGGCATCAGCCGCCCGATGCAGTCTCATCACAAATTCAACGAACACGATACCGTACGCAGCGTGGCCGACCGTATCGAATCAGGTGTCAACGTCGCTCTCATAACCGATGCTGGCACACCCGGTATTTCCGATCCCGGTTTTATGCTGGTTCGTGAATGCGCCTCGCGCGGTATTGTTTGTGAGTGCCTGCCAGGACCGACAGCACTGATTCCGGCACTTGTTGATTCGGGACTGCCTTGTGACAGATTCTGCTTTGAGGGTTTCCTGCCGCAGAAGAAGGGACGTGCTACGAAGCTTGAGTCCCTGCGTGACGAAAAGAGAACTATGATTTTCTACGAGTCACCATATCGTCTGGTCAAGACTCTGGGGCAGTTCGCTCAGGTGTTCGGAACCGCCAGACAGGCTTCTGTCAGCCGTGAGATTTCGAAGATTCACGAAGAGTGTATGCGCGGCACGCTGTCTGAGCTGGCCGGTTATTATTCGCAGCACGAGCCCAAGGGTGAAATAGTAATTGTGGTGGCAGGGAGTGACGGGGACGTTGCTGCACCGCTGTCCGAAACAGACGATGAGCAATGAAGGAATTCAACCTTGAAACCCGGAACGGGGGACCCGAAACCGCGATTATTGTCGGACTGATCACTCAGGAGCAGGATGAGAGACACACTGCCGAGTATCTGGATGAACTGGAATTCCTGGCCGATACCGCTGGCGTGATTGTTCTGAAGCGCTTCACTCAGAAAATTGATATGCCTCATTCCGTAACTTATGTCGGAAAGGGCAAACTGGAGGAGATAAGGGCCTATATCGACCGTATGGAGGACAATGAGGAGCCTGTGGGTATGGCGATTTTTGACGATGAGCTTTCCTCCAAACAGATTTCTGCAATAGAGCAGGCTCTGCAGGTCAAGGTTCTGGACCGGACATCGCTGATTCTGGACATATTTGCAATGCGCGCCCAGACAGCTAACGCCAAGACCCAGGTCGAACTGGCGCAGTACAAGTATCTGCTCCCGCGTCTGCAGCGAATGTGGACTCACCTTGAGCGTCAGGGCGGCGGCTCCGGTGCCGGTGGCGGCAAGGGTATGGTGGGCCTGCGTGGTCCGGGTGAGACCCAGCTTGAGATGGACCGCCGTATCATCACCAAGCGTATCAGCTGGCTCAAGCAGGAGCTGGTGGACATTGACCGTCAGAAGTCAACGCAGCGCAAGAACAGGGGACGTCTGATTCGTGTGGCTTTGGTCGGCTACACGAATGTGGGCAAATCCACTATAATGAACCTGCTCTCCAAGAGCGATGTGTTTGCTGAGAACAAACTATTTGCGACGCTCGATACGACTGTACGCAAGGTAGTGGTGGAGAATCTGCCATTCCTGCTTTCGGACACGGTCGGATTCATCCGCAAACTTCCTACAGACCTTGTAGATTCATTCAAATCGACTCTGGACGAAGTGCGTGAGGCCGACCTTCTGGTGCATGTCGTTGATATTTCGCATCCTGATTTTGAGGATCAGATGAAGACTGTGGACAAGACTCTCGGCGATCTTGGCTGCTCGGGCAAGCCCGTATTCGTAATCTTCAACAAGATAGATGCCTACACTTGGGTTGACAAGGCTCCGGATGACCTGACTCCCGTAACCAGGGAGAACATTTCCATGGACGAACTTATGAAGACCTGGATGGCCAGACTTGGCGAGGACTGCATCTTTGTCTCGGCAATTCAGAAAACAAATCTGGAGGAGCTCAGGACGCTGCTGTACAACCGCGTCCGTGAACTTCACGTCCAGAAATACCCGTATAACGATTTCCTTTATCCGAAAGAAGATTTTTAAGACTATAGAAAATGGACAAATTCAAGTATGCTCCAATGTTTCAGCTCGGCAAGGACGAGACTGAGTATTATCTGCTTACCAAGGACTATGTAAGTGTAAGCGAGTTCGAAGGCAAACCTATCCTCAAGGTTGAGAAGGAGGGCCTTACTGCAATGGCCAATGCCGCTTTCCGCGATGTGTCTTTTCTGCTGCGCCGTTCGCATAACGAGCAGGTTGCCAAGATTCTGAAGGATCCCGAGGCAAGCGAAAACGACAAGTATGTGGCTCTGACATTCCTCCGCAATGCCGAAGTTGCAGCCAAGGGCAAACTGCCTCTCTGTCAGGATACCGGTACGGCCATTATCCACGGCGAGAAAGGACAGCAGGTATGGACAGGATTTTGTGACGAGGAGGCTCTTTCGGAGGGCGTTTACAAGACATACACACAGGAGAATCTCCGCTACAGTCAGAACGCTCCGCTCACAATGTACGATGAGGTCAATACCAAGTGCAATCTTCCGGCTCAGATTGATATCGAGGCTACCGAAGGTATGGAATACCGCTTCCTCTGCGTTACCAAGGGCGGCGGCTCAGCCAACAAGTCATATCTCTATCAGGAGACCAAGGCCCGTATTCAGAATCCGGGTACACTCATTCCGTTCCTTGTCGAGAAGATGAAGAGTCTCGGAACCGCAGCATGCCCTCCGTATCATATTGCCATAGTCATCGGTGGTACCAGTGCCGAGAGGAACCTGCTTACAGTCAAGCTGGCCTCCACACATTACTACGACAGCCTGCCGACTACGGGCGATGAGACCGGCCGCGCATTCCGCGACATCGAACTTGAGCAGCAGCTTCTGCAGGAGGCATGGAACATTGGCCTCGGCGCACAGTTCGGCGGCAAGTATATGGCTCACGATGTACGTGTTGTCCGTCTGCCGCGTCACGGTGCCAGCTGCCCGATAGGTCTGGGCGTAAGCTGCTCGGCAGACCGTAACATCAAGTGCAAAATCAACAAGGACGGCATCTGGATTGAGAAGATGGATGACAAACCATACGAACTGATCCCTGAGGAACTGCGCCAGGCAGGCGAGGGCGATGCAGTACAGATTGATCTGAATCAGCCAATGGCAGATGTCTGCAAGATTCTGACAAACTATCCGATTGGTACGCGTCTCAGCCTGAACGGAACCATTATTGTAGGTCGTGACATTGCTCACGCCAAGCTTAAGGCCCGTCTCGATGCAGGTGAAGGAATGCCTCAGTATATGAAAGAGCATCCGATTTATTATGCTGGTCCTGCAAAGACTCCTGAGGGAATGGCCTGCGGATCGATGGGACCGACCACTGCCGGCCGTATGGATCCGTACGTTGATGAGTTCCAGGATAACGGCGGATCGCTGATTATGCTGGCCAAGGGCAATCGCGCCCAGTGCGTGACCGATGCCTGCCAGAAGCACGGCGGTTTCTATCTGGGTTCAATCGGCGGCCCGGCTGCCATCCTTGCACAGAACAACATCAAGTCAATCGAGTGCGTGGAGTATCCGGAACTGGGTATGGAGGCAATATGGAAGATTGAGGTGGAGAATTTCCCTGCATTCATCCTGGTTGACGACAAGGGCAATGATTTCTTCAAGCAGCTTAAGCCACGCTGCTGCTCCTGCAAGTAACGGCTGATGAAAGGACTGGTAGTAAGGTGTACCGGGAACAGTTGTCTGGTCCGTTGCGATGACGGACAGTCGGTGGAGTGCCGTATCAAGGGCAATTTCCGCATCCGGGGCATCAAGAGTACCAATCCTGTTGCAGTAGGTGACTATGTGACGATAACTCTTCCCGAGGAGGGGGAGCCGTCGTACATTACAGAAATAGAGGAACGTCGGAACTACATCGTCCGGCGTTCCTCCAATCTTTCCAAGCAGTCACATATACTGGCGTGTAACCTGGATATGTGTGTGCTGGTTGTGACAATAAGCCATCCTGAAACTTCGACCGTTTTCATCGACAGATTTCTGGCAACTGCCCAGGCATACAGGGTGCCTGTGACAATTGTGATCAACAAGACCGATCTGCTTGACAGTGACGGACGCCAGCGTGCAGACGAGCTGTGCCGTCTGTACGAGAGCATAGGGTATGCCTGCGTTCAGTGTGACTGCCTTCACGGTGAGGGGACTGATGCGTTGCGGGATATGCTTCGTGGCAAGGTATCGCTTGTGTCCGGCAATTCCGGAGTTGGCAAGAGCACTCTCATCAACCGCCTGCTTCCGGAACTCAATCTGCGTACCGGCGTGATTTCGGACAAGCACGATACCGGAATGCATACCACGACCTTTTCTGAGATGTTCCAGTTGCCCGAAGGAGGGTGGGTTATTGACACCCCGGGTGTGAAGGGATTCGGCTCGTTCGATATGAAGCAGGAAGAGGTGAGTCACTATTTCCCGGAGATATTTGCCTGTTCCCGCGATTGCAGATACGGTAACTGCACTCATATCAATGAACCGGGCTGTGCGGTTATCGAAGCGGTCAGAAGCGGAAAAATCAGTCCATCACGCTACGAGAGTTATCTGAGCATGATGGACGATGAGAGTGAAAACAAATACCGGAGCGGCCATTAGAAACAGCTTTTCCTCCGGCTGAATCCTGATTTTTACACTGTCATGATTTCCTTCTCCTTTTCGGCGAAGGTATCATCGGCTTTCTTGATGTACTTGTCGTGAATCTTCTGGAGCTTAGCTTCGGCGTCTTTTTCGGCATCCTCGGCAAGACCGTCCTTCTGGGCCTTCTTGAGCTGGTCGATAGCGTCACGACGGGCGTTGCGGATTGAAATCTTGGCCTGCTCGTTCTCCTTGCTGCTCTGCTTGACAAGTTCCTTTCTGCGCTCCTCGGTGAGAGGCGGGATGGCCAGACGGATTATTTCGCCGTTGTTGGTCGGCATAATGCCTACGGACGAGTCTATTATGGCCTTCTCGATGGTCTTGAGCATGTTCCTGTCCCAAGGTCTGATGGCGATGGTGCGTGCATCCGGAGTGGTCAGAGCTGCGACATTGTTCAGTGGAACACGGCTGCCGTAGTTATCGACGCGTACTTCGTCGAGTAGACGGATGTTGGCCTTGCCGGCACGGATGTGGGCGTACTCCTCGGAAAGATGCATAATGGCGAACTCCATCATCTCTTCCGCTTCGTTCAAACAATTGTTTACGTCAAACATATCAGTTTATTAGTGTTTCTATCACTGGCAAAGGTAATCTTTTTCTCCGTTTTTTCACTATCTTCGTGGGCTAACAATAAACAAACAACGCGATATGGCACGATTCAAGAGAATTTTACTGAAACTGAGCGGCGAGAGCCTGATGGGTGAACAGAAATATGGAATTGACGAAAAGCGTCTTCATCAGTATGCGGAGCAGATCAAGGAGATTCACGATATGGGGGTCCAGATAGGTATAGTCATTGGCGGCGGGAATATTTTCCGTGGGCTGAAAGGTGCCGGCAAGGGCTTTGATCGTGTCAAGGGTGATCAGATGGGCATGCTTGCTACTGTAATCAACGGTCTGGGACTCAGTTCCGCCCTGACTTCGGTCGGCTGCCCGTCAACGGTGCTCACCGCCATCCGTATGGAGCCGATTGGTGAACTCTACAGCAAGTGGAAGGCAATTTCGGCAATGGAGGAAGGAAGGGTAGCCATTATGGTCGGCGGAACAGGCAATCCTTATTTCACTACTGATACCGGTTCAAGTCTGAGGGGCATTGAGATTGAAGCCGATGTGATGCTGAAGGGAACCCGCGTGGACGGCATCTATACGGCCGATCCCGAGAAGGACCCGACTGCAGTAAAGTTCAGCGAAATAACATTTGACGAGATATACAATCGCGGACTGAAAGTGATGGATCTGACCGCAACAACAATGTGCAAGGAAAACGGACTTCCTATTTATGTCTTCAATATGGATGTTCCGGGCAATCTGCGCAAGGTTATTGACGGAGAGCAGATAGGCACTCTGGTTCACGACTGAGTTGCGCATACGCGAATCATTCGCGTGTGTGCAAGTTTGTTTACCTTACGATTTTGATTGTCTTGCCGTCTAACTTGAGCAGATAGACTCCTTTTGCGAGCGAACTCAGGTCGATGGTTTCAAGTTGGGATTCAATTGTTCTGTCAAGCACCTGCGAACCTCCGAGGTTATATATGAGCAGGTGCTTCTCTTTTGCATTGGCCACAATAAGCAGACCTGCGGAACTGGAATATGCAATTTTGCCGTCCATGGCTGTGACCATATCCACGCCGGTAGTGCCGTCAAAATCAAGCTTGCCGATCGATTCGACTTCGTAGGATTCGTTTCTGCCGTCAGAGTATCGGACTGTTACGGTGCTGTCTGACGCAGAAAGGTCCACAAGTCCGGTCATCTCAAGTTCGACCTTCTCGTCACTGCCGTTTTCGCTGATGACGAGACTCTGCGCCGGTACTGATTCCGAGGCAGCCATCAGAGCAAAAAATAGAACAAGACCCTTCAGTCGCATACTAATGAAAATCCTATCAAACGGCAAAATTATAACATCGGATTCTTATTGTCAAGAAATGGATTGCAAAATGTAACTGACATGCTTGAATTCGTAGCTGCGCAGATTGCCGTCGGTGTCACGCAGCTTCAATATTCCGTCCGGCCTGACCGTTTCTATGCCAGCCAGAAACTGGCCTGCACTGTCTCTGTACGGGTGCAGGCCTTCGATGCGGAACAGCCTGCGCAGGTACTTTGAGTGAATTTCCTCCCTTCCTCCCTCGGATAATTTCTGATAGTATCCGGCAAAATTCATAATGATGTTGCTGAAAATCCGTCCGCAGTCCGACTCCAGCCCGATGATGTTACGTATGGAGACAGGATTGGGTGCATCGCTGCGGAAGACTGGCTGATTGACATTGAGCCCGATGCCTATGATGCTGTCAGCCAGACACTGGCCCTGAATGGTGTTCTCTATAAGAATGCCTGCCAGTTTCTTCTCTTTCCAATAGATGTCGTTCGGCCATTTGACTGATATGAATCGTGCCAGTTCATCGTTCATCTCCATCAGCGTGTCGGTAATTGCCAGCGAAATCGCTTCGGACAGACAGAACTGATCTCCGGCTCTGACGAAACCGGGCCGTGACAAAATGCTGAAAAGAAGGTTGCTGTGAGGTTCTGACTCCCAACAGTTGCCTCTCTGTCCGCGTCCGCTGCTCTGGAAGTCTGCTCTGGCGATCTTGAAAACGGTGCCGTCCGGCATGTCGCGGTGCTCCTTAAGCCAGTTGTTCGTGGAATCGGTTTCCTGGAGTTCTACTATTGTGATATTTCCGTCATTTACCATAATGGTGAAAAATACGCTTCTTCAATATGTTCTATTTCAGCTCGGCCGTCGGGTTCAATGACTGTTATGATGTCGAATCTTACCGGCAGGTCGATGCAGTTCTTCCTTACGTATGCGTCGGCTGCACAGACGATTCTGCGAATCTTCCTTTCGGTAACCGCGTCTTCGGGATTTCCGTACTCAAGACTCGTGCGGGTCTTGACTTCGACTATTATCAGCTGCACTTCGTCGCGTGCGACTATGTCCAGCTCCTTGTGCCCGCTGCGCCAGTTGCGGTCCAGTATAGTGAACCCGTGTTCTTCCAAGTATCTGGCAGCCAGCTCTTCTCCGTAACTGCCTGTCCTGTTGTGTGTGGCCATATTTGCTGATATCTGTTGCAAACTTAATCTTTTTATTGTATCTTCGCTCTGCTATGGCTGCAAAAAGAAACAAGAGACTGGTCTGTGCTGTCAGCGACGAAGAGAATGCGTTTATCGAACGTTATCTCAAAAAGTACAGGATAGCCAACAAGAGCCGCTGGGTGCGTGAGACTCTGATGAGTTTCATCTACCAGAATCTGGGCAATGATTATCCGACACTGTTCAACGAACAGGAGATGCGCCGCTGATGGATGATACAGCATTTATGAGAATGGCTCTTGCCGAGGCTCGGGCTGCTTCCGATGCCGGCGAGGTGCCTGTCGGCGCAGTTGTTACCTGCGGCGGTCGTGTGATTGCGAAGTCGCACAATCTTACTGAAACTCTTCACGATGTCACCGCGCATGCAGAGATGCAGGCTATAACCTCGGCGGCGGATTATCTGGGCGGCAAATACCTGAACGACTGCACGCTCTATGTGACTGTGGAGCCTTGTGTAATGTGTGCGGGCGCAATAGGTTGGTCCCAACTGGGTCGGCTTGTCTTTGGCGCGTCAGACCCTAAGCGCGGTTACACGATATTCGCTCCCGGCGCTATGCATCCGAAGACGGTGGTGGTGAAAGGCGTGCTGGCTGACGAAGCGTCAGCATTGATGAGCGATTTCTTCAAAAAAAAGCGCTGACGGTCATTCGACCTCTTCGTAATCTACATATTCTCCATCAGACTTGGAGAAAATCTTCTGTCCCTTTCCTGCCGGTTCTTCCGAACGTACAGTGGTTTTCCCTTCGGCATGGATGCGCCATCTTTTGGGCAGAATTCTGTCTATGATAGAGACCAGAAAATTAAGTATGGTATAGAGTATGCCCCTGAACAGTGCCAGACACACTATCAGCGCAAAGATTAGAAAAAAGAAAATTCCGTATAACATCGGCGACTCAGATTCAGACCTTTCTCTGTGTAATCAGAGAGAGCAATATGTACCAGGCTACTGTCAGGGCAATGCCCTTGAGCCAGAATCCGGCAATCAGAATGACCGCGCCGGCAAGAAATATGTATCTGACGGAGTTGTCTGCCCAGGTGAAACTCTTGAACTTGAGCGAGAAAAGAGGAAGTTCACAAAGCATCAGAACCGCCGAAACCACTATCAGTAGCGGGATGATTATGCGCAGGATTCCCGATTGGGAAGGGTCTGCCGGAAGCCATAGCACAAGACTGCACCAGAACAGAGCGTTGGCAGGTACCGGAAGTCCCAGGAAGGATGATGACTGACGGTCATCGGTGTTGAATTTGGCAAGCCGCAATGCTGATGCTACCACTATTACCAGTCCCAGATATGGCAATACATCTGATTGCGGATACAGTTTGGAGACGGTGTGCATACATAACAGTGCCGGAGCGAGACCGAAGGTTATTACATCGGCCAGTGAATCCAGTTCTTTGCCTACAGGCGAATACGCTTTGAGCGCGCGTGCGGCCAATCCGTCGCAGAAATCGAATGCCGCGCCTATGAGAATGCAGATAAGTATGGGCATTGGCCTGTCAATCAGGAACAACCTCATACAGTACATAATTGCTACACATCCTGCCAGCAGATTGCAGCAGGTCAATGCGTTTGGAATATGTTTTGTGATACGGTTTGCCATAATAGTGACGGATTAGGGTAATTTGGCCAGAATGGTTGTATCTGCCTTGACCTTGTCGTTCATCTTGACGCATACGAGTGAACCCAGCGGCAGATAGATGTCAACTCTGGAACCGAATTTGATGAAGCCCAGATGCTGGTCTATGTGACATTTGTCTCCGACAGACGGATAGGTGACGATTCTGCGGGCCATGAGACCGGCAATCTGCCGCACCATTACCTGCTGTCCATCCTCGGTTTCTATAACGACAGTGGAACGCTCGTTTTCGGTGCTTGACTTGGGCTTGTTGGCGGCGTGAAAATGTCCTTCCTGATGAGCTACTTTTACAACAGTTCCGTTGACAGGATACCAGTTGGCGTGTACATTGAAGATATTCATGAATGTTGACACCATTATCCTGCGGTCGTGGAAATATTCCGTTTCGTCAACTTCTTCTATAGCAACGATTGTGCCGTCTGCGGACCCGACAACCACTTTGTCACGGTCTTCGCTTGGGAAAATACGGCGGGGATTGCGGAAGAAATTGACCATCATGCACAGAATGGCGATGGACAGCACCAGGAAAATGCCGGAGCCTAGACCTCTGACTGAAGGTAAGAACAGAATCACGTTGACGAGCAGCAGCAATGCGCCAGTGAGGGCAATTGTCGTGAAACCCTCTCTGTTGACGGTTGTTATTCTCTTATCGTTGGCACCCATTAGGGATAGTTTTAATTCGCAAATATAGTCATTTTTCCGTAACGCATCTCTCTTTATATGAAAAAGGCCGCAGACCGGTGCCGCTTTTCCGTTTCTGCAAGGCTTCTTCAATAGGCTGTCGTTCTGTTGATAACTTTTCATTGTTCCGCGCTTGCAAAAAGATATTCGGGTGGGTAACTTTACAACCCTTTTCAAACGCAGTATGCAGGATTTCGTTCATCTTCACGTCCACACCCAATACTCGCTGCTTGACGGGCAGACGAGCATTGCCAAGATGGTTGACAAGGCCGTCGCCGACGGTATGCGCGGCATTGCCATAACCGATCACGGCAATATGATGGGCGTCAAGGAGTTCTTCAATTACTGCAAGAAAAAAAATGACAAACTCGCTGCTGAAGGCAAGCACTTCAAACCTATTTTCGGCTGTGAGGTCTATGTCGCCCCCCGTAAGAAAGAGCAGAAGGAAGGCAAGGCGGATGCGGCGAATTATCACCTCATCCTGCTTGCCAAGAACAGTACCGGCTACCATAATCTGATCAAACTTGTGTCACGCGCATGGACAGATGGATTCTATCATCATCCGCGTACTGACAAGGAGGATATCGAGAAATATCACGATGGCATTATCTGCTGCTCTGCCTGTATAGGCGGTGAGCTTCCGCGACTCATTCTTGCCGGACAGACCGAGAAAGCCGAGGAACTTGTCCAGTGGTTCAAGAACCTGTTCGGTGATGACTATTATCTTGAACTCCAGTTACACAAGGCTAATGTTGAAAAGGCTAATCACGAAACGTATCCCCTTCAGGTTCAGGTAAATAAGGAACTAGTTCGCCTGTCCGGGAAGTACGGGGTCAAGACTATCTGCACCAACGATGTCCACTTTCTCGAAGAGGAGAATGCCGATGCTCACGAACTGCTCATCTGCCTGAACACGGGCAAGGATCCGGATGATCCGACGCTGATGCGCTATACCAAGCAGGAGTGGCTTAAGACCCGCGAGGAGATGAATGCTGTTTTCAGCGACTATCCCGAGGCGCTTGCCAATACCTGCGAGATTCTGGACAAGGTCGAAGAGTATTCAATCGACCATCCGCCCATCATGCCGTTCTTTGCCATACCCGAGGATTTCGGAACAGAAGAGGAGTACCGCAGAAAATATACGGAGCAGGATCTTTTTGACGAGTTCACCAGAGACGAGCATGGCAATGTGGTGATGTCCGAGGAGGATGCCAGGAAAAAAATTTCCAAACTGGGGGGCTATGACAAGCTGTATCGCATCAAGTTTGAGGCCGATTATCTACGGAAACTGACTTTTGACGGTGCGAAACGGCGTTATGGCGATCCGGTGCCGGAGGACATAAAGGAACAGCTTGTATTCGAACTTCACGTGATGAAGACAATGGGTTTTCCGGGCTACTTCCTGATTGTTCAGGATTTCATCAATGCCGCCCGAAACCAGCTTGGAGTATCGGTCGGTCCCGGTCGTGGTTCGGCTGCAGGTTCGGCTGTGGCATATTGTCTCGGCATCACGCAGATTGACCCGATCAAATACGATCTGCTGTTCGAGCGTTTCCTGAATCCTGACCGTATCTCGTTGCCTGATATTGATGTCGATTTCGATGATGACGGACGTATCCGTGTGCTGCAGTGGGTGACTCAGAAGTATGGCCAGGAAAAGGTGGCGCACATAATTACATACGGAACGATGGCGACAAAGATGTCTATCAAGGATGTCGCCAGGGTTCTGAAGGTGCCTCTCGATGTCTCGAATTCGCTGTGCAAGGCGATTCCTGACAAACTGCCCGATGACAAGAAGATGAATCTGCCGAACGCCATAGAGTGCGTTCCCGAACTGAAGGCCGCCGAAGCATCGCCTGATATTGCGCTCCGTAACACCATCAAATATGCCAAGATGCTGGAGGGCAATATCCGTGGCACCGGAGTGCATGCCTGCGGTACGATTATCTGTCGTGACGATATCACAGACTGGGTTCCTGTGAGCATTGCAACCGACAAGGACGGCGAGCGCATGCTGGTAACCCAGTACGAGGGCAGCGTGATTGAGGATACCGGACTCATAAAGATGGACTTCCTCGGTCTGAAGACTCTTTCTATAATCAAGGAGGCCGTGTATAATGTCAAAATGAGTCTGGGCGAGGACATTGACATTGATACGATACCCATTGATGATGCCAGGACTTTCCAGCTATACTGCGAAGGCCGGACCATCGGAACGTTCCAGTTCGAGTCGCCTGGAATGCAGAAGTATCTGCGCGAACTGCAGCCGAGCGTATTCGAGGACCTGATTGCAATGAATGCGCTGTATCGTCCGGGGCCGATGGACTATATTCCCGATTTCATCGACAGAAAGCTCGGCCGCAAGCCTATCGAGTACGATATCCCGTGTATGGAGAAGTACTTGAAGGATACCTATGGAATCACTGTCTATCAGGAGCAGGTGATGCTTCTGTCCCGTCTGCTGGCTAACTTTACGAGGGGCGAGAGCGATACCCTGCGTAAGGCGATGGGAAAGAAACTGAGGGATAAGCTGGATCACCTTAAGCCCAAGTTCATCGAAGGCGGCAAGGCCAACGGGCATGATCCTTCGGTTCTTGAAAAAATCTGGAAGGACTGGGAGAAATTCGCATCGTATGCATTCAACAAGTCTCACGCAACCTGCTATTCGTGGGTGGCATACCAGACGGCATATCTCAAGGCCCACTATCCCGCACAATATATGGCGGCTGTTCTCAGCTGCAACATCAGTGACCTGACCGAAATAACCAAACTGATGGACGAGAGCCGTTCGATGGGCATCGCTGTGCTCGGTCCGGATGTGAATGAGAGCGGTTTCAAGTTCATGGCCAACAAGGCGGGTAACATCCGTTTCGGTATGGCCGGAGTGAAGGGCGTCGGTTCGAATGCGGTGCAGGCAATCATAGATGAGCGTGAAAAGAACGGTCCGTTCAAGAGCATTTTTGATTTTGTCCAGCGTGTGAATCTGACCGCCTGCAATCGTAAGAACATTGAGTGCCTGGCACTGGCAGGCGCATTTGACGGCTTCCCTGAGATTCACCGTGAGCAGTTTGTCGAGCCTTGCGGCAAGGATGAGACTTTCGCCGACGTGCTTGTCAAATATGGTAACAAGTATCAGCTGGACAAGGTCCAGTCGCAGAATACCCTGTTCGGTATGATGGATGATGCCATTGAGATTGCCACTCCTGTCATCCCGCCGTATCTGCCTTGGCCGCCACTTACTCTGCTGAATAAGGAAAAGGAACTGATAGGGATATATATTTCGGCGCATCCGCTGGATGAGTACTCCATTATTATTAATGATGTGTGCAATACCAGGATGGAGGAATTCAAGGATATGGCAAGTCTGTCAGGACGCGACATAGTGGCGGGAGGAATAGTAACAGGACTGCGCGAGGGGATATCCAAGAACAACAACAAGTATGGCATTGCCAGAATTGAGGATTTCTCCGGAGCGGGCGAAATAGCGCTTTTCGGCGAGGACTGGGTAAAATGGGGCAACTATATGAAGACGGACAACTTCCTTTTCATAAAGGCCAAGTGCCAGCCGTCAAAGTATAATCCGGCACGCCCCGTATTGACTATCAGCTCCATAGAACTGCTGCCCGACGTTAAGGATAAGCTTGTTGACAGCATTACAATCAGCATAGATCTGAACGAAATCGATAAAATGGTGGTCACGGAGCTGGCTCAGCTGACTTCAAGACCGGGAAACACAAAACTCAAGGTAGCTGTCCGTGATCTGTCCGACCGCTACAATGTCGAACTTGTGTCGGTCAATCGTAAAATTGAAGTTACAAAGGACTTGATGAACTATCTGAGAAACACCGATGGAATGGATTATTCAATTAACAAATAGAACATTATGGAAATTACAGAACAGAATCTGGATGAGATTATCGCTGGCGGAAAACCGGTAGTCGTTGACTTTTGGGCAACTTGGTGCGGTCCGTGCAAGAGACTAGCACCGGTTATCGAGGAACTTGCCGGCGAGTTCGAAGGCAAGGTCGTTATTGGCAAGTGCGACATTGAGGAGAACCCTGAGCTGACCGACCGTTTCGGCATTATGAGCGTTCCAACTGTCGTTTTCCTGAAGGACGGACAGGTGGTCGATTCACAGGTCGGAGTTGCCGGAAAACCGGTTTATGTACAGAAAATCAATTCACTGCTCTAATATGACGGACGACGAATTCAAAGATGAGGATCTCGATGATGAGAAAACTGTCGAATTCATAAAGAACAGTCTTCCTCAGGAATCGCGGGATAAGTTTACTGACGATATTCTGTACTATATCCTGGACGTGATCAATGACTATTTCACGACCAGCGGGGTATTGGATCAGCAACCTGATAAGGACGGATTTATTGAGATAGACAATGAGGCCGTCGCCGACTATATCGTGAAGGAGGCAAAGCGCGACAAGATCGGCAGTTTTGATAAAGATGAGATTCTGCTGATTGTCGAGGCTGAGGCCGAATATATCGACAGCTTAGAAGAGTAGCTTTCTGGAGCCGTCCGGCTGCTCTTCTATACTGATGCGGACGGTGTCTTCGGGCAGTACCTCTTCGGCCAGTTCCGGCCACTCTATGAAACAGAGTGCTCCGCTGTAGAAATAATCTTCGTACCCCATGTCGTAAACCTCTTCTATCTTTTTAATCCGATAGAAGTCAAAGTGGTATATCAGCTCGGCTGTTGAGGCCGAGCGATATTCGTTTACTATGGCGAAAGTAGGGGAGTTGACTTCGTCTTCAACGCCCAGCTGCTGACAGAGAGCCTTGATGAAGGTGGTCTTTCCAGCACCCATCTTTCCATAAAATGCGAATACGGTGCTGTCACCCATACCACGGATGAATTCCTTGGCGGCTTCGTCGATTTCATCGACAGATTTCAGTATTATTTCCATTTTATCCGGTTTATTTTTTCTTTGGAGTGAGAGTTACCAGCGGGACGAGCATTTCTTCGAGCGAGATGCCTCCGTGCTGGAATGTGTCCTTGTAATAGGCGGCAAAGTTATTGTAGTTGTTCTGATATACGAAATAATCTGATTGTGATGCGAAAATGTATGCCGTGCTGACATTGGGGGCCGGCAGATATGCGTTGCGCGGATTGGTAATCTCAAACACTTCCTTAGGGTTGTATCCGATGTTTCGCCCAAGTTTGTAGCGCAGGTTGGTGTTAGTATTCCGTTCTCCCACAATCTTTATCGGTTTGTCCACGCGAATGCTTCCGTGATCTGTTGTGATGACGACCTTTCTGCCTGTTGCGGCGATGGCACGGAACAGTTCCTTTATTGATGAATGCCTGAACCAGGACAGAATCAGACTGCGGTATGCTGATTCGTCTGCTGCAAGCTCTCGCATCATTCTGGAATCGGTCTTGGCGTGTGAGATGATGTCGATAGTGTTGATTACTATTACAATAAGGTCGTTATGCAGTACATTGCTGAGTTGTGCGGTCAGCTTTTCAGCAGCCTGTGAATCGTTGATTTTATGATATGAGAAACGTTCGTGCCGCCTCATTCTTTCAATGTGTGACCGTATGAGCGGTTCTTCGTTCAGATTCTTTCCATTCTCGTCGTCTTCGTCAATCCACAGATTCGGGAACAGTTCCGCTATTCTGTTGGGCATCAGTCCGGAGAAAATGGCGTTGCGGGCGTATTGGGTGACTGTGGGCAGAATGCTGAAATACAGATCTTCGTCGAACGAGAACAGTTCGGCAAATTCACTGCTCAGAGAACGCCACTGGTCGTAGCGCAGGTTATCCATCACAATGAGGAATGGCTTTTCTCCTGAATCAAGAAGTGGATAAATCGTATGTTTGAAGATGCCCGGACTCATCAGCGGTGCCTTGTCGGGGTCCTTCATCCAGGACATGTAGTTCTTTTTGATGAATTTTGCAAATGCGAGATCGGCTTCGCTTTTCTGCATTTTCAGCATTTCGTGCATATTACCGTCTCCTTCCTGCAGTTCCAGTTCCCAATAGACGAGACGTCTGTAGACATCCTTCCAGTCATCTGCCGTCAGGGAATCGTTTATCTGCATGCTTATCTTGCCGAAATTCTGCTGATACTCCATATTCGTTTTGGCGGTGACGATGTCCTGTCTGTGCAGGTTCTTTTTCAAAGTCAGCAGAATCTGATTTGGATGGACCGGCTTGATAAGGTAGTCCGCTATCTTAGAGCCAATTGCCTGATCCATAATATCCTCCTCCTCGCTTTTGGTCACCATTACTACGGGCAGGGTGGGGTCTATCTCCTTTATCAGTTCCAGTGTCTGGAGACCTGTCATACCGACCATATTCTCGTCAAGAAGTACCAGGTCGTAGTTGTTCTGTCTGCAGAGAGTTACGGCATCGCCTCCGTTGGTGGCGGTGTCCACCTGATAGCCTTTGTTTTCGAGGAACAGAATATGAGCCCGAAGGATGTCGATTTCGTCGTCAACCCAGAGTAGTGTGCCGTTCTTATTCATCTGCTTTGTTCTTTATCCGTTATCGCTGACAAGTTCCTCGTCAAGAGTCAGGCCGTCTATGTCGAACTCAGGAATGTCGAGGAAATTGCTGTTGAAAAACTCTATGTATTCGTTGAAGCTGTAATGCTGCAGCAGAATCTCCAGATTCGCCGGAGTGATTATGAGAATCTGCAGGTCGCTCAGTTTCTGCAGAGCCTCACGCTCTTCAAAGAGACGCTTGCGGTAGAGCCAAGCCTCGTCAAAATTCAGGAACTCGCCTACTGTCAGCATATCGATGCCTTCTTCGCTACGTGTGCCTATGTCGAAATTACGCACCATATATCGGGAGAAATTGTAGCTGGCAGTTTCGAACATCAACTCGTTTTCGTTGATGGAACCTGCCGGATATGCAAGTAAGACAATGTAAGGCTGCTGTCGTTCCGAATTGAACTCCGGACGGGCACCGGAATTGTCGGTTTCGGCATTCCTGTTTCTGGCGCTGATGTCCCAAATCGAGCCTAACGAGTTGGATTGCAGTGATTTCCCGGAACGTATCTCCTGCGATATTATTTCGGCAAGGCTGCTTATCTCATCTGCCGGATACTGTTCGACTATCTGTTTCAGAATGTCCAGATATGCAGGGATATCATTGGCCTTAAGGCGGTTTGATGCTTCGAGGAACATAAACTTAGACCTCAGTATGCCGTTGGGGAACCGTTCGGCCGATTCTTTGCAGCACTGCTCTAATGCAACGGTATTGCCGGCCAGATAATGGCTGTATGCAACCTGATACAGGGAATCTTCGCGATGCTTGCCGTAGATGATGTTCTCTTCGAAGTGCGGGTCTGACAGCATCTTTGAAAACTCGCTGTCGGGATAGCGTTCCATCAGGTCGGTCTTTGATTTTGCAGCCTGCTCAGGCCGGCTCCACAACGAATACAACAGGTAGAGATTATATAAGGCATCATCGGCGTAATCGTATTCGGAGTAATCATTTGCAGAACGCGACAGGCTTCCTTCTGCCAGCTCATATTCAATCAGTTCGTCCTTGTAGATTACACCGGCGTTGAACAGAGCCTCTGACAATATCCGGTTGGATTCATCAAGCTGTTCGGCTGTGAAAGGAATCTGCTGCATGTAAAAGGCTCTTGTATGCGGGTCATCAGACTGTGCCGTTGAGTCTGCTGCGGCACCTGCTTCGCCCTCTTCTGTGCTCTGCCCTGTCGCATCGTCAGCATTTCCGGATGTGTCATCGCTGATTGATGCGGTCTTGTTGCTGCGTCGCCAGTTGTCCTCCAGTTTGCGTCTTCCCCACAGGCTGGTGAACTTGGCGGCTCCGTCCTTTCTGAGTGCCGGATTGTAGAAATACCAGGATCCGTCGTTAGTCGATATGCTTTTGGCCGCCGATTCAGCGGCAGCGTTCTCGGCCTCTCTTTCTGCTTTTTCAGCCAGACGCGCTTCCTCCTCTTCGCGCTCAATCAATATCTGGATGTTTCGGTCAATTATCTCGAACAGTTTGTCTTCGGGCAGTGTCGTCAGGTACTGCAGACTATCCTGCAGAACTATATCGTCATTGTATCCGACAAGATGCTCAAGAACGGATGAACGCAGTTTGACTTCGTCGTACGAGGGATGATCCTTGGCGATGAGTCCCACGGCATCCGAGTAACAGCGCTGGGCATTGCTGTAATCGCGGCGTTCCCAGTATATTTCGGCCATTCTGAGCAAAAGTATTCCGCGCTCCGGCCTTCTTGCCTCACTCTCCTTCAGACCTGTCTCGTATCTGTCCAAAGCCGTTACTGTATCCTTTTCGGCCAGGTAGATGTTGCCGATTGCGTAATAAATCTGATCCAGATAGTCGCGGTTGTTCGGATTACGGGTCATTCGCTGCAGTTTCTTCTCAATCTTGTGCCGGCTCTCACCGGTCATGGTCTCGGTCTGCTGTATTCTTGCATTGAATCCAATCTGGTATGGAGGATTCATCCTTATAACTTTCTGGAAACAGTCGTATGCAGATTTCATGTCTCCTGTCTCCTTGTAGAGCTGTCCTAATAGATAGTAACGCCTGATTTTCTGTAACTTGCTGTTCTTCTGCCCGGAAATGGATTTTTTGAGCGGCTGGATAGCCTCAGGATATCTGCTCTGACTCAACAGATAAGATGCTTTGACTGCGGCATATTCTCCCTTGAGTCTTGCCGGAATCGAATCTTTTTCCAGACGGTCAAGAACATCATCTGCCTCGTATTTCCAACCGAGTTCCGAATAGCATTCAGCCATTCTGATGTTGGCTTCGGTCACGATATCGTGTTCTCCGCTATACAGACGGCAGATGTAGGAATAGGTGCTTGCGGCTTCGAGAAATTCCCCCTTCTGCATCTGTGCGTCGGCCATTAGCATCCAGGCGTGCCACAGGAATGGATTGTATTCGTTCTTTGCAAGTTCCTTTTTGTCCTTGTCGGTCTTTTTGTGTCCTGGCTTGAATACGGGTTTGGCCTTGATGGAATGAAGAGTTACACATTTCTTGGATTTTTCAATGGCCCGGTCAAAGCTGGCTGTTCCGCTTTTGCGTGCGGCTTCATTGCTGACTGGCAGCAGCGCAATCGGCTCAAGATAGTTGTCCTGAACGGCTTTCTCCTGTAGTTCGCAGCCATCGATATATGCCTGTTTGCCGTTGTAATAGGCGTTGAAGTGTGCTGTAGTTGAATGGTAGAAGCGTGTCATTCCCGTATTCTTCTGCGTGGAACAGCCTGCCGTCAGCAGGACAGCCAGAAGAACAGCAATGGCAGGACTGATATATTGCTTCACCTTGTTACCTTGTTTTATGTAATAAACACTATAAACGTCTGTTTATTATGTTATTCCTCCAACATCATGCACACTTCGTCCTTGAGCTGGTCCGGCAGTTCCACCGACCTGACCTGGAGGCTTTCAGCCCATTCACGTATCTCTTCGGGCCTCATCGTATCCATCACATAGCGGAATTCCTCGATTTCATCGTCAGAATAACTGTCCGAAGCACGTCCTGCAAACCGGTCAAGGTCTTCGTCTTCAAAATAGATTGCCTGCCTGGTCATTGCGTCTGCCAGACGCTGCTTCTCGCAGACTGCATGCTTGCCGCAGCAGACGTTGCTGTCTGTGTCAGCGCAGTCCTCCGAACTGATATTCCTGCTGACAGAGTTTCTTCTCTTTCTGCCTGTATAGTTCATCAGACAGATTAGGACTAGCAGTATACATATGCAAATTATGCTTACGTTTTTCATTGCGGCTTCTGTTTATACCGCGAATTTAAGAATTTCTTCTTTCAATCAGTCTGAATGTGCGTCATTTCAGTGGTCTGTCAGATGCTGTTGCCTGTAACAGTCAGCTGTGTTTCCTGTTCGCATCCCCTAACTTTGACGAACAGGTCCCTGAAGATTCTTCCACGGCTGTCGGCAGTAAAACTGACCGTGATGATGCTGCGTCTGCCCGGCTTGATTATGGTCGGCAATGCAGACGCTTCCATACAGTCACAGTCTGTAATCAGTGACTCAATCTCAATCTCCGATTCTGTGATGTTGAATATGACGAATGTTACAGTCTGTTCACTGCCGTAAGCAACATCTCCAATCTCGATGCTGCGGTTTTCAACGAACAGACCATTTGCCGGTTTGCTGCGCTGATGGATGTATTCTTCCACTTCTTCTGCAAATGCGTTGCTTAATATCCCATTGTTTACGGTCAGGAATTCTATGTATTTCTGATATACCTCGCGCAGGACGATGTTCTCTCTAGGGTTCCCGGCCAGAACAACCCGCCCCTGGCCGTCAATCAGAAATGTATGCAGTCTTCTGTCATCAGTCAGCCCCGGGTTTACCCTGCGGAATTCTCCGTTGAAATCGGAGAAAACCTTGTATGGAAGCTGTGCTCTCTCAAGTTCCTGGACATATCTGGCCGAGTCTTCCGTTCTGGGTTCGAAAATGAAAAGCATTTCGAATCTGCCTTCTGTCTTGGATGTATCCGTGAGCGATTCGGGAAATATCTCCTTCCATTCAGTTATCCGTTTCAGCATACAGGTCGCACAAGTAGCAGTATCCGAAAAAACAATCATTCTTGCAGACTTGTGTCCATTGTCTGCAACACCTTCCGGAATGTTGATTTCAGTACCGATAAACTGACTGAGACCGCCGCCCCCTTTTTCGTCGTGCGGCGTTGAAAGCACTATTGCCCCCGCAACTATAATAGAGGCTGTTATCATAACAATTAAGAAAGCGTGTTTTTTCATAGTGGCGTATTTTTGAATGACGTAAAATTACATTGATGCGATATGTGCCGGATGCTGTTTCTGTGATTTCCGCTGTGAAAAGGGGATATAACCTGCATTTCTTCACCGCAGCCGCAGGCATTGCCCGATTGCGGGCTAGGCACGCTCCGCGCCGGCTCGTACGGTCTGCCGACCTATGCCATGAGAACTCGCTCCGCTCAGACACTCATGGCATTTGACGGTCTGCAGACCTGCTCGCTTTTCGGCTCTCCGCTCATACGCCCGAAATCGGGCAATGCCTGCAGCTGCTCCGTTTACAGGGTGTAGGACTTTCCCTTTTATTTAACATTGTATTGGAATCTGTTGCCCCAACTAGTTTTCGGGTGAGCCGTAAATCTCTGTAACATCGGCAACGCCGCGGTCAGGTATGAAATCTGAGCCGATGATGACAGCATTGCCCACAGCCTTGGCTGACTCCATGGCTGATGCCGTGAGTCATAGTGACCCGATTTCCTTTGTTTGGGGGAAATCCAATATGGCTTTCAGCCAGTCACATAGGAAAATCGGGATATTGAGGATATTTCCGTTCAGTTTAAGGTTCTTCATGGAAAAGCGGAGTCTCAATCTCGGAGAATACTTTTCCTGATAGACCTTGAAGCTCTGTCCTGTAATATTCTCTTCAGCCTTAACTTCAATCGGATATATATCTATGCCGTCCTGAATGAGGAAATCAACCTCTGCCCTATTTCCAGAAATAGTCCAATAATGAGGAGCATCGAATCCTTGAGCCAAAAGAGAGCCAAGGACAAAATTCTCAGCCATGGCGCCCTTGAATTCCTTAAGAAGATCTCCTTTGGCAATTACCGCTTCAGGAGGCAGTTCTGCCATTGTACGAAGTATAGCCTGATCAAGCATATATACCTTGAAAGCAGTTGTGTTTTCGTAATGCTTGAGTGGCAATTGTGGCGTTTCACAGACATAGATGCGGAAAACCATTCCCGAAAGTACAAGCCAGTCCAGAGCAGACTCGTATTCACGAGCCCTTGCACCTTCTCTTACGGTTCTGAATATAAACTTCCTGTTTTCACGGGACAACTGGGATGGTATGCTTCTCCATATTTCCCTGATGCGTGGAATGTCCTTGGCATCAACGTGCTTCGTGAAATCAAACTCGTAGGATTTTCTGAGTTCGGCAAGATCATTCTCAATCTTTTCCATACCGGCACCATCCAGCATATCACTGCATGGCTTAGGCAGTCCACCACACACCTGATATCTTCTATACTGCTCTGTGAGTTTGTTAAAGAGAATATCAGGAAGTGGCTCCAAATCTGCCAATCGGGATTCGGTCTGCTGTAAGAGTGCTGCATCGCTCATGCGGAGATATTCCCGGAATGTGACCGGATACATCTCCATAAAGCTGACCTTACCGACAGGGAAGGTGTCATTCTGTTCCTCTTCTGCATCCTTTTTTGATGTTTTCCTGTTGACAGCCACTCCCAGTAAGGAGCCTGCGGCAATGATATGGTAGCCCGGAGCATCTTCCTTGAAATACTTCAGCGAATTTAAAGCAGCCTTGCAATCCTGAATCTCATCAAAGAAGATGAGCGTATCTTCTTCAAGCAGTGGTACGTTGGTATATAGTTCCAGTTCTCCAAGAATTCGCCTGACATCTTTGGTCATTTCAAAGACGTTCTTCAGCTCTCCCTGTTTTTCAAAATTGAATATCGCCGTATGCTTATAGTGAGTACGACCGAATTCAGTGACAGCCCAGGATTTACCAATCTGTCGTGCCCCTTGTATTATAAGAGGAGAGCGGTCCCCGGCACTCTTCCAAGCTTCCAGCCTACCTATGATTTCTCTTGTTATTACCATACGGTCATCAAATTATCAATGTGTTGCAAAGATAATCAAAACATCCAATATCACATATTAGCGCGCAAAAATGTGAGAAATTCCACATAATTCGCACCTGATGCGTGATTTGTGGGCCGCTCTCTATAATGGCGTGACCTTCCCTGAGATTGGTTGACAACACATAATCGCTGCGTGTGTTCGCACAGAAACTGTTCAAATGAAACGTTACATTCTGTCCTTGACGGCCTGCCCGGCGCCGGTTCCTTTGTACTTGCTTGCCGTGCTGTTGAAATGGTATGAAATCCGTATTCCGACTGTCGGCTGGTTATAGTCATTGTCCTGATTGATGATATGGCAGCCTGAATCAAGCAGAATCGCCTCGTGCGATTGGTTCAGTATGTCTATGGCGCTCACTTTCACCGTCAGGGCGTCTTCTTTCAGGAACGATTTCTGAACGCTGCATTCAAGATAGTGCTTTGGATTGGTCATCTGGATGTTGCCATAGTCATACTTGCTGGTGAACTGATAATCAACAGAGAACTGCCAGCTTTTCTTGAACCGGAAGGAATTGTTCAGTTGTGCCATATACATCGGCTTGTTCAGATTAAGTTCACGTTTGCCGCCCGGTGCGAGTTCATCGCTGACCATCATCGTGAATACCTGCTTTCTGATGCCGAGTGTATATTGCGGATACCAGACTCCTATGTTGGGTGAAGCTACTATGTATCCGCTCCAGATATTGATGTCTTCGGGCAGGTTGATGTATGTCATCAGTACTACTCCCTCATCGTTATAAGGTACAGTCCAGTTTGTTATACCGTCAGTTACACGCTCGTAAGTTGCACTGAGGCTAAGCCACTTCCAGTTGGCATTGATGGCACAATCCAGATATTTTTCGTTTTTCAGTGTCGGGTCGCCTATCTGATATACGAAGCGGCTGTGATACTCCATATTGTTGGCGAGTTTCCAGAATCCGGGGCGCTGGCTTTTACCGGTCAGACTTGCCGACAGTGAAACCGGTCCAACCTTTGACGATACGGAGAGAGATGGGAACAGGTTGTTCTGGCTTCTGTCCATATCAGTGTCTCCCATTTTGTCATCAAATACGAAATCGACATGCTCATATCTCAAACCTGCCACAATCTGCAATGGCTTCAGAGGTAGGGCAAATTCCAGGAATCCAGCGTATGAATTCTCTCTGATTTCAGATTCGGACTGTGGCATTTCATCGAAGGTTATGGAATATTTCTGTCGTATTCTGCTGAAAGTCTCTTCGGTGCCAAACTGCAGTTTCCCTTTCCAGACTGGATGCGAGAATACAAGTTTCGATGCTAGAAGGGTGTTAGTCCTGTCATTCTCAGATTCCATCGAGCGGGGCTCTATCTGGCTCTTTTCGACTGTTTCGGTTTCAGTGTCATCCCTGTCTGTCTGGAAATCGGTATTGAATTCTATTTCCATTTTCTGTATGGTACCGCTGTAGTATATGTTTCCGTTCCAGCTGGAATAATCTTTGAGGAATCCGTTGTTGACTGATATCAGATGGTCTGTCTTGCTCTTGTCGGTAAATACATCCACGTCCATCGTCTCTGTGTAGTGGCCGTTGAACATCTGCTTGTTCTCAAGCTGAAATCCCAATGAATGACTGTCGTTGATCTGCCAGTTGACGCCGAAGCGGGAATTCAGTCCATTCTGATGTTGTATCACATCCATATTTGCCAGCTGCTCGAACAGTTTCTGCCCGACGTGCGATGTCTCGTCTGCGTCTGCTATCTGGAAACCATGATTGTCCCAATATGTAATCTTTCCAATCAGATCGACTCCTTTCTTGCGGTAGTTCAGGTCAAGAACCGTCCAGGACGGGTCAATATGTGAGGTGTTGAGGTATTTGCATCCCTGACTGGTAAGTGCAAAGCTGAAACCTTCTCCATTGCGTTTGACGGTTTTGATGCGGACAACAGCCTTGATATCGCCTCCGTATGCGGCACCCGGATTGTTCACTACGTCTATGCTTCTGATTTCTTCTGACATCAGGCTGCGCAGTTCGTCGTTGTCCAACACTCTGCGCCCGTTGATGTAATACACCGGTTCGCCGCGCCCTATGACTTCCAGTTTGCCTTCTCTTGAAATCATACCCGGTATTTTCGCGAGTATGTCCTGAGCATTGCCTGAATGTTCCAGCACAGATCCTTCAATTTTGGTGACTATGGCGTCACCGGACATCTGGGTCTGCGGAAGATGTCCGGTAATCACGACTTCGTCTATTGCCATAACATCGTCCTCCATTATTATGTCGCCCACATTTATGTCCAGCGCTGCTGCTGTCAAAGATTTTTCATTGTTACGGTATCCTACCATCGATACGCACAGTATGTATTCTCCGCTGTTTGCCTTTATCTCGAAGTGTCCGTCATTGTCGGCCATCGTTCCTGCAATTATGCTCCGTGCGCCATCCATCAGAGCAACTGTAGAGAAGCATAGTCCCTCCCCGGTGCTCTTCTCAATAACATTACCGCTTATTGTCACTGCATTTCTCTGCGCTACGCATACTGTCGTAGTCATAAGCATCATCAACGATGCAATCATTCTGATCCGTTTCATTGTATTTTTGTGCCGTTTATGGTATTGACGGAATTTTTCGAAGAATGTTAACACGAAAAAAACAGGTAACTGACTTTTTCAAGCAGTTACCTATTCATTTCAGTCGGGGTGACTGGATTCGAACCAGCGACCACACGCCCCCCAGGAATGTTGGGAAAGGTTATAATAGATTGATTGTTAGTTTTGTGCATTATAGTATCCGATGCTGTTCACGGTATGTTCACGTTTTTCTCCATTAAATTGTTACTGATCCATAGGCGCTTTCTCCTCTGCTTTTCTGTTGTCAATCCGTTTTCTTTCTCTCTTCTCTGTAGTCAAGCCTCTGCAGCAGTGCTTCTATCTGTCTGTCCTTGGCCTTGAGCTGTTCGTTCATTATCTCTATCACCTTGTCGCTGTTGTAGTGTATATCCTTGTTCGATGAGTTCACAACCTGCCCGTTGTTGTTGGTGACGCTTCTGGCAATATTGTAGAACAGGGACATGTCCGTTCCAAGACCTTCGGCTATCCTCTCCAGTGTGCCTGACTTCACGTCCTTCGCCTGGAACAGCGAGTTGATGTTCTGAGGTGTCGTCTGAAGGATTTCAGCGAGTCGCGACTGCTTTATTCCCACACCCGATATGATTCTTTTCAGCTGCTTACCGTCCATATATTATGGTTAAATGATGTTAAAATACAGCGTAAAATCAATAAAACACTTTAAATATTCGGACAAACCTTTATTTTCGCGATATGCTAAACTCAATAATAACAATGTTTTATAAATTTTCTCTAAAGTAAAGTTTTTAAAAATCGTTAAAGAAATCTTTATAAAAACATTTATAGAAAAGTTTAAAATTTCAACAAAAATAATTATTAAAATGGACATTCCAAAATTTCAGACCGCAAAAGAGAGGTCGCGTGCAAACCGCAACCTGAGAATCCGTCGGGCGTATTCCGAATTGAGGCAGGCCAATCCGGATGTCAGCGACAACCGCATCTTCAACCGCCTGTCGGCCGAGTACAAGCTCACCATGATGTCCATCCGTTCAATAGTTCTCTCCACTGATGACTAACGTTGAACCGAAGGTAGATCCGACGGGGCTGTACTCCGTGATGCAGTCAGCCAGACTCCTGGACTGTGACCAGCGCACGCTGCACAAGTATGCTAGGTATTTCAGGGAGGAGCCTGTTCTCAACAAGGTAAACCACCGCAACTACTTCTCCGGAAGGCAGCTTCTGAGAATATGGCGGTGCTCATTCTGACACCTTACCTCTATGCCAGCCCATATAGATGATGACATCGTGCGCCGTGTGCGCGAGACCGCAGACGCCGACATGCTGCGCGTCATCGGCGAGTACACCAACCTGCGCAAGCGCCCCTCCGGTCCCTCATACACCGGTGACTGCCCCCTCTGCCATGCGCGCGGCAAGTTCGAGTTCAACTCCTCGAAGCGCCTCTTCAACTGCTGGTCCTGCCAGGAACTGAAGGGCGGTGATGCCATAACCTTCGTCATGAAGGCCGAGCGCTGCGGCTTCCTGGAAGCCGTGCACTCCCTGGGCCGCATCTTCTCCATAGACACGGAGCCCGCACCGAAGGATCCGCCCGTGAAGCCCGTTTCCACAAAGTCCAGCTACTGCCACAGGATGCTCCTGGAGAGCGGCCTCACGGAGAAGGACGTGGAGGCCACCGTCATAAAGACGGACGACAGGTCTGCGGTGTTCTCCCTGCGCACCTTCCACCCGGGAACGGTCAACGAGCGAGGAGAGATAACCGACGGCGATGACGTCATCATAGAGTACTTCGACCTTGACGGCTGTCCCGTGCAGTATGACATACGCTCCGCCAAGGGCAGGTCCTCCGGCAGGCTCGGCAACTACTTCCGGGTACGCTGGCAGTTCCCCGAGGCTCACCTTGACAGGGAGGGCAAGCCCTTCAAGTACAAGTCCCCCTACGGCAGCGGCACTCCGCTCTACATACCGCAGTGGATGAGGGGTGCGTACAGGGAGAGGCGGGAGATTCCGAGGCTGTACATACAGGAGGGCGAGAAGAAGGCGGAGAAGGCCTGCAAGCACGGCATAGCCTCCGTCGCCATCAGCGGAATAATGAACCTGGGCTGCCGCGGAGCCCTTCCCGAGGATCTTGTCCGGATCATCCGCGACTGCCGCGTCCGCGAGGTGGTCTTCCTGATGGACTCCGACTGGAACGACCTGTCGAGGGAGAAGAAGCTGACGGAGGACATAGCCAAGCGCCCCAGGAACTTCTTCTATGCCGCGAGGAACTTCAAGGAGCACATGAGGAGTCTGAAGAACCAGGACATCTACGTCGAGATATACATCGGCCACGTGATAAGCCACAACGGAGACAAGGGCATAGACGACCTGCTGGCCTGCACGCTCCGGGGACGGGAGCACGAGCTGCTGGAGGACCTGGACCGCCTCATCAACGAGAAGTCCCTGAAGGGAGAGTACGCGCAGCTCTACAAGATAACATCGTGGACGGACCACCGCATCGAGGAGATATGGGGCCTCGGCTCCGTCAGCAGCTTCGCCGACATGCACCGCGAGGAACTGAAACAGCTGCCGGAGTTCCTCTTCAACGGCCACAAGTGGAAGTTTGACGAGAACGGCGACATCGTCTCCGCACAGCCCTTCGACCAGGATGAGATGTTCTGGGAGAAGCGGGAGCTTACGGACCGCAGCGGCAACCCCCGCACGGACTACTCGTATTCGTACATAAACGCGAAGAACTTCCTGCAGAACAGGGGATTCGGGAGATACAGGCTCGGCAACGGGACCTACAACTTCATACAGGTGGAGGAGCCCTTCGTGAGGAACATCCTCGCCACGGACGCCCGCGACTACCTGATGCAGTTCGCCCAGCTGAACTGTCCCAAGCCGGTGCTGGAGATGCTCTACAAGGGCAGCGTGCAGTACCTGGGCCCGGACAAGCTGAGCCTGCTGAACTACATACGCCCGGCCTTCCTGGAGCCCTCCCGCGACTGCCAGTACTTCTATTTCAGGGACGTGTGCTGGAAGGTCACCGCCGCCAGCGTCGAGCAGGTGAGCTATTCGGGAATAGGGCACAACGTGTGGATAGAAAGGAAGAAGGAGATCCCCGCGAAGTACGGGGGCCGCCTGATAGACTTCCGGCAGGATTCAGGAGGGGAATACCGCTATGCACTGACAGACCGGGGGAAGAGGTGCCACTTCCTGCGTTTCCTTGAGAATGCCAGCGACTTCACCTGGAGACGGAAGCCCGATGAGATAACCGATGACGACAGGCAGGAGAACGTCCTGCACCTCCTCTCCAAGCTGTGCGCCATAGGCTACATGTCGATGGATGCCAAGGACCCCAACGTCGCCAGGGCCGTGATTGCCATGGACGGCAGGCAGAGCGAGGTCGGCGAGAGCAACGGCAGAAGCGGCAAGAGCCTCATCGGAGAACTCATGCGCCACGTCACCACCATAGCCTACATCAACGGCAAGAAGAGGGACCTCCTTGAGGACAGCTTCATCTGGAACGACGTCACCGAGAAGACCAGGCTCGTGTTCATCGACGATGTCCTGCAGAGCTTCAACTTCGAGTTCCTCTTCCCCAACATCACCGGCGACTGGACCGTGAACTACAAGGGCAAGGACAGGATAACCTTCCCATTCTCGACATCCCCCAAGCTCTACATCCCCACCAACCATGCCATAAGGGGTGACGGCTCCTCCTTCAAGGACCGCCAGTGGATCATAGCCTTCTCCGACTACTACAACCAGGACCACAAGCCCCAGGACGACTTCGGCCAGCTCTTCTTCCACGAATGGGACTATGACCAGTGGAACCTCACCTGGAACCTCATCGCCGACTGCATACAGCTCTACCTGCAGCACGGCGTCATCCAGGCCCCCTCAGGCCGCATAGAACAGAGAAGGCTCCGGCAGGAGATCACCGAAGGCTTCATCCTCTGGGCTGACGAGTACTACTCCGACAGGAACCGCCTCAACACCCAGATACCCCGCAAGGACCTCCAGGAAAGCTACTTCCAGTCTGACCCCCAGCAGCGCAAGTACGTCACCCCCACAGAGTTCAAGAAACGCTTCAAGAAGTACTGCCTCTACAAGGGCCACATCTTCAACCCCCAGATGTACGACCCGATAACACATCTCCCCATAAAGTATGACCCCGACGGCCGCCCCGTAACCGACGACAAGGCAGGCGGCATCGAATACTTCACCGTCGGCACAACCGACACCACCGATAACGAGACAGACAGCAACACCACCGACAACAGCAACACCAACACCGACAACAACGATGACGACCCAGACGCCCCCTTCTAACCGCACCTACAGGGTAAGCATAGACTCCATCCACCCCTCCTGCCAGTTCCATCTGCTTCTCTTCCTGAACACCTACGCCACGGAAGCCACCTTCACCGATGACCTCACGAAGGCCACCGCAATCTGCCCCTCAGCCGTCCTAGCCTCCCTTATCTTCCTCTTCATGGAATCCGACCTGGAGTGCAACATAACCTACAGAAAGCTATGACCGATGACTACCGCCAGTACCAGCTCTACAAAATCAGCGACCTTGAACCCTTCATCAGGTACGACAAGGAGCGCTACCTGCAGTTCAATGCCAGGCTCCAGGACACCCTGGACTCCCTCCCCATAGGCCACACCCTGAAAGCCCATGACTTCTGCCCCAGAAAGCAGCACAACCTCTTCGTCAAGCTCTGCTGCCTCCGCTCCTTCATCTCCCACATGAACTCCAACAATGACCTCCCTTACACCTATGAGATGCTCCCTGACTGCACTGGCATAAAAAAGGTCAAACGCTAACCTCCATATTCACATGAAATAGACGTATCTTTGTACAAGATTCACGGACAAATACAAAAGACCTTCCCGTACACACAATGAGCAACAGCATACCGTACCCCAAACGCGCAACCGACTACAATAAGCAGATCAACCTCCTGCGCAGCCGCGGCATAACCATAAAAGATGAAGAAAAAGCGAAAGAATGTCTGTCCGACATAGGCTACTACCGTCTCGGCTTCTACTCATATCCCTTCGAGAAGACATATCCCAAACTCAACAACAAACGCCTGCATGATGTAAGACCGGGAACCTCCATCGAAGACATCGTCGCCTTCTACTATTACGACTTCGACCTCCGCAACATCCTGAACAGGTATCTGTCACGCATTGAGGTTGACATCCGCACCACCATCATCTACGAGCTTTCCAACAAATACAGCGACAATCCTTTCTGGTACGTTGACCCCAAGATTGTCGGCAAAAGGTTCATCACAAAATTCACTGCCGAATATTACCCCAGGATACGTGAGAACGACCCTATTAAGCGCCACCACAGGAAGTATTCCGATCCGTACGCCCCAGCCTGGAAGACCATGGAGTACATGACTCTCGGCAATCTGGAGCATCTCTACTTCTCCCTTCTCTCCAACAAGGACCGCAGCATGATCAGCCGCAAGTTCAACGAGCCCTCCTTCAAGGCCTTCCGCAACTACCTCTCCGTAATCTGCCAGGTACGCAATGCCTGCGCCCACGGCAATGTAATCACCCTCATGACCCTCCACGACAACGTAGAGCGCGGTGCCGCCTGCCCGTTCATACGCCCGGATGACCAGAACACCTTCTGCGGCGCGCTGAAGGTAATCTCATTCCTCCTGAAAAACATTTCAGTCAAACGTGCGAACGACATGTGGAACGAACTTTACCATGCTACCCTTGAACTGTATATGAAGGTCCCGTCACTTCATGACCTTGTCGAGTCAAAGACCGGCATAACACTTCCGCCGGACTATTCCTATCCGAGATGATGCCCCGACGACAAAATAACACCAACAAAAATTTGGTATTCCGCCAATTTATCATATCTTTGCACCGCTAAAGTGAATATGGGAGGCTCCGGCACCCACAGGCACTATAAAAAAGATCTTGGAGGGTGACTCAGGTCATCCTCCTTCATTTATGCCCTGAATCTTCCCATTGCAACCCATCACTCCACAACGTCCTTCCCT
>JAZUJU010000011.1:0-6081 GCA_045642985.1 Bacteroidaceae bacterium | reverse complement strand
CTGGAACTCGGTGTTCGGTGCTGTAGCGGCAATTCCCTTCCTGATGGTCTGGCTCAACATCTCGTGGCAGATTATCCTGTATGGCACCGAGCTGACCTACGCATACCAGAATGTCGATAAATTCGTACACGTAAAAGAACCTGATGGAGAGCGCTCTGCAGATTGACGGCCTGGTCAAGTCGTACGGCGACCTGGTGCTGATGGACGGGTTCACAATGAGTGTCTCCGACGGCGAAAAAGTCGGTATCATAGCCCGTAACGGTTTGGGCAAGAGTACATTGCTTAACATAATCGCTGGTCGCGAAGACTATAATTCCGGTTCAATAATATTCCGTCGTGACTTGAGGATTTCCTACCTCGAGCAGATGCCTTCGTGGCCTGCAGGCACTCTGGTGATGGATGCCTGTGGCGGACGTTCTGACGAGATTGCCGCCAGACAGCTGCTCACCAAACTGGGCATCGCTGATCACTACGCATCGATAGACAATATGTCGGGAGGCCAGCTGAAACGCGTGGCGATTGCCGGAGCGCTGCTCAGTAATCCCGATTTCCTGATACTTGACGAGCCGACCAACCATCTGGACGTAGAGGTGACCGAGTGGCTGGAGGATTACCTGTCGGCCTCGCGTCTGACTCTGCTGCTCGTGACTCACGACCGCTATCTCCTGGATCGGGTATGCACCCGCATAATAGAGTTGGAGGACAGACGCGCATATTCCTATTCAGGCAGTTACAACTACTATCTGGAAAAGCGTCAGGAGCGTCTTGATGCCGAACGCTCACAGCGCGAGAGCGATGAGAATCTGTACCGCCGGGAACTGGACTGGATGCGCCGCATGCCCTGCGCCCGGGGCGGAAAGGCCCGCTACCGCAAGGAATCGTTCGCCGAGCTGGAGGAACGTCTCAAGTTCCGCCGCAACGAACAGCTGGTGAACCTGGATGTCAAGGCATCGTACATAGGCAATAAGATTTTCGAACTGCACAATGTCTGCAAGAGTTTCGGCAGCAAGGTGATACTCAATGATTTCGAATACATATTCGCCCGATACGAAAAGCTTGGGATTGTGGGCGACAACGGTGTCGGCAAATCTACTTTCCTGAAACTCCTGACCGGACTTGAAATGCCCGACAGCGGCGTTATCGAGCGCGGTTCGACGCTGAGAATAGGCTATTACAGCCAGCAGGGAATGGAATTCAATCCCAACGAAAAGGTAATCGATGCGGTGACCGCAATCGCTGACCATATCGAACTGGATGACGGACGCCGTATGTCGGCATCGCAGTTCCTGCAGAAGTTCCTTTTCACGCCCAAGACGCAGTACAACTACATAGGCAAGCTGAGCGGAGGCGAACGGCGCAGGCTCTATCTGTGTACAATTCTGATGCAGAGCCCGAATTTCCTGATTCTGGACGAGCCGACGAATGACCTTGACATTGCCACATTGCAGGTCCTTGAGGAGTACATCGCCGGTTTCAAGGGTTGCGTGATTGCTGTATCGCACGACCGCTGCTTTATGGATCACATTGCTAATCATCTGTTCGTGTTCGAGGGCGACGGCAAGGTGACGGACTTCCCGTCTTCGTACAGCGACTGGCTGGAGTGGCGTCAGCTGTCGGAAAACCGTAACAAGGTATCAGCCGCTCCGCAGACATCGTCCAAGCCCAGAAATTCCGAACGTCCCGATGCTGCCAGAAAACTCAGCTTCAAGGAAAAACGCGAGATGGAGCAGATCGAGAAGGAACTCGAGGAACTCGAAGCGGAAAAGTCAGAACTTGAGATCGAACTGAACAGCGGCACACTGAAATACGAGGAACTTTCGGCCAAGTCGGCCCGCATTGGCGAGATTATAGCCCGCACCGACGAAATCACCCTGCGCTGGCTGGAACTAAGCGAAAAGTGCTGAGCCCTGCGGTGCCGTTTCCTGAAAGCACTACAGTATATCGAAGATTTCAGACAGGGAACTGATTGTGAAGTCCGGTACGCAGTCCTCATCCTGAGGCCTGTTCTTGCGGTTCAGCCAGCAGGTGTGTATGCCGTAGTCCAATGCCCCCTTGATGTCTGCTGAAAGCGAATCGCCGATGATTATCGATTCTTTGGGCTTCACGCCGTCCATCCTGGCAAAACAAGCGTCGAAATACTCTCTGGTCGGCTTGACGGCTCCAAGGTCGAACGATGTGAAAACCCTGTCCACATATTTGTCAAGACCGGCATCGGCAAGGCGCTTTCCCTGCTGCTCGTGAGTGGCGTTGCTGACAATGTGGACATCGTATCTGGAATGCAGATAACTGAGCATTTTTTCTGCTCCCTCTATAGGTATTGCGAAGTCCTTCAGATGCTCGATGAATTCCAGTTCGAAAGCCTGCCCGTCGGCCTCGATGCCCAATTCACTGAATATGCTGGTCCAGCGTATGCGGCGCAGCTCGGCTACTGTCAGGAGCCCTTTCTCTATATCCTGCCAGTACTTGTTGTTGCGCTTCTCGAATGTCTCGAACAGGTGGTCGGAGTAGGGCAGGCCGAACTTTTCGAGACACATCTTTATGTCTGCCTTTGCACACAGACTGAAGTCAAGAATGGTGTCATCCACATCGACCAGCACTGCTCTGATGTCCTTTATGAAATCTTTTCCCGCCATTTCGATGCTGTCGTTTTCTAAAGTGATCAGGCGATACTGCCACCCGCCTTACGGAAGTCGTTGAAGAAATCGGGATATGACTTGCTGACGCATTCTGCATCCGTAATCACGGTAGTGCCCTCGCAGGCCGATGCTATAATTGAGGCCGCCATCGCAATACGGTGGTCACCGGCAGTTTCGACCTTTGCCGCCGCACGGGGATTGCCGCCTATTACCGTCAGCGTGTCCTGAACGGTCTCGCATTCTATACCGAATGCCGCAAGCATAACGGCGATACTCTGTACGCGGTCACTCTCCTTGAGCCTGAGACGCTGCGTGCCGTGGAATGTGGTGCGGCCTTCTGCAAACGCTGCCGCAGCAGCCAGAGCAGGCACCAGATCGGGAATGTCGGTGCAGTCAATGTCAGTGCCCTGCAGTTCGGACGGGAAGGCTGCAATGCCGTCGCCTGTGCTGCGCACCTGACCGCCCATATCCTTGAGAAGGGCGACGATGGCCTTGTCGCCCTGCAGTGAGCGCTCAAAGTCTATCCCCTTGCAATACAGCGGCGATTTGCCTATTACGCCTGCAACAGTCCAGAATGCTGCCGCCGACCAGTCGCCTTCGATACTGATACCCTTTACTGCGCTGTAGCGCTGGTGCCCGGGAACAAAGAAACCGTTTTCAGTCTGGTCGATTCTGACACCCGAGTGGATGAGAGTGTTCAGGGTAAGGTCGATGTACGGCCTGCTTTGAACCGTTCCGGTCAGTGTTATGGTGCTGTCTTCGTGTGCCAGGGGCAGGGCCAGCAGAAGACCGGTGATGAACTGCGACGATACACCCGCATCGAGAGTGTATTCACCGCCCTGCAACTGTCCCCTGCACGACAGCGGAAAGATTCCGTCGGGACTCAGAGCGACTCCGTGCCGCGTGAGCTCTTCGTATAACGGTGACAGCGGACGCTGTGACAGACGTCCCCGTCCGGTGAACGATGCATCAGCTCCTAATGCGGCGGCAACCGGAAGCAGGAAACGCAGTGTCGAACCGCTCTCCCTGCAGTCCAGCTGGCAATGTCTCTGCACTGACCCGATGGGCCAGACCCTGAATTCGCCTTCGGAATACTTTATTACGGCTCCCAGATCACGCAGACAGTCGGCAGTAGCCTCTACATCGTCTCCGTATTCGCCGCAGAAGAATTGGCTCGGCGCATCGGCGAGTGCCGCACATATCAGCAGCCTGTGTGCTGCCGATTTTGATGGCGGTACTATTACCGTGCCGCCCAGTTCGCCGCTCAGGTTCAGTTCCATTGTTCAGCAGTGACTAAAAGTTTCCGGAATGATTCCGTGTCTATCTTGTATAATCCGCACTTGCCTATGCGCTCCGGCAATACCAGAGTGATGTGGCCTGCAGAGCGTTTCTTGTCTGACATAGCAGCATCGAACAACTCCTGTGCAGAGTAGGGACAGTCTGTTGTGAAGCCGAATTCTGCGAGCTTGGAGTCGATAGCCTGCGTGCAGTCCTGTAGCCCGAATGCTGCTCCAAGCCGTGCCGCGCGGCTCATTCCGACGGCAACTGCGGCTCCGTGAGTGACAGCATAACCGCTCAGTCTCTCGACTGCATGGCCTATGGTGTGCCCCAGGTTCAGCAGAGCCCTCTGACCCCAGTCGAGTTCGTCCTGCTGCACTATGTCACGCTTGAACCGTATGGACATTCCGACAGTCTGCTGCAGCGCTTCACCGAATTTCAGAGTGTCGAAGAATTCGCTGTCGAACAGCACTCCGTACTTGATGACTTCGGCATACCCGTCGCGCAGTATGCTCTGTGGCAGGGTGTCGAGCGTACTTACATCGCACCAGACCAGTGACGGCTGATGAAATGCCCCGAGCATATTCTTTCCGGCACTGATGTCGACGGCAGTCTTGCCCCCGACAGAGCTGTCAACCATAGCAAGCAGCGTGGTCGGGACCTGAACGAAGTCTATGCCGCGCATATAGAGTGCAGCTGCAAGTCCGCCGATGTCGCCGGCGACTCCGCCGCCAAGTGTCAGGACTGCATCCGTTCTGGTGATGCCGGCTCCGGCCATCGCGTCGATGAACTCGCCTGCGGTAGCCAGCGTCTTGGCCGCCTCTCCGTGCCGGAACACGAATTTGACGCTCCCGATTCCGGCCTGCTGCAGCGATGCGCTGACCGTAGCTGCATACAGAGCGTCAACCGTATCGTCTGTGAATATGGCGACCTTGGAATAGCCGAAACGCTGTGACAGGGCCTGGCCTATCTCTCCGAGAATGCCCTTCCCGATGACTGCATCGTAAGGTCTTGAGGCGTTTATGTGTATTGTACTGTTCATTCGGGAATGATGTAGGTCCAGCAGCGGCGGCGACGGTGAATGATGTGGTCCCAGTGCTTCCAGACGTTCTGTATCTTGACATTGTCCTCCTGCATAGGTCCTGTCTGGAAGTCGGCGCATCCCCGGCGTATGGCACGTTTCATACCTTCTCCCAGAATCAGCATCTCGATGCCCTTCATCTGGTCTTCGGGGCGTACGGCAATCATATACATATCCAGATGCGTGTGGTCGTGCAGGTTCTCGAATATACGCAGTATGGTGAGCGGCCCGATTCTGCCGTGTCCGCGGCGTATCGCATCGCTGATTGACGGGGCCATGAATCCGAATGCCACCACTTCTCCGGCGGGGTTCGTCACTATCAGGCAGTAGTCGGGCGTTCCGACAAGCATTATCAGCCGGCTGTAGTTGTCCATCTGCCTTTCGGACAGCGGCACTATTCCGTGCAGTTTCTCGAATGCGGTGTTTATTATGCCCATAGCCTGACGGACATAAGGCTTGACTTCGCGCATACTTTTGAATTCCAGCAACCTGTATCCGTATCTCTCCTGACATAGCTGGGCCATACGGTCCACGCGCTCGGGCACCGTGTCGGTGCAGAATATCTTGCGCTCAATCCAGTCCCATTTCTTGGCGAGTCCGAGGCGTTCCATATGTTTCTGGTAATACGGGGCGTTGTAGATGGTGATGTACATATCCATCTGCTCGAAACCGTCAATGAGCATTCCCTGCTGATCCAGATTGGAGAATCCGAGCGGGCCGCGCAGTTCGTTCATCCCCAACTGTCTGGCCCAGGCTACGACAGTGTTGAAAAGGGCTTCGGATACTTCGAAATCGTCCACAAAATCGTATCTGGTGAACCGCAGCTGCCGTGCGTTCTCCTTCTGGTTGGCTGCCCTGTTGAGGATGGCTCCGATGCGTCCGACCACCCTGCCGTTCCTTTCCGCCAGCCACAGACGGCTTTCGGAATAGGCAAATGCGGGATTGTGCTCCGGATTGAAGGTGTCAATTTCGTCTGCAATCAGGTTGGGCACAAAGAATTCGCTGTCCCTGTACAGCTCTATCGGAAACTTGAAGAAACGCTTCAGGTCTTTCCTGCTGAGTACTTCCCTTATCTCTACCATCGTA
>JAZUJU010000010.1:0-4647 GCA_045642985.1 Bacteroidaceae bacterium | reverse complement strand
CCTATATATTCATACGCAAGCGTCCAGCTCGGGCAGTTCAAGGGATAGAAATCAGCCCAGCCGCGTATGTCAATTCCCGGGCCGCAAGGTATCATCAACAGGCACATCACAAAGCATAGCATTACCTTCCAGAAGGGATTTTCCGTTATCCCTGGATAATAGTTGCCGCCCTGGAAGAAGAGGCACAGTCCAATGACGACCCCAGCCACAGCCATAGGTTGAAGTCGGAAAAGGCGTCTCTTGAAAAAACTGCCGGCTGTCATCCTGTCCCACCGGTCATCGTAGGAATATCCTATCACGAATCCCGACAGCACGAAAAAGAAATCGACCGCAAGATATCCGTGATTGATCATCTGCTGTCCTCCTGGCGGGCAGTATATCTCGAAGCAATGAAAAAATACGACCATAAGGGCTGCCACTCCCCGCATACCGTCTAGAATAGCGTACCTCGATTTTGAGCCAGGATATGTCGTCATAAATGTCAACGCGATTAATCCATTTACGCAAAGGTATGCAATTTTCAGTTATATTTGCATAACCTATAATACGGCACAAGATGGCAGAGATGACAAAAGAACAGAGAATGTACAAGCGCATCCGCAACCTCTGCGGACTGCTCGGAATGATTCTTCCCTGGATAGCCCTTTTCTCGGCGGGCATAGCCGAACATCCCAGCGACGAATGGTGGTGGAGCATCTCCGCAACCTATTACCTGAGTCCCGCACTGGTAGGTGTTCTGGCTCCGGCGGCAATTGTCCTAATCTCATACATCGGGTATGACCCCATCGACAACTGGATAACCGCACTGAGCGGCATCTTCGGTGTCGGGATTGTACTTTTCCCCTGCAAGGTCAGTTGGATACCCGACGGCACTCTTGTCGGATTCTTCCAGGTCCCGATCCAGGTCTCGCACATAGTGCACACTGTGTGCGCCGCCCTGTTCTTCCTGCTCATCGCTCTGAACAGCATATTCCTGTTCACCAGATCAGGAGCGGTACAGACTCCGAGAAAAAAAATACGCAACATTATTTATCGCACATGCGGCATAGGAATGCTGGTGCTCGAAGTGGCCTTCGCAGTCATCAAACTGACGGGTGCGCCCGGGTATTCAATTATGATTACCGAAATACTGCTTCTCAACCTGTTCGGATTTGCCTGGCTGGTAAAAGGAGAAGCATTCCCATTCCTGAACGATGTAGAAGAAGATGAAAATCCAGTAGAACCATAATTTTATATGACTGTTTGCATAGCAGAAAAACCAACTGTCGCCAAGGAGATTGCCGAAGTCCTTGGTGCCAGAGAAAGACACGACGGATACATAGAAGGGAACGGATACCAGGTAACCTGGACGTTCGGCCATCTGTGTACGCTCAAGGAGCCGGCCGACTACAGTGCTCTATGGAAATCCTGGAGTCTGGGAAGCCTGCCTATGATTCCTCCACGCTTCGGTATTAAGCTTATTAATGACAAGGGCATTGAGAAACAGTTCAAGATAATCGAATCGCTGATGCTGAAGGCTGACCGCATCGTCAACTGCGGTGATGCCGGCCAGGAGGGCGAGCTCATACAGCGTTGGGTGATGCAGAAAGTCGGTGTAAGTTGTCCTGTCCAGAGGCTCTGGATATCATCCCTGACCGAAGAGGCAATACGTGAAGGCTTCCGTGATCTGCAGGTGCAGGACAAGTACCAGCTGCTTTACGAGGCCGGACTCTGCCGCGCCATCGGAGACTGGCTGCTGGGAATGAACGCTACCCGCCTCTACACATTGAAATACCGCAGGAACGACAGCCGTCAGATTCTGTCAATAGGCAGAGTGCAGACCCCTACTCTAGCATTGGTCGTCAACCGTCAGAAGGAGATAGACAATTTCAAACCGGAGCAGTACTGGGAGCTCAAGACAGTCTATCGTGATGTGCGCTTCAGTGCAGTAAAAGGCAGATTCACAGACAAGTCCGAAGGAGAGCGAATTGTCAGTTCCATCATGTCCCAGCCGTTCAGCGTAACGGATGTATCCAAGAAGGAGGGAAAGGAGTATCCGATGCGTCTGTTCGACCTGACATCGCTGCAGGTCGAGTGCAACCGCAAGTATAACTTTTCGGCCGACGACACTCTCAAACTGATTCAGTCCCTGTACGAGAAGAAGGCCGCCACCTACCCTCGCGTCGACACGACCTTCCTGAGCGAGGACATCTATCCCAAGTGTCCGCAGATACTGAGAAGCCTGACTATGTATCAGACATTCACAGCACCTCTGCTCGAAAAGAAGCTGCCCAAGAGCAAACGTGTATTCGACAACTCCAAGGTCACTGACCACCACGCCATAATTCCCACAGGATTCATCCCAGACACACTTACCGACGCCGAAAAACGGGTGTTCGATCTGATTGCAAGACGGTTCATATCAGTTTTCTATCCCGAATGCGTATTCTCAACCACAACAGTACTCGGCAAAGTTGACAAAGTTGACTTCAAGGTTACCGGCAAGGAGATACTTTCTCCAGGCTGGAGAGTGCTGTACGCCAACGACAAGCAGGAAAAGGACGACAAGGAAAAGGAAGGGGAAGAAGAGAACAACCTGCCTGCATTCACTGTCGGTGAGAGCGGTCCGCACAAGCCGGAGCTGACAGAGAAATGGACGCAGCCTCCCAAGCCATACACCGAGGGAACGCTGCTCAGGGCAATGGAAACAGCAGGAAAGTTCGTCGACAACGAGGAGTTGCGCGACGCGCTCAAGGAAAACGGAATAGGACGGCCTTCCACACGCGCAGCCATCATCGAGACTCTGTACAAGCGGAACTACATACAGAAGGTACGCAAGTCACTTGTGCCCACCGCAACGGCTGTGGCGCTCATCGACACCATACACGACGAACTGCTGAAAAGCGCCGAACTGACAGGTATATGGGAGAAGCGTCTACGGGAAATTGAAAAGGGCAGGTACAGTTCCGTACAGTTCATTTCCGAACTCAAGCAGATGGTTACAGACCTGACGCGCAGCGTTCTGGCCGATAATTCCACGCCCCATCTGCAATAATCGGCGGCAAATTCAGTTTTATAATTGATGTTGAGGAAGTTTGCCACATACGCTCTGTTTGTTCTGACAGCCCTGAGCATAGTCGGCTGCGGTGCCGAGCACCAACTGCACAAGGCTGAACAGAGTTATGGGATAGGCGAATACACCAATGCCGCCGCCCTTTACAAGAAGGCATACGCTGCCACCCCCTCGAAAGAAAGGAAGGAACGCGGCGAGCGGGCATTCATGCTTGGCGAATGCTATCGTCACATAAACTACTACACCCGCGCAGCAGCAGCCTACCAGAACGCCATACGCTACAAGCATCCCGATTCCACAGCAGTCAGATATTTGGCCGAAATGCAGTTGGCAAGCGGCAAATACAAGGATGCCGCGAAGAACTTCGAAGCCTATCTGAAGCTCAATCCCGATGACAGACTTGCGCAGTTCGGTCTGGAATCCTGCACGCTGTCACAGGAGTGGAAATCCAATCCGACCAGATTCGTGGTCAAGAAGGATGCCGTCCTGAATTCCAGGATGAGCGACTTCTCGCCCGTATTCGGCAACGACACATACACGCAGCTCTATTTCACTTCGAGCCGTAACGAGGCGGCAGGCGAAGGCAACAACGGCATAACCGGTATGAAAAGCTGCGACATATTCGTTTCGGAGCAGGACGAAAAGGGTGTATGGCAGAAGCCCACTCCCATCGAAGGAGGTCCGAACAGTGAGGAGGAGGACGGCAGCTGCAGTTTCAGTTCCGACTTCCAGACCATGTACCTGACCCGATGCGTAACCGACCCTGAGCTGCCAAGACCAGCACAGATATTCCAATCCCAACGTTCCGATGCCAGCTGGCAGGAGGCGCGCAATTTCCAATCCGAGACCGACACCGTGTATTCGTACGCGCATCCCGTCCTTTCTCCCGACGGTGAATGGATTTATTTCACATCCGATATGGACGGAGGATATGGTGGGCTTGACATCTGGAGGATGCCTGTTGACGGACGCCTGCTGGCGGCCGAAAACCTGGGACCGACAATCAACACCGCCGGCAACGAGATGTTCCCTACATTCCGCCGTAACGGAGAATTCTATTTCTCGTCTGACGGATGGCCAGGTATGGGCGGGCTCGACATCTTCAAGGCTGAGCAGAAGGACGACGAAACGTGGGTGATACAGAATATGCAGTCCCCCATCAACTCCTACGCTGACGACTTCGGTATGACTTTCGAAGGCGACTACACCCGGGGATTCTTCTCTTCGAACCGCAATGACGGCCGCGGCCGCGACAATATCTACTCATTCTATCTGCCGGAAATAGTCCATAACCTGACAGGCTGGGTTTACGAAAAGGACGGATACGAACTGCCGGACGCAATCGTCTATATCGTCGGCAACGAAGGTACTAATCAGAAAGTCGGTGTCAAGAAAGACGGCTCGTTCACATTCCGCCTTACACCCGGCGCCAGCTATGTCCTGTTGGGAACTGCCAAAGGATTTCTGAACTACAAGCAGGAAATCACTGCCGACAGCGTCGAAGAGAACCGCGAATACGTGCTGCAGTTCCCGTTGTCATCCATCAACCGTCCGGTACTGATAGACAACATCTTCTACGACTTCGACAAGGCCAC
>JAZUJU010000009.1:0-7184 GCA_045642985.1 Bacteroidaceae bacterium | reverse complement strand
TGGCTGTGGGTCCGTCACGGCAGCGATCAGGACTATTGGTCAATCATGAGCGGCAATGTCAAAGGTGATTATTATCCGTATGTCGTTCTGCGTCCGGGAGGATCCGGTTCAATTTCGGAAAGAATCAACACCAATTTCCGCTTCATAACCCATATACCTGAAGTCAAGATGATTTTCACCACAACAGCACAGGTCGTATGGATGGAAGCCGATCAGGCAAGTTACGTTGACAAGGATGGCAATAATCTGTGGTACACAAGCCAGCAGTTTGATGGGAAGGAATGTCTTGCCATTGATCCTGTAGGTTACATGGACTACGCAGGCAATTATTACAACTGGGATGTGAAATTCCGCGATAAGGCATATAAGGATGCCCAGTATGATCTTATCAACACATATACACAGCTTGGTTATTATGACAGGGAGGTATATCCGGGTCACATAATCTTCAATTTCCGTCTTACAAAGGAATTCGGAGACCGTTTCGAAATGTCATTCATGGCCAACAACATGTTCAACACCTACAAGCTTCATCATAAAGAAACCACCGGTGGATATGAACTTTTGTCAATAGATCAGTATTTCGGAGCTGAAATCAAATTGAAATTGTGATTATTAACTTTATATTTATCAACTAAAACTTTTCAAGAATGAAAAAAGTATTGTTTTTCGCATGTCTTCTGTGCGGAGCATTCGCATTCACATCATGTGATGACGATGAGGTCGCCAAGAAGTATGAAGTGAAGGTTACCGTATCAGCCGATGGCGCTGACCTTGCTTCTTTGCAGGATCTTTCTGTAAAATGCATGAACCAGAGTGGTAATGTTGAAGCCTCAACATCTGAAACCGAGTACATTTACAAGCTCGTTGCAGGAACTTACACAGTTCAGGGTTCAGCATCAAACGATGAATTCAATTTCCTCGGTGAGGAGACTTTCACCGTTGCCGATCAGGATATGGCTGTCAGCCTGAAGCTCACTCCTGCTCCAAAGGCTAAGAGCGGACTCATCTTCAAGGAGATATATTACACTGGCGTTCCTTCATATTACTTCAAGGATGGTTTCTATGAGTTGGTGAACAACTCTGACGAAGTCCAGTACCTTGACGGTATCCTCTTCACACAGATTGACCGCGGTTATGGTGACGAAGGTTCAAACTGGATGGATTCACTTGGCAACAAGCCTAAGGATTTCTACCCGCTCGACGGTTATGTATTCCAGTTCCCGGGTTCAGGAAAGGAATATCCTGTTGAGCCGGGCCAGTCTATTGTAATCGCTTCACAGGCTTACAATCATGGTTCTACCGGTACTGATCCACGCGAACTCACAGAAGAAGATGCCGAATCACCTGCAGGTGACCTCAGCACTGCCGATTGGGAACTCAACATCCCTTCAAAGCCGACAAACTACGACAATCCTAATGTTCCAAGTCTGAATATTGTCTGGTCAAATGCAACCACTATCTGCTTCTTCGGAGTATTCGGCTTCCCATTGTGTATTGCCCAGGTTCCGGAAGGATATGCTTCAGTTGAAGAATTCGTAAACGACTCAATCAACTACAATTCATACGCAGGCGGTAAGCCGAAGCTCTGCATCCCGACATCAGCAGTTATCGATGCCGTTGATGTACAGCGTCATGGCGAATCGAAGATTGTCAAGGTATTCTGGCCGACTGAGGACGCAGGTTACACCTATGCAACCGGTGCAGATCCTTCAGATCCTGAATACTCAACCGATTTCGAAAGCTGGATTTCTCCTTCATACACTGGCAAGAGTGTACGCAGAAAGTGCACAATGGTTACAGAATCAGGCCGTGCATATTTCAAGGATACCAACAATTCAACTGAAGACTTCATTCTTGGCGGTCAGACTGCTGTTGTCAGAAGACAGTTCACTCAGCCGGATTGATGATATTACTCTAATTGACAGGGTGGCATCGGCCACCTTGTCAATTATTTAAATTTAATCATATTCAATTTTCATGTCATGAAGAAAGTATTGTCTATAATTTTAGTATCAACATTGTCATTTCCTGTGTTTTCACAGAATGTTACTGACGCTAATGAACCGCAACCGGATAAAGCCTGGTACGGGCAGGAGCTGTTTCTTCAGAACATGATGTTCAATTCATCGAACCCTGTTTCGATTTCATACAATCCCTATTCCAGCCTTAATAGTGTAGACGGCAGTTACAGCCGTCAGGAGGGCTCTTTCAAACCGGTTGATGGAGCCGGTAATTCAAATCTGGTGGATTTCAACATCTATGGAACCAAGAAGGTCAACAAGATATCATTTGAAGGTTCGCTTCAATACAGCATACATGACCTGAACAATTCCAGATGGGGTAACACCGTACTTACTTCGACAAAAAACCCGTTCATCATAGCGGACTCCCTGATCTATGACTCAATTCCCAATGATCAGAACCGCGAAATATTCAACCTTAACGGAGGTTTTTCATGGCAGACGACCGATCGCCTGTCATTAGGCCTGAGGGCCAATTATAAAGTCAGCAGTAAAGCCGACCAGGCAGACCCGAGATTCGAGGCTCATGGAGCCAGAGTATCAGTCAATCCCGGTATGGAATACAAACTGTCTGACAAATTCAGACTCGGACTGTCACTCAGTGCGGAAGTCTATCATGAAAATGTTCAGATGGATGTGGAGGACAACCTTCTGGATCCTGCCCATACCATTGTGTTCCTGTTTCAGGAAATAGGCAACTATTCGGTTGAGAATGTCACCGGATATCTTCGCAGATATAACGGCAAGGTGTTTGGCGGTGCATTACAGAATGTGTTTACTTCAGGTAAGATTGCCAATTTCATGGAATTGGGCGGTTCATATAATCTTGAGGAGGCTATTGACGGTGGCAGCAGCTACATTAAACGTGGCGGTGATTACAAACAGCTCGATTTCCAGATCAGTGACAGGTTCCAGATCAAGGGAAAGAATACGCTTCACAACATATCACTCAATGCTGGAATGCTCATGGGCACTTCCAAAAACTTCAAGCAGAGTTCCAATTATGACAAGTTCCACAATATTGAGTGGACAATCCTTTCCACTGAAGTAACCCAGAAGGAAAAGGACATCAATGCAAATCTGTCATACCGTTTTGACCTGCTCAAGAATGGACGTTCACATCTGACTGCCGAACTCAATGGCGGTATGGATATGGTCAGCGTCAATCAGTACCCGGATGAGTATTATTTCAAATATACGTTGGCAAATGCAGGACTATCAGTTTCAAAACGGATTTGGATTCATAAGTTCTGCCTGAACATTTCTGCCGATGGAAGTTATCACATGCCTCTTAAGGAACTTGATTATGAGCTTCCCGTCAATCCTGCCGGCAAGAAGAGATTCATGAACGGCTATTTCATTCCGAAATACCAGTATTTTGCCGCTGAATATCTTAGCGCAGGTGCTTCGGTCGGAATCTCCTACCCTGTTGCAAAGGGTCAGAGCCTGAATCTTACAGCCGGTTACCGCCAGTCCGACTATAAGGGAGAATACAGCCGGTTTGATAACCGCAAATCAACTTATGCGAAACTGACTTATACTTTTTAATTGAAAACCTGTCATAATTAAAGGGACTGAAAACCGGTCCCTTTTTTATCGCCGGATATTGATTATGAAAAAAAATCACATAATTATTGCATTGGCACTTGCTGTCGCATCGTGCGGAAAGGAAGAAATCCCAGGGTTTGCCGTTGTTGTTGACCCGGAAAGTTATTCACAGGTACAGTCTGAGATAGATGCATATCTGGGTCTGGTTGAAAGCCGTGGTCTGAAACCGATTCTGGTAATTGACCGTTGGGGTGTGCCTGACAGTATCCGTCAGACTCTCATTGACCTTCATGACGATGCTGTCAATCCCATAGAGGGCTGTGTCCTTATTGGAGACATTCCAATAGCCCGTACCCGTGAGGCCCAGCATATGACTACGGCTTTCAAGATGAATCAGGACGGCGAGTTTGACCGTACGCAGTATACGGTTGCATCGGACCGCTTCTATGACAGCTTTGATCTGGAATGGGATTATCTGGATCATGATACGGCCAGAAGCGAATACTTCTACTATCGTCTGCGCAGCGAATGCCCGCAGCGTCTGTCCCCCACTATCTACTCTGCCAGAATAATGCCGCGCAGCAATGAATACGGCGACAAGTACGAGAAGCTGCGCCGCTACATGAAGCGTGTTCTTGAAGCCGATGCCAACAACAATCCTCTTGACCGCATGTTCTATTTTGGCGGATACGGCTACATTTCAGAATCTGTTACTGCCAGGATTGACGAGAAGGCCGAGCACTTTGACCATTTCCCATGGATGAAGGACAGCCGCGAATCGGTCATTTCATATCTTGACTGTAATCGCGAAGACTTTGTCAAGGACATTTTCATGCGTGAAATGCAGGATCCGTCTATTGACTGGGCTATTCCGCACCATCACGGCAGCCCTGACATCGAGCATCTCAATGACACCCCCATAGGCAGCGACTATTTCGAGGCCATTGACTGGATCAAAGAGTACATTCTGGAGCAGACAGCCAAGGGTAAGGCAAAAGGACGCAGCATGGACCAGATAAAGAAGGCCATCAATGAGCATTTTGACTGCACCTTCCCTGCAGAATGGTTTGAGGGAGAACCCTCATATACCAGCCTGGACGGAATGAGAAACCTGTATTATTCCGATTTTGACACATACAAGCCACAGGCACGTATGGTAACGCTTGACGGCTGTTACAACGGTTCATTCCATCAGGATGAGAGTATTCAGGAGGCCTATCTGTTCGGCGAAGGCAATGGTACGCTGGTGGTTATGGGCAACTCTGTAAATGTGCTTCAGAACAAATGGGTCAGCCATTTCATAGGTCTGGTCGGTCTGGGAGCCAGAGTCGGAAATATGTCCAAGTACGGAGCATTCCTTGAGGCTCATGTCTTCGGAGACCCCACATTCGCATTCACACCCGGTGCTGACTGCGGTTTCGACATCAACAAGGCTCTTCTTGACAATTCGACTTCATTCTGGAAAAAACAGCTGGACAACCCCTACCCGGCCATTCAGATTGTAGCAATGGACAAACTGGCCGAAAGCGGCGAGGACTGCTCCGGTCTTATCCTTGAACGTTTCAAGACCTCAAAATCCGGAATCGTACGTCTGTCAGCACTTGAAGAGCTCAAGAAATACCATAACGATGATTATGTCAAGGCACTTGAACTGGCCTTGTCCGATGCCCATGAAATGACTCAGCGCTTTGCAGTAATCCAGACTGGCAAGTGCGGTGATCCGCGCCTGGCTGCACCTCTTGTCCGCACGGCTCTTACCAATCTGCTGCCGGAAAGGGTCGAATATGAACTTTCATCGGCTTTGCAGCTCATGGACTCCACTCTTGTCATGAATGCGTTTGACAGCATATATCCGACAATGGGATGCTACAGGAACGATCCGGCACTTTACAGGCAGAAGCGCGAGTGGTTCCACCGCCGCTGTACCGATATGGTCAGCCGTATTGAAGCTTCCATGTTCGATCTTGAGCAGGACCGTTACGACTGGATAATGGACATGCGTACAACACGCAATAACCCATACCACATTCTTGTTCCAAGAGAACTGGAATATCTTGCCAATCCCGCTGATGAAGAATATCAGACTGTACTTTGGGAAGCTCTCGGCTGGTATAACCTGTCGTATCAGGCTCCTGTCATTGCCGCAGCGGCAAAGAAGGTGGCTGATGATGAACGTTTCCCCGAAAAGGTGCGTCAGGAGGCATTGAAGACATACAACAGAACAAAATAATATTGAACAGATATGAAGAAATCATTGTGCGCAGCAATTGTAGCGATGGCAGCACTGGTATCATGCCAGAAACCGTCCCAGCCGGGATTCGCCATCGTGATTGACAGTGAGAGTTACAATCAGGCCAGACAGCAGATTGACCGTTATCAGGAAGTGGTAGCCGGTCGTGGACTCAAGCCTATTCTGGTAATTGATGAATGGGGCGTTCCCGACAGCATCCGTGCAAAGCTCATCGAACTTCACAATGCAGAAGTCAACCCTATTGAAGGATGTGTCTTCATAGGTGATATTCCAATTGCACGTGTCCGCGACGCCCAGTTCCTTACCAGCGCCTTCAAGATGGACCAGGACAGCAGGTTCTCAAAAACGGACTACTGCATATCGACTGACCGCTTTTATGATTCCTTTGATTTGAAATGGGATTTCATAGAGCAGGATACGGCACGCAGTGAATATTTCTATTACTCAATGCGTTCCGATTCCGAAATGAAGCTCAGACCGACCATCTATTCCGCACGTATCATGCCGCGCGACAACGCCCGTGGTGACAAGTACGAGAAACTGCGCCGTTATATGGACCGTGTCAATGAGGCCGATGCCAACAACAACCCCATTGACAACATGCTATATTTTGGAGGTCACGGTAATGTGACTGATTCGTACGAAGCACGTATGGATGAAAAGCTTGAAATGTACGACCAGCTTCCATGGCTTCGCCGTCAGGAGAAGGGCATCATGTTCATTGATTTCAGAAGGGATGAGTTCATCAAACCGCGTCTCATAGACCAGCTGCAGATTCCGCATATTGACTATGCCCTGCTCCATCATCATGGCAGCGAAGAGGAGCAGCTTCTTTCCGGAACACCTTTTTCTTCTTCCATGGCTACGCAGATGAATTCCGTGCGCAATTATATTCACGGAGTGGCCCGCCGCTATTTTGAATCAGGTAAAACGGCAAAGGACGTGAAGGCTTCAATGGAGCGGTCTCTGGAATCTCCAATTCCCGAGCAGTGGATTACTGAGGCAACCGATCCGGCAGTCATAGCCGAAGACGAAGCCTACAGCTATGCCCAGGATCTCCATGTCGCTGAATTCGGCAACTACAAGCCTCAGGTACGTATGGTTTCTCTTGATGCCTGCTACAACGGCTCATTCCAGGAGACTGAAAGCATTCAGGAAGCCTATCTGTTCACTGAAGGCAGCGGTACTCTCATAGCCATAGCAAACTCCGTGAATTCCATTCAGGACCGTTGGATTAACCGTTATCTCGGAATGGCCGGTCTTGGAATGCGTGTAGGCTACTTTGCTGTCATGAACATCACTCTTGAGACTCATGTATTCGGTGATCCCACATTCACATTCACTCCAGCTGCAGATTGTGG
>JAZUJU010000008.1:0-7291 GCA_045642985.1 Bacteroidaceae bacterium | reverse complement strand
GATTTATACTTGTTTTTCAAATTTTAGCAGTATCTTTGCACCGCATTCGGGCGAAAGCCGAACATGGTGCCTGTAGTTCAGTTGGTTAGAGCGTCAGATTGTGGTTCTGAATGTCGTGGGTTCGAGTCCCACCCGGCACCCCAAAAAGTTAGTTCCCTGCAAGTCAACAACTTATAGGGAACTAACTTTTTAATATGACAAGCAAAAACAGGTTTTTGTTTGAAGACAGAGACAACATTGTGCTTATTTTTGCAGGAGTGTTATGGCTGACAGAAAGTTCAGAATACCCAAGCTGCTCATACCCGGGGCTGTTATTGCGATAATCATAGTCCTGTGTATGGGAAATCGCGGAGCCGGTGACTTCTATGCTATGAACATCTACCCTGCCCTGTCATCGGCTTTGTCGCTGGTCGCATCACCGTTCAGATTCTCTCTGCAGGCAGTGCTCATTGTATTCTTTATCGCTCTGTTCGTATGGATTATCATCCGGTCGTGCAGGAGAAAGTACGGGTTTGCGAACTGCATTCTCAAGGAAATGACACTGATTGTATGGATATTCGTCTGGTCGTACCTGGGATGGTGTCTGAACTATTCCCGCTCACCGATTACCGAAAGGGTCGGATCTGTCGGCGTGGCTTACGACTCGACTGCTTTCGTAGCATTTCTGACAGACTTTACCGAAGAGCTGAATGCATCGCGTGTGCCTGATGTGACTCTCGACAAAGAAGTGATGGAAAGCAACATCAGGGAATTCTACTCATCAGTACCCGAGGTATATGGCCTATGCCGGCCGAAGCGGTGGCAGCACCCCAAGAGGATGCCTCTGAGCGGTCTCGAATCGGCAATGGGAATATTGGGATATATCGGACCGTTCTTCTGCGAGTCGCATCTGAACACAGATTTGCCCGCTGCTGATATCCCCTACACCTTTGCTCACGAATACTCCCATCTGCTCGGAGTAAGCAGCGAAGCCGAAGCCAACTGGTGGGCATTCCAGTGCTGCCGCAGTTCCGATATCCCCGAAATGAGATACAGTGCATACTTCGGCATAGTGTCGGCAGTCCTCAGCAATGCCGCCAGACTCCTATCCGAAGATGATTTCAATCAGTGGGCACTTACAATAAGTCCAGAAGTCAGGAAAGACTTGAACGACAATATCAACTACTGGAGAAGCAAGCGGATTCCGCTGCTGGACGATGCCCAGAAAAGGATATACGATATCTTCCTTAAAAGCAACAATATTCCTTCGGGAATGAAAAACTACTCCGAAGTAATCGAGCTGATGATGTCTCTGGATAACATTGGAGAGTAACTGTCCAATTTTTTGACACTTTTTGCAGGAAAATTCATTTTCCCCGTTTTTCTTGCGGGCAAATTGTGCTATTTGCCGAACATTGCAGCCGTAATCAGACCGACTGAAAATGTCAAAGGTGAAAAATCTCAGAACAATACGGCTGTTACTGGCAGCAATGCTTCTATGCGTCCGTCCGCTATGCATCCGGTCCGAAGTCATCAGACTGACGATGGCCGAGGTCATCAGTATGGCTCAGGAGTCATCGCCGCAGGCAGTGCAGGCTCGTAACAGTTTCGAATCGGCGCAGTTAAGCTACAAGAGTTACAAGGCGCAATACCTGCCATCGCTGTCCCTGTCGTCAAACCCGTCGCTCAACCGCAGCACAAATTCCATGACACTGCCGGACGGAAGCGAAAAGTATGTACGCAGCAACAGTGTGCACAGCGGACTCAGCCTGAATCTGTCGCAGAATATCTGGTTCACTGGAGGAACAATCTCACTGTCAAGTTCCGTCAGCCGTCTTGACCAGTTCGGTGACAGCCGCACGCACAACTACTACACGCAGCCTCTGCAGATTACCATCTCGCAGAGTCTTGACGGCTACAATCCTTTCAAGTGGGAGCGGAAGACCGAGCCTCTGTCATACCGCATGGCCCGCAAGCAGTATGCCGAAGCGCTTGAGCTGGTTGCCAGCCAGGCATCGCTGCTGTTCTTCGAATTGGTTTCGGCTCAAACCAATATGGAAATTGCAAGCCTGAACTACGCAGCCGCAGACACGCTGTACACATTCGGCAGGGGCCGGTACGACATCGGCACAATCACCGAGAACGAGCTTCTTCAACTTGAACTGCGTCTGCTTAACGAAGAGACGGGCATAATTTCGTCCCGCGCAGGTCTCGATGACGCCACCGATGCTCTGCGTAACTATCTGAACCTGCCGTCCGACATTGACATTCAGGTGATTACCGATGACAGCATCCCGCATTTCACCATACCTGTAAGCGAGGCCCTTGAACTGGCCGAACGGAACAGTCCCGACATAGACGCGATGGAACTGAACCGCATCAGCAGCGAAAGCAATCTGGCATACAGCAAATCGCAGGCCGGCTTCCGCGCCTCAATCTATATGCGTCTCGGACTTGCCCAGACTGCCGACGAACTGCCCGAAAGCCTGCGCAATCTGAATGACGAGCAGGTGGTCAGCGTATCGGTCAGCATTCCTATTCTGGACTGGGGGCGCGGACGCGGGCGGGTCAGAATTGCCCAGAACAATCTTGAACTGACACAACTCAGAAATCAGCAGAGCCGCGTATCGTTCGAAAAGACCATAACGCGGGCAGTGAGCCAGTTCAACATACAGGAACGGCAGGTAGACATTGCCCGCCGCACCATGCAGACGGCACAGCACCGATACGATGTGGCACATCATATGTATATGACAGGGCACTCAACTATGCTTGAACTGAACGAAGCCATAACCGCCAAGGATTCGGCTTATCGGGGATACATATCGGCTCTGAGCCGTTACTGGCAGCTGTACTACACGATACGCAGCATCACAGGCTACGATTTTGAGAATGATACATTAATTGAATATCAGATAGAAGATGGACTATAAACTGCCTCCAAAAAAATGGTATGTCAAATACCGCATTCATATGATTGCAGGGCTTCTCGGAATCGGTCTCATAGTGTTCATGATCAAGATGTCGACCGGGCCCAAGGTGCTGCGTGTAAATGCAGAAAGCATACAGATTGCCACAGTCTCGAACGGAGAGTTCTCGGAATATGTCAATGCGGACGGAACTCTGCAGCCAATTCAGTCTGTCAAGGTCTATACACGCGAGGGCGGCTATGTGGAGCAGGTGCTGAGGAATGACGGTGCAATGGTCCGAAAGGGCGACACCATACTCATTATGAGCGATCCCGAACTGGAGCGCACCATAGAAAGCGAGCGCGAGTCGTGGCGTCGTCAGAACCGTTCCTACCGCACCAGTATGATTGAGATGGACCAGCGCAGCATCACGCTCAGCCAGAGCATGCTGGCCACTCAATACGAGTTGTCGCGGCTAGAAAAACAGCACGAACTTGCCATCGAGGAATTCCGGATGGGCATCAGCAGCAAGGCCCAATTCGAGGTTGCCGAGCAGGAATACCGATACAAGATGGAAACTGAGCGTCTGCAGCTTGAAAGCCGCCGTCAGGATTCAGTGCTCAACATAATACGCCGCGAGGAACTGGAGGACGGGCTGCGCGAAGCACGCATCAAACTGGAGCGTACCGAAGCCCGTCTGAATGACCTTGTTGTGACAGCGCCTGCCGACGGTCAGCTGAGCGGCTTGTCAGTTGAGCCAAGCCAACGCATATCAGCCGGCACAGCGATAGCCGATGTCAAGCGTATGGACAGTTTCCGTATGCGTCTGAGCATCAACGAATTCTACATTGACAAAATCAGCGCGGGCCAGCCGGCCACAATCACATACGAAAAGAAGACCTACCCGATGACTATTGCCGGCACCGTTCCAGAAATCAAGGGTGGCTCGTTCGATGTCTTTCTGGTGTTCACCGACTCTATGCCCGACAATGCCCGTATCGGCAAGAGCTATCAGGCCCGCATTGAGCTGAGCGGTCAGGAGCAGTCGGTCATTGTCCCCAAAGGCAACTTCTACAACTACACCCACGGGCAGTGGATCTTCAAGGTCAACGCATCCCACACCCGCGCCGTCCGCGTTCCAATAAGCATTGGTCGCCAAAACCCTCGCCACTACGAGATAGCAGAAGGTCTGCAGCCTGGCGACGAGGTCATCATCACCGGTTACGAGCGCATCTCCGATGCCGACGAACTGGTACTTTAGCGCTTACGCAAGTCTCGCTGATTTGCATCATTGGGTTCACCGGTCTGTATGTAGCTAATGGTGGACGGCAGGTATTGATGGAGGACGGTAGCGATTGGATGGTATGTGCCAATATTGCATATACGAATAGATTTCGAAGAGATTTCTTGCAGTATTGGCATCGTTTTTGCCCATTTTGCCCAATATCATTGCCAACATTGCAAATAAAATGGTTTTGCAACTGTTTGATTGCAATATTGGCATATACTATCCTGGCACGCAACGCTCTGACTGGATTGCCGGAATATGCATTTCATTGACTAGCAAACTACGCGCAATTCTACGCTGGCTATCGTTGAATTCGTAAACGGAATGACATTTGAATTCCTGTACGATATTATTGTCGACAATCGTACATACATCAAAATCCGTCATAGTATTTTTCTTGAACGTTGATATCCTTTCGTTCATTTTGAGCTGATTCAAGCTGTGTTCGTTATAAAACGGCTCAATGTTTGAGAGTTCAATCGGAGGATAACCATTTGCATCCGTATCCTGCTCCTGCAACCAGTTTTCATCGGACTTGCGGAACATACAGAACTGAAATGCTCCTGGCGAAACGAACAACATTTCAGTCTGTCTGAGTTCCTCAAAACACGGGCGAAGAAACACGCCATCCTTTGACATTTTCCATCCGTCAGGCCATTCGGAATAGCGCGGCAGGAATCCGGCCATTTCCTGTCGTGAATCAATCACATCATTTCCAATCATATGTGAAACATTTCTCTCCGACTTGCGCCAGTTTCCATTGCGCCGTAACCGCAGTTCCATTTGCCTGGTCTGCTCCAAGTGAAAGCGTTCCAACTTACCCATCTCAATGGGAAATACATCATTGACAGACGAATACGGATACGCGAAAGGTGTTCCTGTCACACCATGATGCAACGGATTTCTCAAAACATAACTCAATGCGGTCTGTATGTGGCTGTTGCCATAAATGTCAAGTTCGAAAAATCCCTTTTCCCCAAACCGTATGTGTTTGGGGCGTCCGTATTTAGCATCCATATGCCTTGTGTATTGTCTGCGCACATCTTTCACAAAAGCCGATGCATCATTTTTAGCACCGATTATTACCAGATGTACGTGCGTTGACATCTCACAATCCGCAAGAATCTGGATTTTGTGTTTCCACGAATTCAATGCCAGAAAATTTATCATCACGCCAACATCGTGCGAGTCGCGCATCATAACCTCCTTGTGCGAGGTGAAGCATAAGTGTTTTGCCGTTTTCATCGTATCGTTATGTGTGTCTTTTGTATTTTGTATGCCTTTCTGACGCTAAGATAACATCCTGCATTCCGCTTTGCAAGAGTATTTCTATAAAAAACGCATTGACGCGCCAACATTGCAAGCAGAATGCATTTCAGATGTCATTTGCTGCAATATTGGCAATGAAAATGCAGGAAACTGGCGAAAACGATTCCAATATTGCAAGGAAGTGACTTCGCAATGGTATTTGATTGCAATATTGGCATCATTTATGGGAACTGGAGGGAAAAGACAGTATAGGGGTAATGCGAGGAGCAGGTCAGAGTTCCACCGTGAAGCTGCATTATCTGGCGCGAGAGGGCCAGGCCGATACCGCTGCCACTACCCTGCTTTGTGGAATAGAACGGGAGAAATATCTGCTCTATCTGGTTCTCGGGAATCTCGGGACCGTTGTTGGTGACGGTGACACAAGGTTTGCCGCCGGGAGCCGATGCGAGCACCCGGATGTATGCATCCTGAACGTTGTCAGTAGCCTGCATAGCGTTGCGGATGATGTTGATCAAGGCGAGCGACAGCAGGCTTGCATCGGCCTGAAGGATGACATCGCCGGCGGTTTCAAAGCAGATACGGCTGTATCCCGGCTCTCCGGCAAGCAGCGTCTGCAGATGTCCGAATATCTGAGCGGCAGGGATACTGGTAAATGACGGTTGCGACAGCACCGTGAGCTGGCGATACGACTCCAAGAAACTGCAAACATTGTGCGCCTGGCCGTTGATTATCTCTATCGCCTCCATGCGGTCCTCTCTGGATTGGGCATCAGGATTCTGAATCATCAGGTCAGTGAGCGAAACGATTGGAGTCACTGTGTTGCGCAGTTCGTGCGTCATTATGCGCAGGATACGCTCGTAGTAATTCTTTCGGGTCTCCAGTTCGTTCTGGTCACGGCGATACGATGTCAGAATGCGGTTCATATCGTGTGATGCCTGACTGAGCAACGCATCATCAGTTTCGGGAATGTGAAGCATAGTGTCGTTGTTCGATATGGCGCGGGCCATCATCACCGTCTGGCTGATCGGATATCTGACAAGCTGTATAATGCGGATGACAGAGACCAGCAGCAGTATCGCATCCAAAATAGCCAGGGCAGCATGGACTTTGAGCAGCAGTACGAAACCGGCTGACAACGCGATGATGAAGAACAGAGCGGCTGTCACGTGCCAGGTATAGTGACGGCTAACAGATGCCATACCGTTTCATCTTGTTGTACAGTGTCTGACGGCTGATGCCCAGTTTCTGGGCCGCTTCGGAATAATTGCGTCCAGTCGCCTCAATAGCATTCAAGATAGACTTGCGCTCCATCTCTTCGAGAGTTATCTGCGGTATCTCATCGTATTTACCGGTATTTCTCCCCTCTGATGTGATGTCCGGCTGTTCTGATGACGGATTCAATGATTGCAAAATATCAGAAGAATTTGCCGCTTTGGCAGCCAGAATCCTCTGACGGCGCTTCAGTACAGCCTCATTGAGTTTGGCTATCAGGTCGTTGTTGTCCCAGGGCTTCTGGATGAAATCTACCGCACCGTTCTTGAGCGACTGCACCGCCAGATTCACATCGCCAAATGCCGTTATCATGACTACTGCCGGAGGATATTCCAACCCGCTGTGATTCATTATGTGGTCAAGCCAGAACAGGCCGTCCTGCCCGTCCAGATGTCCCTGCCCGAAATTCATGTCCAGTAGCACGGCATCGATGTCGTCATAGCCAATCTGACTCGGAATGAACTGCGGGCTCCCCACTACCACCACACTGCTGAACTGGGTCTTGAGAACCAGATTCAGAGTGCTGCGTACCGCCGCATTGTCATCAATCACCAGTATCTTAGCGTCTGTCATA
>JAZUJU010000007.1:0-4711 GCA_045642985.1 Bacteroidaceae bacterium | reverse complement strand
TGTCCGCAGTCATATACGGGACGATATCTCAAACCTAAGCTTGAAGAGTGCCGATGAACTGTCTGCTGCTTTATTTTACGGGTACATTCAATACACGCTACCTGACCGGTAAGCTGCGCGACAGGCTGGAAAAGGAACTGGGATGGCAGGTCACGACATTCGAAATTGATCCTTTGGACAACAGCCGTCTTGATCTGTATCAGTACGACATTATAGGACTGGGCTATCCCATTCACGGATACTGCGCTCCGTGGGCCTTCCTGAAATTCATACGCAGGCAGAAATTCAAGAGGGGACAGAATGTGTTCATCTACAAGAATTCAGGTGAGACGGAACATGCGAACGACGCTTCGTCGAAGTATGTCCTGCGTAAACTGCGCCGCTGCGGAGTCAAGGTCAGGAACGAGTATCATTTCCTGATGCCGTACAACATTCATTTCCGTTTCGATGAGAAGCTTGTCAGAGAGATGCTGATGATGGATGAGAAGTTGATGGATATTCTGATACTGGAGGTCAGCAGGGGCATTCCGAACAGGAAACGCATGAAACTGTGGCCGAGACTGGTGTCTATGGTGGTGTCCCGTCCGCAGTATATAGGTGGCGATGTCAATTCTTTCCTCTACCGGACTGATATGGACAAATGTCTGGACTGCGGACTCTGTATCAGGCGCTGTCCTACCCGGAATATCTATAAGGATTCTGACGGTGTCATCCGTTTCAGACATCATTGCCTGATGTGTATGCGCTGTTCTCTTTACTGCCCTGCCGATGCGATTCACATCGGTTTCCTGGAACAGTGGGGCTGGAAGGTGAACGGCGGGTATGATTTTGGTAAAATAGAGAAGATAGAACTGGACCAGCCGGTGATAACGAAGGATACCACCGGATTCTTTCACTGTTACATAGAGACTTACGACTACATCAACCGCCGTCACTCGGAACTGTTCGGTTCCGGATCAGAGCTCTGAAATCCAGTCTGCGGCAGAAATGTCGCTCGGCATCTGCCACCCGCCGCGCGGTGAAAGGCTGACGGGGCCGCAGCAGGGACCGTCAGGCATGCAGGAACGCTTGAACTGGTTGTTGAAGAAACGCTTGAGGAAGAGCTTCAGCCATTTTCTGATGGTATCCTCATCGTATTTTCCCTTGAACGCGACAGATGCCAGGAACAGAATTCTGTCCGGACTGAAACGGTTGTGGATGAGATGGTAGATGAAGAAGTCATGCAGTTCGTAGGGGCCTATGATCTCTTCGGTTTTCTGTACAATGACATTCCGCCCGTCTGTCGGCAGGAGTTCGGGCGTTATCGGGGTGTCAATGACATCCAGCAGATTGGCTTTTGCCGCGGAGAACTGCTTCAGACCTGCCGCATGGCGTATGATTCCGGCAATCAGAGTCTTGGGTATGCTGGCATTGACTGCATACATGGACATATGGTCTCCATTATAGGTACACCAGCCGAGTGCCAGTTCTGACAGGTCACCGGTACCGATTACAAGTCCGCCGTTCTCGTTCGCAACATCCATTAGTATCTGTGTGCGTTCGCGGGCCTGGGCGTTTTCGTATGCCGAGTCGTGTACGTCAATGTCGTGAGCGATGTCCTTGAGATGCAGAAGACAGGCTTCGCGTATGTTTATCTCGCGGCGTTCGATGCCAAGAGCCTCCATCATTCCGACTGCGTTGGTATAAGTGCGGTCGGTCGTGCCGAATCCCGGCATTGTGATGCCAGTGACGGCGGTGCGTTCAAGTCCCATCCTGTCAGCGGCATTGGCACAGACAAGCAGGGCCAGTGTCGAATCCAGACCGCCGGAGATGCCTATTATCATCTTTTTTATTCCGATATGCTCCAGACGTGTGATGAGGGCTTCGGTCTGTATGGCAAATGTCTCTTCGAATACTGAATCGGATATTTGGAACGGGGCAGCCGGAATCTCTCTGAGCAGTTCCTTGCCAGCAGAGAATACCGGCAGATCGAAATCGATGACCTTAAGTTCTGCTCCGCTGAATTCTGCTGCGGCAGCATCGGTCTGTGCGTTGTGCAGCAGTTCGATGTCGATGTCTGCTGCCGTGATTCCGCTCGCGTAACTGACGGACTTGAGTATCAGCCCGTTCTCGGCTATGACGGCGTGACCTGCATATAGACTGTCGGTGGTTGATTCGCCCTTTCCTGCCGATGCCAGCACTATTGCCGAACGGCTGTCGAGCGAATGCTGCATTGCGGCCGCTTTGAGCGCTGCTGACTTTCCGACTGTTTCGGCCTCTGCGGCAGGACAGAGCACAAGGTCCGCGTTAATTCCCGCAATGCGGTTTATGCAGATTGTGATATTGTCAGACCTGAAGACGATATGGCTTGAAGCTGTAACCTCGTCGCCATCGATGGTCAGTGTCCGGCAAGTTGTCCCTGAAGCCTGAAAATGTCGGACATCAGACGGTTTCCCGTCAAGGCAGATTCCCAGTATCCGGCCTTTGCAGATAACTGCTACGGCATTGAATACGGCGCGTCCGATCCTTATGGGGAGACCAACGGTAAAAAGGGCTCCGAATTCTCTGCTGCCCTGCTTGAGCCGTATGAGTGCCTGCAGGGAGTCATCCAGAAGTTTGCTGCTGCACAGCAGGTCGCCTGCGGTACATCCAGTCAGACACAGTTGGGGAAAACAGATAGCCTGCACACCCTGCTTGGAGGCATCACCTGCCATACGGAGAATCTCTTCAGCATTCTCCATCGCTCTGCCGACCTTAACCTGCGGAACGGCCGCGGCAACTCTCAGAAAACCGGAATCCTTCATATTATTTGTTCAACTGTCGCTCTACGTCTTCGTCAGTCATACTGTAGTTGGTGAGGTTGCCGCTCAGATACTGGTTGTATGCGGCCATATCCATCATCCCGTGCCCTGTCAGGTTGAATAGCAGGACTTTCTTTTCGCCACGTTCGCGGCACTCGACGGCACGACGTATTGTGGCTGCTATGGCATGGCAGGACTCTGGCGCCGGAACTATACCTTCGCTTCGGGCAAAGAGCATACCGGCATCGAAAGTCTCAAGCTGGTCGACATCCATTGCCTCCATGAATCCGTCCTTGAGCAGCTGCGAGACGATGACACCGGCACCGTGATAGCGCAGACCGCCTGCGTGGATGTTGGCAGGGGCGAACTTGTGGCCCAGAGAGAACATAGGCATCATCGGAGTGTATCCGGCTTCGTCACCGAAATCGTACATGAATCTGCCCTTGGTGAGTTTCGGGCATGAAGCCGGCTCAACAGCAATATAGCGTGTATCCTTGTGCTCTCCGCTGAATGTGTGCCGCATGAATGGGAAGGCGATGCCGCCGAAATTTGAACCGCCGCCGAAACAGGCGATGATTTCGTCCGGATATTCACCAGCCATCTCCATCTGCTTTTCTGCTTCGAGCCCGATTATTGTCTGATGCAGCGAAACGTGGCTCAGAACAGAGCCCAGCGTGTATTTGCAGTTCGGCGTAGTCCGCGCCAGTTCAACGGCTTCGGAAATGGCTGTGCCGAGCGAACCCTGATGGTTAGGGGTGGCTGTCAGAATGTCCTTTCCTGCACGTGTGGACATTGACGGCGAAGGCGTGACCTGAGCTCCGAACACCTGCATCATATTCCTGCGGTATGGTTTCTGCTCATAACTGATCTTGACCTGATAGACTGCGGCTTCGAGACCGAACAGCTTTGCAGCGTACGAAAGGGCGGTTCCCCACTGGCCGGCACCGGTTTCTGTAGTGACATTGGTGACTCCTTCCTGCTTGCAGTAGTATGCCTGGGCGATTGCCGAGTTCAATTTGTGAGAACCGACAGGGCTGACACTTTCATTCTTGAAGTAGATGTGAGCTGGTGTGCCCAAAGCCTCTTCAAGTCCGTATGCCCTTACCAGGGGAGTGCTGCGGTAGTAGGTGTACAGTTCGCGAACCTTTTCAGGTATGTCAATCCAGATGTCAGTCTGATTCAGCTCCTGACGGCTGCATTCCTTGCAGAAGATAGGGAACAGATCCTCGGCCTTCATCACTTCGCCGGTCTTCGGGTTTTTGAGCGGCATCGGCTTGTTCGGCATCTCTGCCTGTACGTTGTACCATCTGGATGGTATCTCACTCTCTTTCAGAAAGAAACGTTTCTGTCTCATTATGTTGTGTGTCCCTTAATAAATACAGTAAATTTGTTCCAAATACAAAAAACGCCCGCATCCTTGTGTGTGGGGTACGGACTCGTATTTGCCGCAAAGTTATCCGATTTTTTGTTTTCTGTCAATTAATTTGAACTTTATTGAACATATGTTACCATATTTTATTATATATTTGGCAATTGAAACAAAATAACAAGCTTATGAGAAGACTTCTACACCTTGCGTTTTTATCACTCCTGATCGCCTTGTATCCGTTACAGGCGAATTCGCAGATTTCACAGAACAAGAACAAGTTCCTGGGAAATATCACAACCTACGGTCAAATGGATACTGACGGTTATCTGTATCGTCAGCTTTGGAACCAGGTAACTCCGGAGAATGAGACCAAATGGTCTTCGGTGGAGGGAAATCGCGGAGTTTTCAACTGGGGTGGTGCCGATGTGTCATACAACTACGCCAAAAATCACGGCCTGCATTTCAAGTTCCACTGCTTTGCATGGGGTTCGCAGTATCCTAACTGGATTACTTCGCTTGATGCCAAGGAACGCTACGATGAGATTGTCAAGTGGATTGATGA
>JAZUJU010000006.1:0-2543 GCA_045642985.1 Bacteroidaceae bacterium | reverse complement strand
TCCCTGGGTCCATTCCTGACTTTCGGGATTGACAGGAAGGAGTTGGTTCATCCGGAATGCTGTTTCTTGGAAGGAAATGAATATTTATCCGAAAAATAGCGCGCTAATTGTCGATTCTATTTACATTTGCAAACAACGCATAATGATTGACATATGAGAAAGACATTAACACTACTTGCATTACTGCCTTTTACACTCACAGCAGTATCACAGGTGACTAAAGAATACGTTGATCTTGGCCTTTCAGTGAAATGGGCCACTACCAACGTTGGTGCCTCCAGCCCCGAAGAATACGGCGCTTACTTTGCCTGGGGAGAGTTTAATGATAAGGATGACTATGACTGGACTACATATCCGCATTGCTATGGCACCTCCAGCACACTGACCAAATACTGCAACAAATCATCATCCGGCTATAACGGTTACACCGACTCTAAGACAGTCCTTGATCCCGAAGACGATATGGCGCATGCCAACTGGGGCGGTGACTGGCGTACTCCCACAGCCGCTGAATGGACCGAACTGATGGACAGCGAGAACTGTACCTGGACATGGACCTCACGTAACGATGTGTACGGCTATGAGGTAACAAGCAAAAAGCCCGGATTCACGGGAAATTCCATTTTCCTGCCAGCCGCATGGTGCATGGTCAACAACACCCTTAATAAGAATTTTGCTACGGCAGACTCTCCAACAGCGATAGGTTACTACTGGTCCAGCTCGCTCTATGAACAGAACCCATTAAGGGCTTATTTCATTTCCTTTACCAGCGGGGACAACATCGATATCAATTTTCGCACTCGATACACAGGTTTATCAGTGCGGCCCGTCTGCTCATAGTTTTTTATTGACGGGAATGTTGCCGGAGGGGTTCGGCTCAATGCCGAACTAAGATGATGAGTGGGGCTCACGACTGATGGTGTGACGGACTTCAGACGGGCGCACGATGTGGCGGGAGACCCACACCTTATGGAAAGTAGAACACTGGTCGGAGTAGCAACAAAGGGTGATGTATGAGAAATCATCCAAATACCGATGTATGTTTCATCCATCAATTGAACGATTTAGGAAGGAAAGTGTAACTTTGTCAAGTTTTACAAACTTTGAACATCTGGAAGAGAATTTGAATATGAACACAGTTAAAAAAACTTTTGGACTCATTGCAGTTGCGTGTGCAATTATCGGAACCTGCCTGCTTGCAGGCTGTGAGAAATCAAAAGGTTCGGAGCCGTCTTGCGGTCCCGCAGACCTTGTGGTCTATGGCAAGATTTTTACTTCAGACAACGACAAGATTGCAGAGGCCTTTGCCGTGAAGGACGGCAAGTTCGTATATGTAGGGACTAAGGACGAAGCGGAGAAGTATGCCGGTGTCGAGACCAAGGTGGTTGACTATCGCGGCAAGGGCCTTGTCATCCCCGGCTGCACCGAAGGTCATGGACATTTCATAGGAGTGGAAGGCGTCGCGACTATGCTTCCGGGATTCAAGGCTACATTTGAAGAACTGGTCTGCACTGTGATACCTCAAAAGATGAAATCAAACCCAGGCCCTTTCGTTTCTTTTGGATGGGCTACGGAGAAGGTGCAGAAAGACAATCAGACTGACTATGCCGGAACACTTGATAAAATATCGACGGATTATCCCATAATACTTATTGATGGTGGCGGCCACAATGCTCTGTGCAATACTCTTGCGCTGAAAAAAGCCGGACTTCTCAAGGATAACGGCGAGAAGCTGATGGATGTCCGTGGAGGAGACATTCTCACCCTGGGTGAAACAGGAAAACCTACCGGCTATATCACAGACGAAGTTATACCTTACGTTGTCAACAAGGCCGTGGGGGCCCTTCTTGACGATGCCCAGTACCGTCAGGCTTGCATCAATGCGGTAAAGGCACTCAACGAGCGAGGCTTCACCTGTTATCTGGACGCCGCAACCAACTATTTGGATGAAGAGGCCAGAGCCTACAAGTATGCCTATGATTTGGACCAGTCGGGAGAATTCACGGTCAATATGATAGGATTCTACAACATTCGCAGTTATGACTGGGGATTCCCGAAGGGAGGTAATATGCCGGAAACCGTAAAAAATAGACTTGATTACATTGGCACGATTATCGACAAGTACTCCAGCCGACACGTCATTGCCAACGGCGTAAAGCTGTTCGCAGACGGCGTTACTGATACGGGCACAGGCTGGATAAGCGAGGAATATTTGAAGGACCTTCCTGCCGACAAAAAGCACGGCAACATCATCTGGGAGCAGGAAGAGTTGGACGCTATCGTTGCCGCGTCCAATGATAGAGGCTTTCCTGTCCACACCCATACTTTCGGAGATCTGGCCTGCGAGGCTGTCATCAATGCATATTGCGCCTCCCGCACGGCTTCCTCGCTGACAGTACCCAATTCGCTTGCTCACGTGAGAAACATTATGAATAAGGATATCGCACGCTGTGCGGAAAACGACATCCTCATCGCATCCAATATCATCTGGCACGTAGGGGATCCCGATTGGGCTATGCCTTATCTTGCCCATATTCCAAAAG
>JAZUJU010000005.1:0-6750 GCA_045642985.1 Bacteroidaceae bacterium | reverse complement strand
AGCGTACGTTGTGAGCGTCTGCGAAACCTGCTGCAGCGCGGCTCCATACGGCAATCTGCTTCTGGGCTGCCTCGCTCTTCCAATGACCTACGACTACCTTGCGGGCTACACGCATGCGGGTGCAGATGTGGCCGAACTCGATGTCGCCGTGTGCACTCTGGTTCAGGTTCATGAAGTCCATGTCGATGGAATCCCATGGAATGTCGGTGTTGTACTGGGTGTGGAAGTGCAGCAGAGGCTTCTCCAGTGCCTGCAGACCTTTGATCCACATCTTGGCCGGTGAGAATGTGTGCATCCACGTGATGATACCGATACATTTCTCATCGTTGTTGGCAGCCTTCATTACGGCCTCAACTTCCTTGCTCGAATTCGCTGTACCCTTATATACTATTTTGACAGGAATGTTGCCGCTCTGGTTCAGACCTGCAACCATCTCCTTCGAGTGACCGTCAACTGCAACGACTGCATCGCCTCCGTACAGGAGCTGTGCGCCTGTCACCCACCATATTTCATAATTGTCGAACATATTATATCTAATAATGTGTTAATGTTATTACTTTTTCTTTTGTCCGTAGTAGGCATTAGGCCCGTGCTTGCGCATGTAATGCTTCTCAACGAGGAGAGGATTCATCGTCGTCTCGGGATTGAGTGTTTTGGAGATGTAGGCCATCATAGCGCACTGCTCCATAACCTTAGCATTATATACAGCGTTGGCCGGACTCGTACCCCACGAGAACGGTCCGTGATTCTTAACCAGAACGCCAGGCGTGTGGTCTGGATTGATACCTTCAAAACGGCGTACAATCACATTGCCTGTCTCAAGCTCATAGTCGCCCTTGACCTCGGCCTCTGTCATATCGGCTGTACAGGGGATGTCCTTGTAGAAATAGTCGGCGTGAGTCGTTCCTATATTCGGAATGTCCATTCCCGCCTGAGCCCATGCAGTAGCGTAGGTGGAGTGGGTGTGGACTACTCCCTGAATGTTCGGGAAAGCCCGGTACAGAACCAGATGGGTTGGGGTGTCCGACGAGGGATTGAGGTCCCCCTCGACAACCTTGCCGGTTTCGAGGGAGACAACAACCATATCGGAGGCCTTCATCACATCGTAGCTTACACCGCTAGGTTTGATGACAACCAGACCTTTCTCGCGGTCAATGCCTGAGACATTGCCCCAAGTGAAGATGACCAGACCCTGTCTGACCAGGTCCAGATTGGCCTGAAACACTTTCTCTTTAAGCTCTTCCAACATATTACCAGAGGAATACGTAGAGGATTGCCAAGATTACAATGACACAGATAGCGCCGATGTTGAATGCGCGGTCGGTGCGGAACAGAACCAGATCGATGCCGACAGCCTTGGCATTCTGATACTTGTCCTTTGCATTTGAACGCAGGTAAAGACCGAGAACGCCCAGAATGGCTGCGAAGAACAGCCAAGCCTCGAAGCCCCATGAACGCAAGACAGGATCGCATATGCCCCAGATGAAGACCAGGAACGAAACGGCTGATGCGATGAACAGAATCTTCGACCACTTGAGCTGTGTATCGATGGTGTGCTGGTCGAGCTTTTCAGCCTCGATACGGCCGCTCTTGTTAAGCAGCGACATCGGAACGAAGATGGCGACGAGTACCAGGAATACGTAACCCATACGGAGCAGGAACGGAACTTCCGGCAGCAGGAACTTGAACAGAATGGAGAAGAAGAATGTGCCGATAGCAGCAACGACTGCAGCCGGACCTGATGCACGCTTCCACAGCAGGCCGAGACCGAAGATTACGACAACGCCCGGATATACGAAGCCTGAGTACTCCTGAATAATCTGGAATGCCTGGTCAGCACCGCCCATAATCGGGTAAACTGCAATCATGGCAATGATCAGAGCGCAGATTGAAGTAATACGACCTACAGATACGAGGCTCTTCTCAGATGCGTTCTTGTTGATGTACTGCTTGTAAATATCCATCGTGAAGATGGTTGATGTCGAGTTGAACATCGAAGCCAGCGATGAGATGACTGCTGCTGCAAGTGCTGCGAATGACAGACCCTTTACGAATACCGGAGTGAAGTTGCGGATAAGGAATGGGTAAGCGTCATCAGAAATCGAGATGCCACCGGCCAGCTGTGCGAACAGATCTGGCTGCTGTGTCTTGATGTAGAATGCGCAGACACCAGGGATACAAACGATGAACGGGATCAGAATCTTGAGGAATGCTGCGAAGATCATACCCTTCTTGGCTTCCGAGAGGCTCTTGGCTGCGAGACCCTTCTGGATGATGTACTGGTTGAAACCCCAGTAGCCCAGGTTGGTCAGCCACAGTGCACCTACGACGAGGGCGATGCCCGGAAGAGTGAAGTACGGATCATCAGTGATACCGGGATACAGTCCTACGTTACGCTGGACAGCCAGATTGAAGTGAGTGTCACCCGGAACAGACTTCATGCTTTCATATACCTTGCCGAGTGCGGCCAGTGCGCCGCCTTCCAGACCGAGCTTGGTGGCAATTACATTCAGAGCAGCATAAGCAGTGATAAGACCGCCGCCTACCAGGAATGTCACCTGCATCACGTCAGTCCAAGCAACCGATGACAGACCACCGTAGATGGAATATACACCGGCGATGATGTAGAGAATCAGGATGATGACCAGACGGATGGAAATTGATGTGCTTCCTATCATAAGGACGCAGCCGCGGAGACCCAGAATCTGCTCGATGGCCAGAGCGCCAAGCCATGCCACTGATGTCAGGTTGATGAATACATAGAGGAATAGCCAGAAGATTGAGAAGGCCAGACCTGTGCCCGGATTGTAGCGGTCACGCAGGAACTGCGGGATGGTGAAGATTTTCTTCTCGATCATAACCGGAAGCAGGAACTTGCCTACAACGATAAGGGTTGCTGCTGCCATAAGCTCGTAAGCTGCAATGGCGATACCTGCAGAATAGGCTGAACCGGACATTCCGATGAACTGCTCGGCTGAGATGTTGGCGGCAATCAGAGATGCACCGACGGCCCACCAAGTCAGGGTGTTACCAGCAAGGAAGTAGTCTTTGGAGTCCTTCTCCTTACCGTTCTTACTGCGGGACAGGAAGAATCCCAGGAAAATCAAGAGTGCCAGATAGGCAACCACTACAACGTAGTCAATTGTTGCAAAGCCGTTGCTCTTAAGGCCTTCCAACACAGAAACTGATGGTAAAAACATTGTTACTTATTATTTTATTGATTGATAAATTCAGCATTATTCTACACCGAACTTGTAGACACAGTGGCTGTAGTAAGTCTCACCCGGAGCAAGCTCTGCGCTGTACCAGCCTTCGAGATTTGCCTTGTTAGGTGAATCCGGGAACTTCTGGGTCTCAAGGCAGCAGCCTGTGCGCTGTTCCATCTTGTTGCCCTGCTTGTCAATGCCCGTACCATCCAGGAAGTTGCCTGAATAGAACTGGATGCCCGGCTCGTTGGTGTAAACCTCTACAAAGATACCGGTAATCGGGCTATAGAGCTTGGCTGCGCACTTGGTGTCGTCGCACTTGGTGTTGAGAACCCAGTTATGGTCGTAACCGTTGCCGTTCTTGAGCTGCTCATAGTCGAAATTGGTAATCTCCGCGCCAATCTCCTTGGCTGATGTAAAGTCCATCGGAGTGCCTGCAACCGGCAGGATTTCGCCGGTAGTCATATATGTGCTGTCGCAAGGGGTGAAGTTGTCGGCATTCAGAGTCAGCACGTGGTTGGTGATAGGCAGTGAATGGTCACCGTTCAGATTGAAATAGGCATGGTTGGTCATGTTGATGACGGTCTTCTTGTCGGTGGTGGCTGTCCAGACGATGTCTATCGAGTTGTCTTCGGTCAGAGTGTAGGTGACCTTGGCGACAACATTGCCCGGGAATCCGGCCTCGCCGTCAGCAGAGTTCATGACAAGAGTGATGCTGTTCTCTGATACGGTCTCCAGATCGTATGGCAGGTTCTGCCAGCCCAGAGGAATAGTGATGTCTGTACCTCCGTGCAGACAGTGGCCGAAGTTGTTCTGCGGCAGCTGATACTCAACGCCGTCAACGGTGATTCTGCCCTGGTTGATACGGTTTGCATAGCGTCCGACAGATGCGCCGAAGTCGCTTGACTGGGTGGTGTAGTCCTTGATGTTGGAGAAACCGATGACTGCATCCTGATACTTGCCGTCCTTGTCCTGAACGAAGATTGAAACGATTCTTGCACCGAAGTTGGTGACCTGGACAGTCATGCCGTTTGCGTTCTTGAGTGTCCAGAGGTCAATCTGCTTGCCGCAGAACTCAGTCTGGAAATCAGATGGGCACAATGCTTCGAATGCCGGCTCCTCAGCCTGCTTCTGATTTTTGCCATTTCCTTTGCAGGAACCCAATACCAATGCGCCGCAGATTGCAGCCGCACCAATCAGATAAATACTTGATTTCATTTTGTTTTTAATTAAGTTGTTTTTATTGAATTATTTGATAATCAAAATTTTATAAACGTCGTGAACCGTCTCCGACAGAGACTTCGTAGAACTCGGGACTTATGCCGAACAGCTTTTCATAGCCTTCCGTAACCTTGGCGGTAAAATCGGCTACCAGTTCATTGCGGACCAGGTTGATTGTACAACCGCCGAAACCTCCACCCATAATCCTGCTACCGGTGACTCCGCATTCGCGTGCCGTGCTTACAAGCCAGTCAGCTTCGGGGCAGCTCACCGTAAATTCCCGGCTGAGCCCGTAATGCGTCTCGTACATCTTGCGTCCAACAGTCTCGTAATCGCCATTTTCAAGCGCCTGGCATACGGCTAGCACACGTTCCTTCTCGTCAATGACATATTTGGCTCTCAGAAAATCGTCTTCGGATATCCTGTCCCTGACGGCTTCCAGCATTGTGATGTCTGCATCGCGCAGGCTCCTGACACCGGGATTTGACTCGCGTATGGCAGCGACGGCCTTCTCGCAGCTCTCCCTTCGCTCGTTGTATTCGTTGCCGAGTGAGTGCTTGACGCAGGTGTTGACCAGCATCAGACGGTAGCCATCGGGATTGAACGGGAAGTACTCGAACTCCAGACTGCGGCAGTCGAGCCTTATCAGACTGCCCTTGCGACCCATCAGGCTTGCAAACTGGTCCATTATGCCGCACTTCACTCCGCAGTAGTTGTGCTCTGTCGCCTGACCTATGCGGGCAAGTTCCGACCTGTCGAAACCGGTCTGGAAAATCTCGTTCAGTGCGAATGCGAAGACACATTCCAGTGCTGCCGACGATGACATTCCCGCCCCGTTGGGCACGTCCCCCGAAAAGACAGCGTCGAATCCGCCGACTGCAGCTCCGCGCTTGATCATTTCGCGACACACGCCGAAGACGTAGCACGCCCAGTGCCATTCAGGCTTGCAGCTTTCATCGAAGCCGAACTCGACGCAGTTGCTGCCGTCTTCGATATCGGCTGCGAATACCCTGCAGATGTCAAGTCCGTTTGCGGCGATGACTGCCGTAATGCCCTTGTCAACAGCACCTGGAAAAACAAAACCGTCATTGTAATCGGTGTGCTCGCCTATCAGGTTGATGCGCCCCGGTGAAAAATAGAGCGTCCCCTGATGCCCGAAGCGTTTCTGAAAAACGCCGTTGAGTTCAGTTCCGGTCATGCGCGTTTCTTATTCTTCGATGCCGAAGCGGTAAACTGTGGTCTGTCTATATGTCTCGCCCGGGTTCAGAACCGTGGAGGGGAAGTAAGGTCTGTTAGGACTGTCCGGGAAGTGCTGCGCCTCGAAGCAGATTGCCGCGCGGCGGGGCAGGGTGGCTCCGTGGGCGCACAGGCTGCCGTTACACCAGTTTCCGGAATAGACCTGGACACCCGGCTCGGTGGTAAAACATTCTACCGAACGGCCGCTGGCAGGATCCACACACTTTACAGCCAGACTCAACTCACCCGGTTCGCGCTTGTTCAGTACCCAGCAGTGGTCGTATCCGTGACCGTTGGCAGTCTGCTCACAGCTGTCGATGCGGTCTCCTACGCGTTGAGGCGTGCGGAAATCGAAAGCTGTTTCCTCAACCTTGTCTATACTGCCTAGCGGAATGCAGGTGTCGTCAATCGGCAGATAGTGGTCTGCGTTGACTGTGAGCTGATAGTCCAGAACATCCCTGCTGTCCTTGCAGATGCCGTTCAGATTGAAGTAAGCGTGATTTGTCAGGTTGATGATTGTCTTTTTGTCGGTGGTTGCCTCGTATTCGATGACCAGTTCGTTCTGGTCAGTCAGATGATACTTGACGCAGATATCCAGATTGCCGGGAAATCCCTCTTCGCCGTCAGCCGAAAGGTAGTGCAGACACAGTGTCTGGGCATCGGTCTGTTCGGCATCCCATACGCGCTTGTGGTAGCCGGTTGGACCTCCGTGGAGGCTGTTGGGACCGTCGTTGGCCACGACATCGTACTGCTTGCCGTCAAGTGTGAACCTGCCCTTGGCTATGCGGTTTCCGTATCTGCCGATGAGTGTGCTCAGATAGGTCTCCGGGCTGTTCTCAACGTGTTCGATGCTGTCGTGTCCGCCGATGACGCTTGCATATCTGCCGTCGCGGTCAGGCATCATTATCGAAAGCAGCGCGCCGGCAAAGTTGGTGATGGCGATTTCTGCACCGGTATTGTTCTTGAGGATGTAAAGGTCTGTCTTCTTGCCCTGTACGGTCTTCTGAAAATCTTCTCTCTTTAGTCCGGACTTGTTGTCCTTAACGAAGTAGTCAGCCATATTTTTCTGCCTTTTAAAAGTAATTTA
>JAZUJU010000004.1:0-9715 GCA_045642985.1 Bacteroidaceae bacterium | reverse complement strand
CGGACTCGTCAGTCCGGACCCTCCTACTTACAGCGTTTCTAATGGAATTAGAATGTTACTCCGAATGTCAGTACGAACTTGCCGGTTCCTGTCAGATAATCTGTTACAGGATCAATGTCAGGATACTCGGCCAGATGAAGTTCGCTGTTACGCCAGTTGTAGACAAAAGCCGCATCTGCATAAAACTGCCCGCCGAAGAAGCCCGGAGAACTGCAGTACCCGACGCCGAATGTAGCGGTATGCGCATCCTTCTGATTTTCGTAAGTGATATCCATTCTCTTATTGTTGAATGAAGTGTCACCGAGGTACTTGTGTGCGTCCTTGTCAAACATCTGAACATTATAGTTGTAGCCCAATCTGAAACTGAACTTTGATACATTGGTTTCCACTCCCGCTCTGATTACCGAGAATGGTTGGAAATCGGTATAGCCACCCTGTTCAGTCAGCTTCGTGCCGTTAATCCTCAGGTAAGAACGATTTGCTATGTTGCAGTCGTACTCAAGTCCGAAAGCGGTATGTGCAGTACTGTATCCCAGACTTGCATTGATTACCCACGGCGATGAGAAACGGTAATACTGGCTCTGCTCAAAACGCTTGCCGTCTCTTTTCTCGCCATCAACTGCATACAGTTTGTCTTCGTAAATCTGGTCAACATTGTATAGCGTAGGCGTTGCGAATGACACTCCGAAACGGAAATTGCCTGCATTCGGCCGTGCTATTACGCCCAATTTGAGATTCCATCCTATAGCAGACATATCATTGGCAAAATCAACGGAATTGATGTCAACAGGTTCTTCAGAAACGCCTGCAGGTACAGGGATGTAGTGATAGTAATGGCCGGAATTATAGAGATAGGAGTGAAGCGTCTCAAACGTCAGTCCCCAATAAAACTGGTCATCCGTATTGAACGAGATGTTGAAGTCAAAGGCATTCGTTCTGATCCTCTGATTATTGGCATAGTCACGGTATTCAGTGCCGCCCCACGGCATGATGCAGTCGTCCATATACACTATGCTCCTGTCAACATCCTTAGCCCTGCGGTACGCGAAAGCCAGATTCACATCCGAGAACAGGCTGCCCGAAGTCGGAAGATTCACCACAAAAGATACATTGTCGGCAAAGAAACGGATATCTGAATTGGTTCTCTTGGCACTGTAACTGATGAAGGTACCATCAGAGGCGTATACCTTGCCAGGATTGAACATATCGGTATGAGATCCCGAGAAAGAAAGGGATATGCTGCTCTCGTCTGTCTTGTAGGTTCCTATACCGGCAGGATTACGGCCGATAACCGACAGGTCGCTGCCGAACGCTCCCATTGCGCCGCCCATTCCAAGATACCTTGCGGTACCGCTCAGTTCCTGTTCCATCAGCGGGCTGACATCGTACGATGTCTGAGCGACAGAACAGAGAGCAATGCCCTGCATAAGTAAAAAAGCGAGATTTATCTTTGTACGCATAACATTCTGTATTAACTGTAACACATCAATTGAAACTAGCCCCTCTCTCTGAATTATCGGCGTCCGCCACCGAATCCGCTGCCTCCGCGGGCTCCGCCGCCTCCACCGCCGATAGAGCCGCCTCCGCTGAAGCCTCCTCCACCGCCACTGGAACCGCCGCCAAAGCTGCCGCCGCCCATACTGCTCGAAGGGCTGGAACTTCTGACAGAACCTACACTGCTACTTCCGCGGTCAGTACTGCTCGGACGGGAATATGTATTACCCGAGTTGACGCTGCGACTGGATACAGAACTTCTTTCCGAAGACCGGGATGACTCAGTCCTGACACGTGTGGCATTCATACTGCGTGTAGGAGTCTCAGTCCTGGTCCTGACTACCGATTTCGAATCGGTACGCGTTCCTGCATCAGACTTCACATCATTGCGTGTCCTGGTATTGGTATTTGAGTCAATCTGCGACCTTCTGACAGTCTTACCGGTTCTGGTATCTGCATTTGTGTCTGTACCCGTACGTACAGTTGATGTACGGCCGTCAACGGATGCGGCACCCGTTCCGCGCTCAGTTCTGTCTGTAAAACCGCTGGTTCCGCGTACTCCGGCATTCGAAGCGTTGCGTTCCGCACGGATTGTCGCATCAGTAGCACCGCTAGTGATTGCACCGGCGCCACCGGTATAGCCACGATCAGTACTTGTACGTGTCACGGTTCTGCTGTCAGACATCACTCTCCTGTCGGCGGACTCTCTGGCGGCACCGCCAGCAAGCTTTCTGTCCCAGTTGCGATTGATATCGCGGTCAGCGACGAATCTGTCGCGTACATAGACAGGAACAGGTACAGGATAATACGGGCCGGGATAGTATGGAACCGGATAGTACGGAACCGGACGCCAGACAGGATACCACGGATCATAATACCATGGTCTGTACCATGGGTCGTAGTACCAAGGATCCCAGTACCACGGATCCCAGAAAAGCGGGCCGAGGGATATGCTTAGAGACACATTGTGGAAACGTGACATGCGGATTGCATATTCGTAATCCTCGGATGCGTCGTTATATCCTTTTAAATAGGAGTCGTTCAGGACATACACGGTATCGTGAGTGACAACTTCCTCGATGATGACCGTCTCCTCCGAAGTAGTTTCGGTCGAAGCTGAAGCCCCGTAAGTGTAACGGCGGTTGTATTCGTCAACATCGCGTTCACCATCGCTTACAGTAGTAGCGGGAACAACGGTCTGGGTCACTTTGACAGTCTCTACCGGCTGGATAATATAGGTATTGTTCGTAACCGGTGTAACCTGTGCTGCAGGAGCCGCAGGAGTCTTCTTGTCCGATGAGTAGATGTCACCGCGTTGCGCCATCGTAACGGCTGCCGTCAGAAGCGCTGCAATAAATAACATAGTTCTTCTCATAGCTCTGAATTTTTAGGTTTGGAACTGTCTCCACTGCAAAAATAGAAAGGGATAAATACCTCAGCATGGGATTTTCCCTACAAAAGAAAGGGAGAAGTCCTATTTGTGCAGCAGAGAGAAATCATCGAAGCTGCCGTTGAACACATTGATGTCGGTATGACCTTCAATGCCGTCCACACGTCCCCTGTTCGAGAACTGCCAGAGGATCCAGCGGTCTGACTCGTCAGGTTTGTCGACGTAATACCTTGCTATCCAGAACTTATATCTGTCAAAAGCAGGAATATTCAGATAGTGGTTACGGAACTTGTACGACGAATAGATGACAGGTCTGACGCCATAATGCGCCTCGATTATACGGAGACACTCCAACAGGTTCTGCTGCAGAACGGCTTTGGAAGCACCTCTCAGCTCCACGTCAACAACAGGGGGCAGATCTCCGGCTTCCATGCTGACGTTGTCGATGAAGAAGCGGGCTTGCTGTCCCGGGTCTGCATCAGGATTGAAAAACAGATATGAACCGCACACTATTCCCACCTTTCGGGCAGCCTCTATGTATCCGTCGTATCTGTCATCCTTGAAGTCGCCGCCCTCGGTAGCCTTGATGTATGCGAAACGGATCGGATGTGCAGCCGATGCTGCAGCTACTTTCTCCCAATCCACATCGCCCTGATGATGTGAGATGTCGATGCCGTAAATCTGTCCGGCATGCGGCAGACAGAGTTCGAAATCGCTGGCCCCGTAGCATGGTTTCCAACGATAGGAGTACTTGCGAATGACACCGGAATAGGCCAGACAGAGCAACAGCAGGGCGACTGCTCCGGCAAGTACCCAGTGCAGCCACAAAGGCAGTTCGTCCAGGCTGACCGGGACGTGGCTGCGTTTACTGCGCCTGGCCTTGCGTTTCCGTCCCTTGCCTGAACTGATAAAGGAAGAGGGTCTTCCCTTGGCTGTCGGCCTTTTGGAAGCCCCTCTTTTCCCTTTTGGCTGAGCTGTTCCTGCTTTGTTCATTCCAAAGCTGTGAATGGCCTGTCAGTGCAATTACTTGTGTTCCAATTTAAGAGTCTTGGTCGGCTGGTCGCAGACCTCAGACGGACCGAAGTACTGGATAGGGCCTGGGTATACAAACGATGTGTTGCGGGCCCACTCTTCGCGGTGAGCGGCAAACTCCTTGAACGGAGCGCCGTCAAGTTCGACAAGAGCCTTACGGATAACTGGCTTCATCTCACCGTTTCGCTTCTCCATATTCATCATCATAGTGATAGGAATACCGCCTGCTATCCACTGGTCTGCAGGAGCTACAGTATTCTTGACCGATGACATGTAACCGGTCTTGCCTGCAGCAATCAGCATCGAAGCATTGTAGCCGAGGCTGTAGCAGTAATCGGCATCGAAGTTTGACGGAGCGGCGCAACGTCCTTCGTATCCGAAGAAATGATGCTGTGTGCCGAACTTGCCGACGAACTTGCCCTCCTTCTTCCATTCATCCAGCTTGACGGCAACCATATCGGCCAGCAGCTGTTCGGTCTCAATAAGAGAAACCTGTACGTTTCCGTGCGGGTCACGCTCAAGAGCCAGCTGACGGCTGACGCCTGCAGGCAGGCTGTTGAATATTGCAGCATTGGCAGCTGACAGATGTGAGGCGATATAGGCAATCTTCTCGTCAGCGCTGATCTTGTCGAACTCTGCCTGGTTGGCAGCGATAAGGTCATTCAGCTCGGCGATAAGCTTCTTGATGGCAGGAATAAACTCGATTAGTCCCTCCGGTACAAGTACGGTACCGAAATTCAGACCGCGCGACGCACGCTCGGCAACCACGCCGGCAATATAGGTTACAATGTCATCGAGAGTCTGGTTCTCAGCCTCGACCTCCTCACCGATAAGAGTGATGTTCGGCTGGGTCTGGAGAGCGCACTCAAGTGTCACATGGCTGGCGCTGCGTCCCATCAGCTTGATGAAATGCCAATACTTCTTTGCAGAATTGCAGTCGCGCTCGATGTTGCCGATAACTTCGGAATAAACCTTGGTGGCAGTATCGAAACCGAACGATGTCTCTATCTCGGAGTTCTTCAGGTCACCGTCGATGGTCTTCGGGCAGCCTATTACCTGAACGCCGGCATTGATGGACTTGTAGTACTCGGCAAGCACACAGGCATTGGTGTTCGAGTCATCGCCGCCGATGATAACCAGAGCCTTGATGTCAAGTTCCTTCAAGATTTCAAGGCCCTTGTCAAACTGCTCTTTCTTTTCCAGTTTGGTACGGCCTGAGCCAATGATGTCGAATCCGCCGGTATTGCGGTATTCGTCAATAACTTCGGCTGTAAGCTCCACATACTTGTGATCCACCAGACCGCCGGGACCGAGCAGGAAGCCGTAAAGCTTATTATCAGGATTGAGTGCCTTGAGACCGTCAAAAAGGCCTGCAATTACATTGTGTCCGCCAGGTGCCTGACCGCCGGAAAGAATAACGCCGGCATTCAGTCTTGCCTTGAATGACTCACCGTCCGTAGATTCAAAGCGAAGATACGGCATTCCGTAAGTGTTCGGAAAGAGTTTCTTCACTTCATCCTGATCAGCCACTGACTGCGTAGGTGCACCCTCGACAGCCTTCAATGCACCGCGCAACGCCTTTGGTAGTTTCGGCTGGTAAGCGGCACGAGCAATTTGTAAAGCACTTTTCATTTTACTTTCTAATAATGATTACTTACTGCAAATTTCGCCAAAAATGCAGAAGTGAGCAAACATTTGCTCCAAATTTATTACCTTTGTTGCTATACGAATCACAAACCTAAAAATAATATTATGGCCAGCAGAAAGGATTTGAAGAAGAACATCAGTGCAATCGTCAGCGAACTGATAGGTGAGTGTATTATCCGCAGCCAGTTTGTTCCCGGAACGGACGAACAGGCAGCAGGTGAGATTGTCAGCAAGCTGATAGAACTTGATGCTGACTTCACCAGCCGCGTGAGCCACACCGAGCCCGGCAATGTCAAGGCATACTATCGCGCTCTCTACAAGGATTTCAACGAGCAGATAGAGGGAATATACAACGAAATCGAGGCATTGTCCCCCAAACAGGCCTGACAGACTTCTGACGGGATTCTGAAACCAGCTTCCCTATGAAAAGGCTTGCGGTATTGCTGTCGGCCCTGTTGCTTACCCTGTGCATAAGCGCACAGGACAGTGACAAGGCTGTCAGGTCGTGTATCTCCAATTATTTCAGCACATACAGAAATCGGGTGGACATACGCGACGTGACAGTCAGGAAGGTCGAAATCGACCGCAAGCGGAAGACTATTACGATAACCCTGTCCGACAATTTTTCCAGACAGATGTTCCGTCCCTCACTGCTGGACTCCATCAGCGGGGGGCTCAAACAGGCAGTGCCTGCCTCGGTAAGAAATTACGAAATCAGAATAACAAGCAACGGCAGGGACATCAGCACACTCGTTCCCAACAGGCACAGGCTCTATGCTGACCAGTCCCTGATGTGGAACGGCATCGGCCACGATGGAGAGTCCTGGGTCCGGAACGAGTCATCTGCAGTCAGAGTCAGGAACGGTCTCGCCGGCGTCCATCTGTCCGTAACCCCCAGTCACGGCTACTACTACGACAACAGCGTTGAAGGTGATGAACCGATGGAATGGAAATGGCAGAGACCATCGTTGTGGTGCACACGCGAAGACCTGCTCACACAATCGTTCGTCTATCCATACCTTATTCCAATGCTCGAGAACGCCGGGGCGGTGGTCGTTTCCACCCGCGAAAGGGACTGGCAGAACAGATGCGTGATAGTAGACGATGACAGCGGCCGCAGGAACTTCATTCAGCGCAACGGACGCGGCCGCAAATGGAACAGGGTCGGCGGAGGCGGTTATTCCGCCAAAGAGTCTGGATTTCTTTCTGACAACAAGGGAGAGGTCCGAATTGTCGGCACAAGCAGCGGAGTCTCATCGGAATACGCTGCCGTGGAATGGCTGGCCGACTTTCCCGAAGAAGGTCAGTACGCGGTTTATGTCACATACCGCACATTCGAAAACAGTGTCAGCGATGCCAGATACACCGTATATCACAAGGGAGGCCAGACGACATTCAGTGTCAACCAGCAGATGGGCGGAGGCACTTGGCTTTATCTGGGGACATTCCATTTCGATGCCGGCCGCAGCGAAAAGGGCATGGTTATTCTGGATAATGTAAGCCATAGTGACGGAGTGGTATGCGCCGATGCCGTACGTTTCGGTGGAGGCATGGGCGATGAACCACGCGGCGGCACGGCAAGCGGCAAGCCCAGATATCTGGAGGGAGCAAGATACTACTCCCGTTTCAGTGGAGCGCCCGATTCGGTCTTTCTCAAATACGATGGAACACACGACTACAACGAGGACATACAGGCACGTCCAAGAATGACCAACTGGCTGGCTGGAGGATCGGTATATGACCCGGACGAGGATGGTCTGAAAGTTCCGATAGAGTTGTCTTTCGCCCTTCACACCGATGCGGGCGTAAGACTCGGAGACAGTATTGTCGGAACATTGGGCATCTGCACTACGCAGAAAAAGGACGGAATACTCGGAACCGGAATGTCGCGCGATGTTTCACGCGACCTTGCAGACGAGATTCTTGACGGAATCGGACGCGACATAAGCGCTTCGACGGGACGTGAGTGGACCCTACGCGGAGTATTGGACGGGAACTACTGTGAGAGCCGTGAGCCTCAGGTGCCTTCCGCCTTACTGGAACTGCTTTCGCATCAGAACTTCTACGACCTGAAGTATGCGTTTGACCCGAAATTCAGATTTACAGTTTCGCGTTCACTTTACAAATCCATTCTCCGATACACAGCATTCATGCACGGCCGCAGCTATACGGTACAACCCCTGCCTGTTACAGGATTCTCAATCGAGGAGATTCCCGAGACACACTCGCTGAGACTGAGCTGGCAGCCGGTTCAGGATCCATTGGAGCCGACGGCACGCCCCGACGGATATATTGTCTACACCGCCATTGACAATCTGGCTTTCGACAACGGAATAGCCGTACGCGAGCCCTATTTTGAGATTGTACCCGAAAAAGGGCGAATATACAGTTTCAGGGTTACTGCGTCAAACGCCGGCGGACAAAGCATGCCATCGGAAACCCTATCTGCATACATTGCGCGCAACAGCAAGGGTACAATACTGATAGTCAACGGTTTCCAGAGACTGAGCGGTCCAGCCACAGTCGAAACGGAAAACGCCGTCGGCTTTGATCTGATGGCTGATGCCGGAGTACAGCACATAGCTTCGCCAGTATATTCAGGCTATCAGCAGCAGTTTGACCGCAGTCACGCGCATATGGCAGACGAGGAGGAACTGGGTTTCAGCGACGACGCCCTGGACGGCAGACTCATCAAAGGCAACAGTTTTGACTATCCATACATTCACGGCAAAGCCATAGCTGCAACCAGGGAGTACTCATTCGTCTCCTGCAGCCGCGAAGCGCTCGAAACAGCTCAGGTCAGTCCTGAACGCTACTGTATATCCGACATAATTTTAGGACTGCAGAAGCACACGCCTAACGATACCATCATGGGAGTTGACTACTACACTTTCTCTCCGGAACTGATGCAGTTCGTACGTGACTTCACAGGCAATGGAGGCAAGCTGATTGTCAGCGGATCCTATATGGGCAGCGATCTGGCCTCTGTCCGCGGAGGAACAGACTTTGCACGCGACATTCTGGGATTTACCTGGAACGGCTCAATCAAGCGCGGCGGGGAGCAGACTTTGGACAGGTCGGGCGGAAGCATAGGACTGACCGTAACCGATGATGGAGAGACATACCGGCTGGACAATCCGGAAATCATCGAACCCGCAGGCAAGTCAATCGCCATACTCACTTATTCCAACAGCCACTATTGCGCGGCAACGGCCTACAGAGACGGCACAAAAGGCGTAGTGGCCCTAGGCTTTCCGTTTGAGAGCATCAGCGGGGACGATATGCGTGCCAAAGTAATGAAATCGATTGTAACATTCCTGACAGAATAAAAAACAATAATACGCTATGAATAAGATTCAAGCCAACAAATCCGCTTCAAGATGGATTGAAGTATCAGACGAAAACCTCCAGGCTATCAGGAAATATGCTCTATTTCAAGGACTGGTTGACAGCAACGGGATAATCACCGAAGAGGTGCTGGAAAAGCTCAGGCTCAACATACGTTCGCTCCTGACCAGTGCCGGAACGGACAGACAGCTCATAGACCTGTGCATTGATGTGATATTCCATCGTGATATGAAGGCTTTCGGTCTGGGAAAACTTGTCACGCTTTATAACGAATGGCTTGCATCACAGCCACAGGAAATGTCCGAACAGATCTGACATATGAATCGCTGGTTGCCGACTACAAAGAAAGAATGCGACAGGCTTGGCTGGGACCAGCTTGATGTCATTCTGTTCAGCGGCGACGCCTACATCGACCACCCTTCGTTCGGTACTGCCGTCATCGGACGTGTCCTCGAATCTCAAGGTCTGCGTGTGGCCATCGTCCCCCAGCCCAACTGGCAGGATGACCTGCGCGATTTCAGAAAGCTCGGCAAACCCGCCCTGTTTTTCGGAGTCACAGCCGGCACGATGGACTCGATGGTCAACAAATATACCGCAGGCAAACGGCTGCGTTCCGAAGATGCATACACGCCGGACGGAAGGCATTCAGGACGTCCCGAATATCCGTCAATAGTCTATACCCGCATTCTGAAGGAACTGTTTCCGGATGTTCCAGTCGTGCTTGGAGGCATCGAAGCTTCAATGCGCCGTCTGACACATTACGATTACTGGCAGGACCGGCTGCGCCCGAGCATACTGGCAGAC
>JAZUJU010000003.1:0-4181 GCA_045642985.1 Bacteroidaceae bacterium | reverse complement strand
TCACTGTATCTGTCAATATAGGCCTGATAGGCGCTGTTTCTGACCTGGGCGCAGACGGACAGCGGAAAGAGAAGGCACATAATCGGAATGAGTCGTCTTGAGCACATAAGCAGCATATTTTCCACAAACTTATACAAAAAGGTACAACGAGCGGACTCTTTAAGCGTAAAAAAGTAATTTTGCGGAAAACAGCTTCAGTTATGGAAGAGCTTACATTGCAGATCAGCTATAAAAAATGCAGCTACGAGGAACTTGATCCATCAGACCGTCAGGTCGTCGATGCCGCCAGGAATGCCACGGACCGCAGCTATTCACCCTACTCGCATTTCCGCGTCGGAGCGGCAATCCGACTTTCCGGAGGGACGATACTGACCGGGAGCAATCAAGAGAATGCCGCCTACCCCTCCGGACTTTGCGCCGAAAGGACAGCACTTTTTGCTGCCGGTGCATCATATCCGGACAAGCCTGTAGAGACTCTGGCAGTGGCGGCTTTCACCGAAGGAAAGTTCACTACAATACCCGTGACTCCCTGCGGAGCCTGCCGTCAGGTCATTGCCGAAGTTGAAAGCCGTTACGGCAGGGCTGTCAGAATAATACTCTACGGAAGCGAATTCTGTCTTGTCTTTGACAACGGCATCGCCGACATACTGCCGTTCTGTTTCGGTGCCGGCTACCTGGGAAATGCAGAATAAGCAGAAGCATATTGACAAAGTGTCATATTATTACAACCGCACTGCTGACATTCTGCCATTGGCAAGGAATTTGTAATGTGACAGCAGAACGAATTATCGACTGAAATTATATGTCAAAGAAATGTAACAGGACCTCGGACGAGGATGAGAAGCGGAATGACGGGAACGTACAGGCCGGAGCCCCCGGACAGGATACGGTGAACACAGAGAACAAAGATGAATCGGAAGACAGAGAGTCGGCAGAGAACGCCGAAGCCCAACCTACTGTCGAAGAGAAGCTGGCCGAGAGCGAATCGAAAATATCGCAACTGATTGACCAGAACCTGCGCCAGATGGCTGAATTCGACAATTACCGCAAGCGCACCCTGAAGGAAAAGGCGGAACTGATAAAGAGCGCATCGGCTGATATTCTGACCAAGATTCTGCCTGTTATCGACGATATGGAACGCGCCATTGCCAATAATGCCAAGAGTGATGACACGGATGCCATCAAGGAAGGTGCGGTACTCATCTACAACAAGCTGATGCACATTCTCGAAGGCGAGGGACTGAAGAAGATACAGGCCAAGGGCGAGCAGTTTGACACAGACCTCCACGAGGCCATAGCGATAATTCCGGCAACGGAGGATAGTGCGAAGAACACGGTCATCGACTGCACACGCGACGGATACAAGCTTAATGACAAGGTATTGAGAATAGCGCAGGTAGTTGTGGCGAACTGACAAATAGGAAAAGATGGCAAAGAGAGATTACTACGAAGTGCTGGAGGTCCCCAAGACCGCCACAGCCGACGAAATCAAGAAAGCATACAGGAAGAAGGCGATTCAGTATCACCCCGACAAGAATCCGGGTGACAAGAATGCCGAGGAGAAATTCAAGGAGGCGGCCGAGGCATACGGCGTACTGAGTGACCCCGACAAGCGTGCCAAATACGACCAGTTCGGATTTGAAGGTCTGAACGGTGCCGGCGGATTCGGTGGAGGATTCTCCGGTCAGGGTATGTCTATGGACGACATCTTCTCTATGTTCGGAGACATCTTCGGCGGAGGCGGATTCGGCGGAGGATTCTCAGGTTTCGGAGGATTCGGCGGAGGACGTTCGTCGCGCAGCGGCGAGCGCAAGTTCAAGGGAGCCGATGTCAGGATTAAGGTTTCACTGACTCTCGAGGAGATCAACACCGGCGTTACCAAGAAGTTCAAGGTCAAGAAGCAGGTTCCCTGCTCGCACTGCGGCGGAACCGGTGCCGAGAATGGTTCGGGCACGCAGGTCTGTCCTGATTGTAACGGAACAGGTACAGTAACACGCACACAGAACAGCATTTTCGGCATGATGCAGACTCAGACCGTTTGTCCGCGCTGCGGAGGCGAGGGCCACATCATAAAGGACAAGTGCAAGTTCTGCAACGGAGAGGGCACCGTATACGGCGAGGAGATTGTCGAGGTCACTATCCCAAAGGGCGTAGCCGCTGGAATGCAGCTTGCCGTCAGCGGCAAAGGCAATGCCGGGCGGCATAACGGATACAGCGGCGACCTGCTCGTAATCATTGACGAGCAGCAGCACAAGGATCTTATCCGCGATGAGAACGACCTGATATACAACCTGTTGCTGTCCGTTCCAGAAGCCACACTGGGAGGAGCGGTACAGATACCGACCCTCGATGGCATGGTCAAAGTCAAGATTGAACCGGGGACACAGCCGGGCAAAGTCCTGAGACTGCGCGACAAGGGACTCCCTGTCCTGAACAGCAGCCGCAGAGGTGACCTGCTGGTCAACATAAGCGTCTACATTCCTGAGTCGCTCTCGCGCGACGAGAAGTCTATGATGGAGAAACTTGCCGAATCCGACCACTGCAAGCCTAATCCTAGCATAAAGGAGAAAATCTTCAAGAAATTCAGGAACTATTTCGAATGACCTCCGCCGGTTCGGAGCCGGCCATTGACTGCCATGACATATCAGGAAGCCATTGATTACCTGTACGTGCAGATGCCTATGTTCCAACAGATCGGGAACGGAGCGTACAAAGCCGGACTCGAGACAACGATGCAGCTGGACGAACACTTCGGGCACCCGCACCGCAGTTTCCGCACGGTTCACATAGCTGGTACCAACGGCAAGGGAAGTACGGCCCACACACTCGCCGCCATCTTCCAGTCGGCCGGTTACAGGACAGGTCTGTACACCTCGCCGCACATACTTGACTTCAGCGAGAGAATCAGAGTCGACGGTAAACCGATAGACAAAAATTTTGTAGTAAAATTTATTACCGAAAACAGGCAGTTTTACGAGCCTCTCAAACCATCCTTTTTTGAACTGACGACAGCTATGGCGTTCAGATACTTTGCCGACTGCAAAGTTGATATCGCCATTATCGAGACCGGACTCGGAGGACGTCTGGACTGTACCAACATCATCACGCCAGAACTTTCCGTCATCACAAACATAGGTTTTGACCACACTTTATTCTTAGGAGACACATTGGCAAAAATAGCATTCGAAAAGGCTGGAATAATCAAGCCAGGTGTCCCTGCCGTCATCGGAGAGGATGTTCCGGAGACCAGAGAAGTATTTCAGAACAAAGCTGACGGGTGCGGGTCAAAAATTGTGTTCGCCCAAGACAAATGTAAAATAATATCCGAACACAGAGAAGCCGGTAGGTTACTCTACGACGCAGCAGGGTTTCCAGAACTTGAAAGCGAGTTGCAGGGTTTCTGCCAGCGCAACAATGCCAACACCATACTGTATGCGGTCGACGAACTCAGGCTTGCCGGATGGAATCTGCCCGACTCAGCTGTTCGCGACGGATTCGCCCATGTCTGCAATCTCACCTCGCTTATGGGACGATGGCAGAAACTATCGGAAAGGCCGGCGATGGTATGCGACACAGGTCATAACAGCCACGGTCTGAAATACGTGGCAGCCCATCTCAGCGAACTGATGCAGAGCGGGCAGTACAGCACTCTGCGCATAGTCTTCGGTATGGTAAACGACAAGGATGTGGACAGGGTCCTGGAACTTATGCCGGCAGGAGCCGTATGGTACTTCACGCAGGCAGGAGTGAAACGTGCAATGCCCGCCGGAGAGCTTCGGAATCGGGCTGAAGTTTTCGGGCATAAAGGCAGGATCTTCCCGACTGTGGCCGAAGCAGTCTCCGCAGCTATATCGGACGCAGACCCATCGGACCTGATTTACGCTGGCGGCAGCACTTTCGTGGTTGCCGACCTTTTCGCCATTCCCGAATTTTCACATTTCGCACGATAAAATGCCGTCATATCGGCCTTGGGGCACCCACAAAGTGCCTCAAATATTTGTTCGGTCTGCAAAATTTGTATTAATTTGCCTTATTAAAACTAAATTACTTTTAAAAGGCAGAAAAATATGGCTGACTACTTCGTTAAGGACAACAAGTCCGGACTAAAGAGAGAAGATTTTCAGAAGACCGTACAGGGCAAGAAGACAGACCTTTACATCCTCAAGAACAATACCGGTGCA
>JAZUJU010000002.1:0-3268 GCA_045642985.1 Bacteroidaceae bacterium | reverse complement strand
GCTTCTCTGATTCAGGCTTCTCTTCTTTCGAATCCTGTTTCAAGAAAGGCTTCTTGGGAGGACAGGGCCAGACAGGCTGATGTTCTGCTGACCACAGTTCCTTATTCGACTGTTGCCGATACTACGATTCAGGTATCCATGTCAGATGTCAAGAAACTGTACGATGAAAGAAAGCCTATCTACAGGCATCAGGACGAGACTCGTTCCATCTCTTTCATCGATTTCGAGATAGTACCGAGTGAGGCAGACCGTCAGGCTCTTATGAACGAGGTTGCCGACTATGCACAGCAGCTTGCTTCTACCGAAGAGGAGTATGCATCGTTCATCCGTCTGACAGAATCCGTATATCCATACAGCGAGGTCGCCTTCTCGAAGAAAGGTTACCCGCAGGACATAGCAGACAGGTTCGACTCTGTTCAGATAGGAGAGGTTTACGGTCCTTACTACAATGCCGATGACGATACCTACAATGCTTTCAAGGTGATCGCAAAGTCCGAGGTATTCGATTCAGTCCAGTTCTCAGCAATTCAGGTTCCGGGTTCTACCGAAGCCGAGATTGCAGCGCTTGCTGACAGCATTTACAAGGTAGTTCTGGCAGGTACACCGCTTGATACGATAGCAGCTGCCTACGCACAGAGCGCTGCTCCGCAGTGGATGACATCAGCCAACTTCGAGGGTGCCTCCCTGACCGGTGACAACGCCGCTTATCTGAACAAGCTGACTTCGATGAACAAGGGTGAGCTTGCAGTACTGAAGCTTGATCAGGTAACACTTATTCTTAAGGTTTATGACCAGAAGAACAAGATTCAGAAGTACAATGCAGCTGTTGTCAAGCGTCCTGCTTATTTCAGCAACGAGACAAGCAACGAAGCATACAACAACCTCAGCCTCTTTGTGGCAAACAACAACACTGCTGAACTTCTCGAGGCTAACGCCGAAGATAACGGATACCGTCTGCTTGCCGCTGCCGATTTCAGAAGCGACAGCCATAATGTAGGTAGCGTTGCAAAGTCGCACGATGCTCTGCGTTGGGTGTACGAGGCAAAGCCGGGTGAGGTGTCACGTATTTACGAGGTAGGTGAGAACAGCGACCATCTGCTCGTTGTTGCTCTTGACAAGATTAACAAGAAGGGCTACACTCCGGTTGAAGATCTCGCAGATGTCCTCAAGTACGACGTTCTTCGCGACAAGAAGGCTGCTATCATCAAGGATCAGATTGCTAAGGCTGGCAACATCGCTTCGATGAGCGGCGTCAAGACTGACACTCTCAAGTATGTGAACTTCGCATCTCCTGCATTCGTTTCTTCGACGGTTTCGAGCGAGTCTCTTGTAGGCGCGGCTGTAGCCAAGCTTGCAGACGGTGAGACCTGCGCTCCTGTCAAGGGTGACGGTGGCGTATGGGTGGCAAAGAAGATCAGCGCCGACTCTTACACTACAGAGTTCGATGATGAGACTGAAAAGTCGCGTCTCAAGTCAAACGATGCCCGTTACATTACCAATATGTTCCTGAGCGTTCTCTACGACAAGGCAAATGTAACTGACTCTCGTTACAAGTTCTTCTGATAACAGTTTGAAGATAGAATAAAAGAAAGGCGGATCCGACTGAATCCGCCTTTCTTTATATTATTACGATTGTCAGTTGTTCTCCGGACGAAGCTTGCGGACGACAGCGCCTGTCTGCCACATCTCGCTTTCGCGCAGAGCCTGAAGCTCCTTTTCCAGGCCTTCACGGTAGTCCGGCTTGGAATTGCTGTCTATTGAGATCTGAGCCTCGTTGCCGCACTTTACACTTGCATATAGCTTTTCGACGACCGGCTTGATGGCATCGTGGAACGGGCCCATCCAGTCGAGTGCGCCGCGCTGTGCCGTTGTCGAGCAGTTGGCATACATCCAATCCATACCCTTGGCAGCAAACAGTGGCATGAGTGACTGTGTCAGCTCTTCGCAGGTCTCGTTGAATGCTTCTGACGGAGTGTGACCGTTCTCGCGGAGAACTTCGTACTGGGCCAGCAGAAGGCCCTGGATGGCTCCCATCAGCGAACCGCGCTCGCCTGTAAGGTCTGATGTGGCCTCGCGGATGAATGTGGTTTCGAACAGATAGCCGGAGCCGATACCGATACCGAATGCAAGCACCTTGTCAAGAGCCTTACCCGAAGCGTCCTGATATACTGCGTACGACGAGTTCAGACCTCGACCTTCGACGAACATTGTGCGGAGTGAACGGCCGGAACCCTTGGGCGCAACCATTATGACATCAACATCCTTTGGGGGAACAACGCCTGTGCGGTCATTCCAGGTAATTGCGAATCCGTGCGAGAAGTATAATGTCTTGCCTGGGGTGAGGTGCTTCTTTATCGTCGGCCATAGCTGCATCTGTGCGGCATCCGACAGGAGCATACAGATAATTGTACCCTTTTCGGCGGCCTCCTCGATAGAGAACAGTGTCTGACCCGGTACCCAACCGTCAGAGACGGCCTTCTCGAATGTCTTGCCCTGACGCTGTCCTACAATGACATTGAAGCCGTTGTCGCGCAGGTTGCAGGCCTGACCTGGACCCTGTACGCCGTAGCCGATAACTGCGATAACTTCGTCCTTGAGAATTTCACGGGCTTTTTCAAGAGGAAATTCCTCACGTGTCATTACTTCTTCAATGACACCGCCAAAATTAATCTTTGCCATAGTTTATAAGTTTAAGTGTCTGTTATTGTCCTTTTTATATCTGTTTTCCATATTTTCCAGATACTCGCTGACATGTTCAATCCGCGCCCTGGTGATTGCCACCCGACCGGAACTTACATATTGCAGAAGCCCGCCAGTCTGGCTCAGTTCCCGGTTCAGAGCCATGATATCGTCGGTAGAACCGGTCTTTTCGATTACCGAGAATGTCGAATTCACCTCTATTATATTGGCTCCGTAACGGCGTACAGTTTCTGACATAGCTGGGCTCTCACTGAGAACTTTGGTCATTACCTTGTAAAGGGCAACCTCCTGGAAGAATATCTCATCATCAGTGAAATACTGACATTGAAGCACATCGACCTTCTTCTCTATCTGGCTGGCAATCTTTCTGATTGTTTCGCTGTCCGCGTAAGCGGTAATAGTGTAGCGGTGGATGCCTTCGATTGATGATGCCGACACGTTCAGACTCTCGATGTTCACTTGTCTGCGTGTGAATACTGCGGTGACCTGATTCAGAACACCGGCGATGTTCTCGGAATGAACTATCAGCGTATACAGTCTCTTTTCTATCTCCATTGTGCGGTTGCTG
>JAZUJU010000001.1:0-3731 GCA_045642985.1 Bacteroidaceae bacterium | reverse complement strand
GCAAATCTGCGCGATATAGGTTTCCACTTTTCTGATAAGGATCCCCGGTACAAGGGTATTGACAGCAAACTTCTGCTGCGCGAATGTGTCCGACTGCTGGACGAAAAAGGCTACTGTGTGGTCAACATAGACGCCACAGTCTGTGCCGAGGAACCGAAATTGAATCCGCATATTCCAGAGATGCAGCAGACCCTTGCCGGATGTATCGGCATCGATTCAGATTTTGTTTCGCTTAAGGCCACGACTACAGAACGTCTTGGCTTTACAGGGCGTATGGAGGGAATCTCCGCATACGCCGTCTGTCTGATTGAGTCAAAATCCTGCTAATCAGTTATCTCTCTATCTGATTTCCGCTCGGGTATAGCGTCCGAGCAACGGAGTTATGGATTCGGGTACCATACCTTCGACCGACTCCCCGGCAGCCAGCCTGTTGCGGATTCCGGTGGAGCTTATGTCGAGCAGAGGACATTCCAGAATGTTCACGTTACCCCTGTCTGCCGCTGGAAGCGGGTAACCGGTCCGCGGATATACGATGATGGGGAAATTGTCAATTATGTAGCCGTTGTCGTACCACATGTCGAACTTGGCCCAATTGTCGGCTCCGATAACCAGACGGAACTGCCTTTCGGGGAAGGCTTCGGTAAGGGCTCTGAGCGTATTGGCTGTGTATGATGGCTTTGGCAGTGAGAACTCGAAATCCGATGCGGTGATTCCCGCCATGTCTTCGGTGGCTTTGCAGGCCAGTTTCAGACGATAGCTGTCAGGGGTCAGCCTCAAGTCCCGTTTCCACGGATTCTGCGGAGTTACCATAAGCCACAGTTCGTCGGCAAGTCCAGCCTTTAGAACTGCTGAGGCTATGGCCAGATGCCCGTTGTGTATGGGGTTGAAAGTGCCTCCGAAGATGGCTGTCCGGACAGGTTCACTCATTAAGGAATCGGGTTATGATGCTGTAGGCTTCATCGCAGGCGTCCTGCATCTTGTCATTGACGATGGTCACATCGAAACGCGGGGCGTACCCAATCTCCAGACCGGCTTTGGACACGCGCTTCTCAATCATCTCTTCGGAATCGGTTCCCCGTTTTATCAGACGGCGGCGCAGTTCTTCGACCGACGGCGGCATGATGAAGACTGAAAGGGCCCGTTTGCCGAAATATTTCTTGATGTTGCATCCTCCCTCCACATCGACATCGAAGACGATGTTGTATCCGGCTGCGAGACGGCTCTCCACCTGCTCCTTGAGCGTGCCGTAGAAACAGCCCTGATAAACCTCCTCGTATTCAAGGAACTCGCCGTTGCTGATGCGTCGGCGGAACTCCTCTTCGGAGATGAAGATGTACTCCACGCCGTTCTGTTCGCTGCCTCGGGGGGCACGGCTGGTGGCCGACACCGAGAACGCCAGCTTCAGCTCCGGGTGTTGTAGCAGAGAATTGACTATGGTCGATTTCCCCGAGCCCGAAGGAGCTGAAAATATAAGACATTTTCCTGCCATTCCGCTGTTTCTTTTTCTGTGATTTTCACATTACGTTAAGTACCTGTTCCTTGATCTGCTCGAGTTCGTCCTTCATCTTGACGACGATAATCTGCATCTCCGCCTGATTGCTCTTGCTGCCGAGAGTGTTGATTTCCCGTCCCATCTCCTGTGCAATGAACCCGAGTTTCTTGCCCTGTCCATGACCGCTTTCGAGAGTCTCGATAAAGTAGTTCAGGTGGTTGGTAAGACGCTGCTTCTCCTCGTTGATGTCAAGCTTTTCAATGTAGAATATAAGTTCCTGCTCAAAGCGGTTCCTGTCGTAATCCACTCCGATATTCTTCTCCAAAGATTCGCGTATGCGGTTCTTTATATCCTCTGTCCGCATCTTCTCATAAGGTTCTACCGATGCGAGCAACTCTTTGATATTCTGTATTTTCTCACGGAACTTGGCTTCGAGGGCTATGCCTTCCTGAGTGCGGAAGTCCATCAGGCTAGCGATGGCTCCTTCAACAGCCTGGGATGCAGACTTCCACATTTCTTCGGACAGTTCTTCCGGACTGTCCTGTACCATTACATCCGGCAGGCGCAGAAGCGTTTGGAACCAGTCCGACGGCAATGGTATCTGCTGCGTTTCGGCAATCTCGCGAATCTGACGCGCATAGCCTGCAAACGCCTCGGCATTGATGGTCTGGACGGTAGTGCCTCCGTGTTCTTCGACTGTCAGACTGAAATCGCACTTGCCCCTTTCGAGAGTATTCGCGATACGGCTCCTTATGTCAAGATCTTTCTCACGGAATAGAGGTGCTATTCTGGCCGATATGTCCATTGACTTGCTGTTCAGCGATTTTATCTCTGCTGTTATTGTCCGGCTCCCTGCATCAACAATGCATTTGCCGTAACCTGTCATTGACTGTATCATCTTGCTGTCACATCTTTTTATATACGATGCAAAAGTACGGTTTTTTGGGAATAAATGAGTATTTTTGCAAACTAAGACTTGTCTGTGATACAATGAGCTGCATTCTGCATATAGAGTCTGCAACCGAAGGCTGTTCGGTCGCGGTGAGTGAGGAGGGCGAACTCCTGTTCTTCAAGGAGGACCACACCGAGCATAACAACGCTGTCACGCTCGGCGTTTTCGTCGATGAGGCACTGTCCCTGATAGACAGCCGCGGACTGGAGATGACAGCCGTGGCAGTCAGCGAGGGTCCCGGATCATACACAGGGCTGCGCATAGGCGTGTCGATGGCCAAGGGGATATGCTATTCCCGCAATGCCCGTCTGATTGCTGTCCCCACGCTCAGTTTGCTGTGCGTGCCGCTGCTGCTGGGCGACGAAATTCCTGAGGATGCTCTTTTATGTCCTATGATAGATGCCCGTAGGATGGAGGTATATTCCACTATCTACGACCGCGCGCTGAACGAGGTTCGTGGTACGCGTGCCGACATCGTCGATGCTGACAGTTACAGAGAGTATCTTGACAGGGGTCCTGTCTGCTTCTTCGGCAATGGGGCGGCCAAGTGCAGGGAGTGCATACAGCATCCCAATGCCATATTCGTGGACGGCATACGTCCTCTGGCCAAATGGATGTTCCCTCTTGCCGAGAAGGCTCTGTTTCAGGAAAAGTTCGAGGATGTGGCCTATTTCGAGCCTTTCTACCTGAAGGATTTTATTGCTTTGAAACCGAAGAACCTGTTAAAAAACTGATCTGATGGAATATAATACCCAACGTGAGCATCTGCCGATGCCCGAATACGGACGCTCCGTGCAGGAGATGGTGGACTATGCGGTAAGTATAGAGGACAGGGCTGAGAGACAGCGCTGTGCCGATACGATAATAGGTATAATGACTGGAATGTTCCCGTCCCTGAAGGATGTTAATGACTATCAGGTGACACTCTGGGACCATCTGGCATATATGTCTGACTATAAGCTTGACATTGACTATCCGTATCCTGTTACGCGCTTTGACGAGACCCGCTGGAATCCTGACCATATTGGCTATGCCGAGGGCGAAGTGCGCTTCAGACATTACGGCAGGATAATTCCTGAACTCATCAGAAAGGCGATGGAATACCCGGAGGGGCCTGAACGCCGTCAGCTGGTCAGGCTGATTGCTGCCCAGATGCGCAAGGACCTTGTGCTCTGGAACAAGGAGATGAATGCCGACAACCGCATAGCCGAGGATCTTCGCTATTTTTCGAATGGCGAACTTGAGGCTGACGAGGAGATTCTCAAGTCCGAGCTGCCGAAACAGCAG